>CBEULV010000077.1:0-10328 GCA_965544015.1 uncultured Gammaproteobacteria bacterium | reverse complement strand
CAACCGCACTGCCCCAATGAAACGGAAATATCCAGAATCAGCAAGGAGTAGTCACGCATGACGGTTGATAGCCAGAGAGAAACCCTTGAATTCCAGACCGAGGTGAAGCAGCTGCTGCACCTCATGGTCCATTCGCTGTATTCCAACAAGGAAGTTTTCCTGCGCGAGCTGATCTCAAATGGCTCCGACGCCTGCGACAAGCTGCGTTTCGATGCGCTTGGCAACGACAGTCTGTACGACGGTGATACGCAGCTTGGTATTCGCGTCGACTTCGACAAGGATGCACGTACCGTCACCATTACTGACAGCGGTATCGGCATGACACGCGACGAGGTGGTTGACAATATCGGCACCATTGCGAAGTCCGGTACGCGCCAGTTCTTCGAATCGCTGACCGGTGACCAGGCAAAAGACACTCAACTGATCGGCCAGTTCGGCGTCGGTTTCTATTCCGCATTCATTGTCGCGGAGAAGGTCGCGCTGACCACGCGTCACGCCGGCCTGCCGGCCGAACAGGGCGTGCGCTGGATCTCGGGCGGTGACGGCAGCTACACGCTGGAGACGGTGGAGAAGCCGACGCGCGGCACCGAGGTCGTGCTGCACCTGCGCGAGGGCGAGGACGAGTTCCTTGACGGTTACCGGCTGCGCAACATCATTCACAAGTACTCCGACCACATTCCACTGCCCATCGAGATGAAAAAACAGGCGCCCGGTGATGAGGAAACAGGCGATGAATTCGAGGCCGTCAACAAGGCCTCTGCGCTGTGGACGCGTCCGCGTAACGAGATCACGGATGAGGAATACACCGAATTCTACAAGCATGTCGCGCATGACTTCGAGGACCCGATGCGCTGGGTGCACAGTCATGTCGAAGGCTCGCAGTCCTACAAAACACTGTTCTATATCCCGGCGCGTGCACCGTTTGATCTGTACGACCGCGACAACCGGCACGGCATCAAGCTGTACGTGCGACGCGTATTCATCATGGACGATGCCGAGCAGCTGATGCCGTACTACCTGCGTTTCGTTCGTGGTCTGGTCGATTCCGACGACCTGCCGCTGAATGTTTCCCGCGAGATCCTGCAACATAACAAGCTGATTGATACCATCCGCGCCGGCTCCGTGAAGAAGGTGCTGGGTCTGCTGGAGGCCATGGCGAAAGACAATCCGGAGTTGTACGCGAAGTTCTGGAAGCAATTCGGCAACGTGATGAAGGAGGGTCCAGGGGAGGACAATGCCAATCGCGAGCGTATCGCGAAGCTGCTGCGCTTTGCCAGTACCGCAAAGGACACTGAGCAGCAGGATGTCTCGCTGGAGGATTACATCAGCCGCATGAAGGATGGCCAGGAGAAGATCTACTATGTGACCGCCGACAGTTTTGCCGCGGCAAAAGACAGTCCGCACCTGCAGATCTTCCGTCGCAAGGGTATCGAGGTGCTGCTGCTGTCCGACCGTGTCGACGAGTGGCTGGTGTCACACCTGCACGAATACGATGGCAAGCCGCTGGCATCGGTGGCCAAGGGTGAGCTGGATCTCGACAAACTGGCCGACGAAGCAGAGAAGGAGGCCGCGAAAAAGACCGAGCATGAATATGCCGACCTGGTCAAGCGCATGCAGGAAGTGCTGGATGCACGCGTCCAGGAAGTGCGCGTGAGTCGACGCCTGACCGAGTCACCGTCCTGCCTGGTGATGAATGAGCATGATATGGCCGTGCACATGCAACAGATGCTCAAGCAGGCCGGGCACGAGGTGCCGGTGACCAAACCGGTGCTGGAGATCAATCCCGGTCACCCGCTGGTCAGCCGCCTGAAAGATGAAGAGGATGAGGCACGACTCACCGACTGGTCGAACATCCTGCTTGACCAGGCCATGCTCAGCGAGGGAGGCCAGCTGGAAGACCCGGTCGGCTTCGTCAACCGGCTGAACGACCTGCTGCAGTCGATGACTGCATAGGGAGCTGGCGGGCTTAACGGTCCTCTGCAGGAACGATCATGCCGGACACCGGAAAACCCGCCCTGCTGGCCACGGTCATTTCCGACTATATCTGCCCGTTCTGTTACATCGGCGACCTGCGCCTGGATCGCTTGCGCGAACACTTCGATCTCAGGATTAACTGGGTGATGGTGGAGATTCATCCCGAAACACCGCCTGAAGGCATGCCGATTGACGAGCTGGGCTACAGCAGTGAACGCTGGCAACAGATGATGGCGAATCTGCAACAGTTGGCCGGTGAGGAGGGTATCAAGCTGCCCGCGCAAACCTTCAATGCCAATTCGCACAAGGCACTGCTGCTGGCCGAGGCCGCCAAGGAGGCCGGTGCAGACACCTTCTACCGCCTGCACCGGCGCCTGTTCGAGGCCTATTTCCTGGAAGGCCGCAATATTGGTGATGAGCAGGTGCTGAATGAGCTCGCCGCGGGTTGCGCTGTACCGGATGATGTCGTCGAACGCGCCTGGCGGGAGCCGCAGTACGAGCAGAAGCTGCAGAAGAACCTTGCCGCGGCCGGGAAATACAATGTGCGTGCGACCCCCACGATATTTTTCAGCGAGCAGCACCGGCTCGATGGCGCGTTGCCATACGAGCGTTTTCTGGAGGCGGCCCGGGCCGGCCTGGCCGAACAGCAGCAAGCGACACAGCAGTAGCTTACCTGTCTATTCTGTTATATCGAAAAACCTGCAGGTTGGATTGGCGTTAGTGCGATCAGACACGGACCTTTTCTCGTGCCACGCTGCAGAAGTAATTCTATAGAGCCACGATTATGTGTAACGATTGGAGGAGGGTGGTAGCTCTGCTACCTCGGCCAGAACCCTGACATCGGACCACTATTCACCGGTGCAGCCATCTCGTTCACGTCGTGACTCATCCAGTTGACCGCTCGGTTCATATTGGAGAGCCGCCCGACCATCTCCTGCATATTTGAATTTATCCTGACCATGTCATTATCAATGGCGGTAATAATGGTGTTTATCTCATAAACCGAACCACTCATGACGCCGACATCCTCATCCATCTGCGTCATTGATTGAGCAATCACGGGGATCCCGGAAATACTCTTCCCCATCGAATCAACCAGTCCGGCGATCTCGTGCATATCCTGTGACATGCTGCCGAAGCGGCCATACATGCTCTCCAGGTGGCCGGTCATGACACTCATATTGTTGGCCATCTGAAAGATCATGAACACCAGGTAGATAGAAGAGACGATCAGGGTGGTAAAGACGGCCCGTATAATAAAACGGGTTCTGTTCGCAATTTTTGTGCCGAGACCATCGTAATGCTCCATCTCACTGCGGAATTCGATCATCGCACTGGCTATCGCCTCAAAGGCATCAGCCGGTTTTTCATCAGGGGAATTAATACTGTCGTTATTCATGATTAATCCATTGGATTAAATATGTTGAACATACGCATCGGGCCGGACATCCGGTTCACATCCCTGCCCATGTGCTGTACTGCAGGGTCGAGCCCACGCATTTGCCAGGTCATGTTGCTGACCTGGCTGGTAATCCCGTGAGTCTGGTTATTGAGACTGCCAATTGCCTGTGTCATGTTGTCGACCTCTGCGCGCATCTCGCCAACGGTGCCGGTGATATCGCTGGTCGCCTGGGTAATGGCGGGAACATGGGAGATATTGCGCTCCATACCATAGAGCGTTGTCTTCATCAGTGTCATGTCCTGGGACATTGAGGAAAACTCTTCATTCATGGTGTTCAGCGCAATGATCATCTCATCCATCTTGGATGTGAACGCATACAGCATCATAAGCAGGATGAGCGTCACAGCACCCAGGCTCACCATCCCGATCCGCAAAATGGCCGTTACCCGCCTGGCAACGCGCACGCTCATCGAATTGCGGATCTCCATGGCCCTGCTGAAATCCTGCGTCGCCCGGAGGAGCTGCTGTTCCTGTGCTACTGTTATCTCCATAACTGCCTTATCCCACACTTAACGTTCTATATTATTTGACTTTTCCGGAAAGCCGCTCAGCCCGTCCGGATGGTCATTCAGTGCTTATATTAACAAAAAGTATCACGATTGCCTCTGCTATCGGTAACCCGCTTTTTTGAGCCCCTGGCTACTACGGGTGCAGATGGGGCCCTTGGCGGTCAGCTGTGCCTGGTTATCCATTCCATATGCAGCGCCTTGATGGTGCATATGTGGGCGTCTCTGGGACAGCTCCCGCGCAGACGGTGGCGGGAACGACATTAGAGATCCTGGTGTTAGTGTTTTTTTCTCTGTGCCCTCTGTGGCAACTGATTATGTTTTTTCTTGGCGCCTTTGCTGCTTTGCGCGAGAATAGGCGGATGGAAAAGGCAACAAGAGATACCATGCGTATCGACAAGTGGCTGTGGGCGGCACGCTTCTTCAAGACACGTTCTCTTGCCACGGATGCCATTAGCGGTGGCAAGGTGCATCATAACGGCAGCCGTATCAAGCCCTCTCGCCAGCTCGCGGCAGGGGATACGCTGACCATACAGAAAGGCCCGTATCGCTTTATCGTCATTGTTGAGAAACTTTCTAAACAACGCCGACCGGCTGAGGAGGCGCGCACCCTGTACAGCGAGTCCGAGGAAAGCGCGAGTGAACGTCATGCCCTGTATGCACAACGCAAACTCGAAGGGCATAATGGGGTGAAACGTGAGCGCCGTCCGGACAAGCGGCAACGGCGCCAGATACACCGCTTCAAACAACAGGGAACACAATGACCCGACCCGTTACCCCGGCCATTGCCGTCGATGCCATTATCGAGATGGTCGATCGTCCCGGTCGGCCCATCGTGCTGATCGAGCGCAGGAATCCGCCCCATGGCTGGGCAATCCCGGGCGGCTTTGTCGATGTCGGCGAGACGCTGGAGGCGGCCGTTATTCGCGAGATGAAAGAAGAAACCTCGCTTGATGTGAGACTTGTCTGTTTGCTGGGAATTTATTCCGATCCCGCGCGCGATCCGCGTGGTCATACGGTAACACCTGTATATATAGCCGAGGCGACCGGTGAACCGTGTGCCGCCGACGATGCCATGAACCTGGAGCTGTACCTTCCGCAGCATTGCCCGCGGCTTGCGTTTGACCACGATCGGATTATTGCGGATTACCTGCACTATCTTGAGCACGGCCAGGTCGCACCATTACGCACATCGAATACCTGAACAGAAGTGAACTCCTCATGCCGGAATAAGCCGGGATGTTATTTAAGGCAAGGGCAAAACAATGTCTGAATTTACCAATGTCACGGTCGTGAAAAAGGCCAATGTCTATTTCGATGGCAAGGTCACCAGTCGCACCCTGCGTTTTGCAGACGGCTCTGTCAAAACACTGGGATTTATGCAGCCAGGTGAATATGAATTCAATACCGGCGCCCCGGAGTTGATGGAAATCCACTCCGGTGAACTCGAGGTGTTGTTGCCCGGTGCAACAGAATGGAAGCCGGTGCAGGGCGGCGAATCATTCGAGGTTCCGGGCGACTCGGCATTTACCGTAAGGATTGCCAGCCCCACCGATTACTGCTGCTCGTTTCTCGGGTAGTTTCCGCACAGGCGTGCAGGGCAGGAAGATATGGCTTCAAACAGTTCCATCCTCATCATTGGCTACGGCGAGATGGGGCATGCCATGGAAACCCTGCTGGCGCCTCGGCACCGCCTGCTGTTCCATGATGTCAGGCCGATCGCAGGGCACGAGGTGGTTGGACTTGATGCGGCGGTCGATGTCGATGGTGTCATCTACTGTGTGCCGGTAACACCGCTTGCCGGACTGGCCGAGCAGGTGTTCCCGTCACTCCCCGCACACTGCGTTTCCCTGAGTGTCGCCAAGGGGCTGGATGAGGCAGGCCGCCCGGCGCCACAGATCTTCGCGGATGTTTATGGATCAGTGCGCCCGTATGGCGTGTTGTATGGCCCGATGATCGCGGAAGAGATTCGTGCCGGTCGTCCGGCCTTTGCGCAGGTGGGTGTTTCGCAACCGGAATGCTATGACACGGTTGCTGACTGGTTCCGGGGCAGCAACCTGGTGCTGGACTACTCCAATGACCTGACCGGCATCGCCTGGGCCTCGGCGCTGAAGAATGTCTATGCCATTCTGTTTGGTATGGCCGATGAGCTGCAACTCGGTGACAACGTGCGCGGTTACCTCGCGGTGGCGGCCACCCGCGAGATGCGGGCGATACTGACCGTCAAGGGCGGACAGGCCGGCACGGCGTACCAGCTGGCCGGTCTCGGAGACCTGGTGACTACGGCCACCAGTGCCGATTCACATCACCATGAACTGGGCCGGCGCCTGGCACGCGGCGAGCCGGCCGGGCGTCTCTCCGAAGGTACCCATACACTTTCCATGGTAAGAAAATTCAAGCTGCTTGATGTGGCAACATACCCCCTGTTTCAGCTGGTCCGGGATGTCGTTGATGAACCGACCAACATCAGGCGCAGGATGTTGGGCTATCTGCAAATGCCGGATCAGAAAAGCTCTGATTAATTTAACCATCCTTGTTATTGCGAGCGCGATGTACATGGATGTTCAAGTGCCGCGGGAGGCACGACTGCAGGGATGTAGGAGGTAGAGCACCAAGAGTAGGCGCTTTAGGCGACGCATGGAGCAGTTACCGAGGAGGTAGAGCACCAAGAGTAGGCGCTTTAGGCGACGCATGGAGCAGTTGCCGAGGAGGCCGGGAGCGGCCAGCGCGGCAATCCCTGTCACGGGGCTCCGCTGCCTCCTGCCGGCAGCCCATGATTTTCAACCGCAAAGCCAGTAATATCCGCTGTCAGTTTTCAGCATCAATTAACAGAAGGAATCTGAATGCGACCTGCCCAGCTTCTTACCGTGCTAGAGCGCGAATTCCAGGCGGCCGTCCACGGCCAGCACACCCCGGTGATGTTATGGGGTCCGCCGGGCGTGGGAAAGTCACAAATGGTTGCGCAGGTAGCCGAGCGACACGGTATGCCGGTGATCGACATCCGCCTGTCGCAGATGGAACCCAGCGATCTGCGTGGTATCCCGTTTCGTGTCGACGGGCAGGTGGAATGGGCGGTGCCCTCCATGTTACCGGATGTGAGTCGACATGGCCCGCAGGGCATTCTGTTTCTTGATGAAATCACCTCGGTACCGCCGAGTGTGTCGGCTGCCGCTTACCAGTTGATTCTTGACCGGCGCCTTGGTGCCTATAGCGTGCCGAAAGGCTGGGCGATTTTCGCTGCCGGGAACCGGCAGGGCGACCGTGGCGTGACCTATACCATGCCGGCGCCGCTCGCCAACCGTTTCTCGCACTTTGATGTCGACGTCAACCTGGATGACTGGGTGGCCTGGGCCTATGCCAATGATATCGATGACCGGCTAATTGCCTTTCTGCGCTTTCGTCCGGAACTGCTGTTCGAGTTCGACCCGGCGCATAACCCGGTGGCGTTTCCGTCCCCGCGCTCCTGGGAGTTTGCCCATCGCGCACTGCAAAAATTCGGTGACGTGCAGGAATTGCTCACCGGTACACTACAGGCCTGCGTCGGTCCGGCAGCCGGCATTGAACTGTCCGCCTTTGTCGAGAATCTCGACAAGCTGCCTGATATTGATGCCATCGTGCGCGGCGAAAAGGTGCATGTCCCGAAGGAGACCGATCTGCAGTACGCGGTTGCCGCCGCGCTGGTCGGCCGGGCAATCCGTGCGCGCAATGAAGAAAATTCCGCCGAGACCTATGGCAACATCCTCGATTACGCGAGCACCTTCCCGCAGCGCGAAATGGGTGTGATGCTGGTGTCCGATATGTACCGTGCGATTGGCCAGGATATTTTCGCGGTACCGCAGTTCTCACGCTGGGCGAACATCGTCGCCGACGTGATGCTGTACGACAATTGATCTCACGCAGAGGCGCAAAGGTGCCAAGAGAAAAAATAATTGCCACAGAGGGCACAGAGATAACAAATGATCTCATGTCGTTCCCGCGCAGGCGGGGACCCAGCGGCAAAAAGAGTTCTGGTGTGAACCCTGATGCACAGTTCTGAAAAGGGCAAACATTGTTATAGATCTATAGTAACCGGACAGGCTGGATTCCCGCCTGCGCGGGAATGACGGTAGGGGTTTTCTTTAGTGTTGGATGTTTTTCTGTGCCTTCTGTGGAAAGCATTCTTCGGTTTTCTCTGCGCCTTTGCGGCTTTGCGCGAGATGGCCTTCTCTGTGCCCTCTGTGGCAAGTATTTATTACTTTCTCTGCGCCTTTGCGGCTGGCTTTGCGCGAGATGGCCTTCTCTGTGAACTCTGTGGCAGAATAATTCTTCAGCCATGTCCGACGAAATCGAAACCAAGCTGTCTGCTGCACGCACGCGCCTGATCCTGGATCGACCGTTCCTGGGTGCGCTGGTGCTGCGCATGCCGATGAAGGCGGCGGACCCGAAGTGGTGCAAGACCATTGGCACCGATGCGCGTGCGTTTTACTACAACCCCGACTACATCAACAGCCTGACGCTGGAGCAAACCCAGTTTGCCCTGGCGCATGAGGTACTGCACTGTGCGCTGTCGCATTTTGCGCGTCGGGACCACCGTAACCATGACCGTTGGGACGTGGCCTGTGACCTTGCCATCAACCCGATCCTGATCAAGGAGGGTATGACTGCGGTACCCGGCGCGCTCTACAACATCGGTTACGAAGGCATGATGGCCGAGGAAATCTACCCACTGGTCAAGGAGAACAACGAGGAACAGCCGCACGACCAGCACCTGTACGGTAACGAGTCACAGGCGAGCCGTAACCAGGGCCGCCTTGATGAATCGGACAGTGACGGTACTGGCAGTGCCGGAGGTGATGACGGGGACGGTGAGCAGGCCAGTGCAGGTGCGCCGGAACCCCTCGGCGAGGCGGAAAAGGAGCAGCTGTCTATCCAGTGGCGCCAGCGCATGGCCGGCGCCGCGCAGCAGGCCATGCAGGCGGGCAAGCTGGGTGGCTCGCTACGGCGGCTGGTCGATCACCTGCTGCAACCGCAATTGCCCTGGCGCATGCTGCTGGCGCGCTATATGAGCACGGCCTGTCGTGATGACTACAGTTATATGCGACCGTCACGTCGTGAAGGTGAAGCGATCTTTCCCAGCCTGCGCAGTTCGCAGATCGATATTGTCGTGGTGCTGGATACCAGCGGTTCGATCCGCTCTGCGGAAATGCGCGAGTTCGTCGCCGAGATCGATGCCATCAAGGGTCAGGCGCGTGCGCGCATCACCTTGCTGGCCTGTGATGCAGCCCTGTCGCCGGAGGGGCCGTGGGTGTTCGAGCCGTGGGAGGAATTCAAATTGCCCGGGAATATTCGCGGCGGGGGTGGTACACGCTTTACGCCGCCGTTTGCCTGGCTCGATGAGGCGGGCAGCAGCCCCGACCTGCTGGTGTATTTCACTGATGCGGAAGGCGAATTCCCGGGGCAGGAGCCGCGTTTCCCGGTGATCTGGCTGGTCAAGGGGCGTGCCACGGTGCCCTGGGGGCAACGCATACAGCTCAACTGACCGATCTATAAATCCCCTCCATCCCCCTATTTATTCAGTTATCTGGCCATTACGCAGGTGAGCGGGGATAATACGGCCACTTTTTTCATCAGCGCGTTTTCACAAGGAGCACACTATGCGGGTTATCTTGCTGGGTGGACCGGGTGCCGGTAAGGGCACACAGGCCAACTACATCAAAGAGCGATACAACATTCCCCAGATTTCCACCGGCGACATGCTGCGTGCCGCGGTCAAGGCCGGCACCCCGCTGGGCGTCGAGGCAAAGAAGGTGATGGATGCCGGTGGCCTGGTTTCCGACGATATCATTCTGGGCCTGATCGACGAGCGCCTGAAGCAGGATGACTGTGCCGGCGGCTACCTGTTCGACGGTTTCCCGCGCACCCTGGCGCAGGCCGACGCCCTCAAGGACAAGGGTGTCCAGGTGGATGCCGTGGTGGAAATCGATGTAGATGACAACGAGATCATCAAGCGCATGGCCGGCCGGCGCGTACACCTTGCATCGGGCCGTACCTATCACGTGACCTTTAACCCGCCGAAGGAAGAGGGCAAGGATGATGAAACCGGCGAAGCGCTGATCCAGCGTGACGACGACCAGGAAGATACCGTGCGCGAGCGCCTCAGCGTCTACCACAAGCAGACCGAGCCGCTGATCGACTACTACTCAAAGTGGGCCGATCAGGGTGGCGAGGGCGCGCCCGGCTACGTCAAGGTCAACGGTATAGGCAAGGTAGACGCGATCCGCGATGCGATATTTGCCGGCCTGGATGGCTGATCCCTGACGGCATCGACTGCAAAAAGGCCGGCATCGCCGGCCTTTTTGTTGTCTGGATAGAATAAACAGGCACTAGTACCTCCGTACCACTATTAA
>CBEULV010000076.1:0-10491 GCA_965544015.1 uncultured Gammaproteobacteria bacterium | reverse complement strand
AAAATTCCCTTTGTCCCTGTTCCGCTTTATTAACATGGGCTTATAGAATGCTTCAGCGCACAGATATTGCTGGCCGGAAACAGTGACACCCGGATGCAGACAGGCCTTCTTCTTCACATGAGCAGTTATTCTCTATAAAACAGTAGCTTGTGTAATATCTCCGCACCATGAAAATATTTTCCAATCGATTTCTGAATATACAAAAATTACTCGATTCCGATAATCCAGCATTATCAAAACCCTACGCGCCATCTCCCGGAATTGGCAAAATTCGCGTCAATCTATTGTGGTTGACAGGCTTCTGCCCAACGGGCGTAATCGTACTCATTCATCGATCAGGCCTTGCAGTCAGGAGCGATTCCTTGGAAGACATAACCTTCGATGTCGACGAGTTATCGAGCCTGGATAGCATGGAACAGGCACAATGCCTGGAACAGGCGGCGCGTCGGATCGATGAAGTGCAACGTGCTGCCGCTGGTGATTCAGATTCACAACACTGGGTCGATCAACAGCGACAATATCTAGTGAATATGCAGCATTTGATATTTGAGTGTTAGCCCAACACCAACCTCCATTTATACCCGCCTTAAGGCGGGTATTTTTTTGCCTCGGATCCCGTTGCCAATCGCATCTGTGCCCGGCAACCGCTACCCTGAAGACAGGGCCGCCCTCATCCGGAGTGTGATATGCGAATCTGGCTGATCAGTGAACTGCTGTTGTTGCTAGTAGTGGCACATGGCACACCGGTTGTACTTGGCCTGTTGCTGAGGCAGCACTGCAATCAACCGCTGGATGCCGGGCGCCTGTTTCCTGACCAGCGGCCATGGCTAGGCGCCTCCAAGACAATCCGCGGTGTGCTGGCTGCCATCAGTGCCAGCACGCTGTGCGCCCCACTGGTCGGGTTTACCTATATACATGGCGCATTGTTTGGCGGCCTGGCCATGCTGGGTGATCTGCTATCCAGTTTCATCAAACGCCGGCTGGGGTTTCCATCCAGTTGTTCATGGCCGGGGCTGGATCAGTTACCGGAAACGCTGCTGCCCTTGCTGGTCATGCAGCCGGTACACACAGCCACAGTACCGGAGATGGCCGTGGTGATTACTGCCTTTATCGTCATCGACCTGCTGCTTTCACGGGTCATCAATCCCCGTCAGGCGACATGCAAACGGTGAACAACGATTTCCGGCGGACAATTGATCCTGACATCCACAACGCAGGCCCCGGAACCTGTAGAGGTATACCCTGCCATGCCGTGATAGTTCCAGGCACCTGAACAGAACTCGCGGCGGCAGGAGGCATTCCTGACCACTGCAATACCGCCCGGCAGGCAGATTTGTCCGCCGTGGGTATGACCACACAAGATGATATTAAAATCGGCATGCCTGGCCGGCTTGTAGATCTCCGGAGAATGCGACAGCAGGATCGAAACACTGTCATCCGGAATGGCATCGGCGGCCTTCTCCATGTTGTCGGCACGGAAGTAGTGCGGGTCATCAACCCCGGCAAGATAGATGTATTGTCCACCACGCTGCACGGCAACCTGCTCGTTCATCAGTATACGGATACCCATTGCCTCGATCGCCGGTAGCATACGGATGGAATCGTGATTGCCCAGCACACCATAGACTTCTTTACCGAGTTGCTCCCGCACCTGTTTCAGCCCGTCCAGCGCCGCCTGGCAGGGGCCAAAGGTCTCTGCACGGTAATCACCGGTAAGTACGCACAGGTCATACTCCACCTTGCGCACCGCCTCCTCCAGCACACGCGGAAAATCCGGGGCAATATCCAGGTGCAGATCGGTAATATGCAGAATTTTGAAATTCTCGAAGGCAGGCGGCAGCCCGGCAACAGGAATATGGTTCTCGCGGACAACAATACGACGCGCATTGCGCCGGCTGCGGCCGTGCAACATGGTCAGGCGCAGTGAATAACGGATCAGGGGACGCAGCGAATACCAGTTCTCGATGTGGAAGAAGGTTCGACCCTGCCCGAAAACCTTGTGCTCATAGACGCCCTCCATACCGAGCCGCTGACGCAGATGTATCTTGCCAACACGCGCCTGTAATACCCGCAGTGTTTCCTCGTCGATTTCAGCAACACCCATAACATCATTGTCGGTTGCCCTGCCGGTTTTTTCAATCGGGCAATCATGCGACACGGGCAGATTGTTATCCGGAGAACCCTTTGCTACGGTTGCACCAGGGCGCGCTTGGCGCGCCGGACAACCAGGACACCCGGAGGAACTCGCAATGAACCTGGAGAAAGTCATCTTCGCATTTTTCATCGTGTTGTCGCTGACCCTGAACTTCGGGTTCTTTATCGGTGATCTGGACGATCCCAACCACCACAATGTCTACGAACTCTACGCGGCACTGGTCGTCAGCCTGATCGCCACCATTATGAAGTTCGGCGATCGCGCACACATCGGCGCCGTGCTGCTGGCCACCAGCCTGGTGGCAGATCTGCAGCTAATCGGCGCGGTTATCGTCTGGACCATATCGGAGCACGGTACCGGCACTGGCCTGACCCCGATGGTGATATCGAGCATCGTGTCACTGTCGGGTGGTGCGCTGCTGGCCAATGTCACCTCCGTCATCATCCTGGTAACCGAAACGGTGATGTTCCGCCGCTAGCAGACCATGAATAATATCGCCTACTTGCTGCTGCGGCGCATGCGGCTGCCGCTGATTGCCATCATCCTGGTGTACGCGGTATCCATTCTCGGACTGGTGCTGATGCCCGGCGTTGATGACCAGGGCAACATCTGGCACATGAGCCTGTTTCATGCCTTCTACTTTGTCAGCTTCATGGGCTCTACCATCGGCTTTGGTGAAATTCCCTATCCGTTTACCGATCCACAGCGCATGTGGACGAGCGTGGCGATATACCTCACGGTCATCTCGTGGCTGTATGCCATCGGTTCACTGTTTGCACTGCTGCAGGACCCGGCATTCAGGCGCGTACTGGAATTCACCACCTTTACCCGTGCAGTACGGCGTATCCGTGAGCCGTTTTACCTGGTGTGCGGTCTTGGTGACGCCGGTTACCTGGTAGCGCGGGAACTGGCCGAAGACAATATCCGCAGCGTGGTGATCGATCGCAACGAGCATCGGGTACAGACCCTGCAACTGGAGGATTTCCCGTTACATGTCCCCGCCCTGTGCGCCGATGTCACCGATTCCTCGGCGCTGGTCGCTGCCGGCCTGAAGAAACCGCATTGCGCCGGGGTGATCGCAATGACCGGTATCGACCATATCAACCTGACTATCGCCATCAGCAGCAAACTGCTGGCACCGGAACTGCCAGTCATCTGCCGCGCCGAAACGCACGACTCGCAGGCCAACATGGCATCGTTTGGCACCGACCACATCATCAATCCATTCGATACCTTCGCCAATCGCTTTGCCATGATGTTCCAGTCACCCAGCATGTACCTGGTCTATGAATGGATGACCAGCATCCACGAGGCGCCACTGTCTGAATTCGCCTCACCACCACGCGGCACCTGGGTACTGTGCGGCTATGGCCGCTTTGGCAAGGCCGTGCAGCGCAGTCTGTCATTCAAGGGAATACAGACCGTCATCATTGAATACAATATCGAGGGCACCGCGGCACCGGAAGGCACTGTCGCCGGGCGCGGCACCGAGGCTATCACCCTGCATGAGGCCGGTATCGAGCAGGCCGTAGGCATCATTGCCGGCACCGATGACGATGCCAACAACCTGTCCATCATCATGACCGCGCTGGATATGAACGAAAATCTGTTTACCGTGGCACGGCAGAATCAGCGCAGTAACAATGCCATCTTCGACGCGGCGAATATCGACCTCGTCATGCAGCCCGGCAAGATTATTGGCCAGCGTGTCATCGACCTGCTGACCAATCCCCTGCTGGGCGATTTCCTGCGCCTGGCCCGGTCACAGAACGAAAGCTGGGCCAACATCCTGGTCAGCCGCGTGGTCGGAATTCTCACCGACGCACCGCCTGAAACCTGGACACTGAATGTCTCCCGGGAACAGACTCCGGCCCTGCTGGAGGCATTCGGCAAGGGCATGACCGTGACCGTGAAAGACCTCACCACAGACCCCCGCGAGACCAGCCAGGCGCTGCCCTGCGTGCCGCTCTATATCAAACACCAAAATAATGATGAACTGCTGTTGCCGGAGGACGATACCCCGCTGCAACCCGGTGACCAGTTGTTGTTCTGCGGGCAGCACCACGCCGAATCCCACATGAACTGGGCGGCACATAATTTCAATGCCCTGAATTTCATCTGCACCGGTTATGACCGGCCCAGCGGCGCCATCTGGCGTCTGTTATCGCAAGGACGGCACGGTTAAACCGGCCACCCTTTGTGTGGCATGCGAAATGCATGGTTATTGTCGTACTCCCTGAAAACCTGCCCCGCACAACAGATCTGGGCAAAAATGGAGATAACGACATGAAAACACTTGAACTTCAATTAATTACCGTTGGCCTGGATGATGGAAAACAGGGCGTTTTCGTGGGTCTGCCGCTGGTCTCGGAACAGACCGCAGAAAGCAGCGGACAGGTGGAAGACATCTGGTTTTCCAATGTAAAACAAGTGCCTAACAGCCTGACCATGGAAGAATTGATGGGCTTGATCGGCAAGCAGCTGTTCGACAAGCTGGCCACCATTCAATAGCAATAATCGTCAGTAATTTGACTAACCCCCGTCAAGCAGGTGACCCTGCTCGGCAACTATTGCCCCGGCTGACGCTGCCGGCACAACCCTGGCATGCCGGGTAATGCGGCAAGATCGCCGCAATTTTGTAACAAATAGAGCCGGGTAAATTGATGTAAGATAATTTTCCAAATAACGTGCGGTGGTAGCATGACGACCGGTAGCAACGTTTCACCTGCGTCCTGTTCACGTAATAGCCCGTAACAACGCTCACCTCAATGACATCAAATATCATAAATATCGGTAATCCGGATATTCAGGTACACAAAGCCGCTTCGGAACCGGATGACGACACCCTGCAGCAGCCGGAACTGTACATCAACCGCTACCTGAGCCTGCTGGAATTCAACCAGCGCGTACTGGAATACGCCCGGGACAAGTCGTTTCCCTTGCTGGAACGCCTGAAACACCTGTGTATCTCCAGCAGTAACCTGGACGAGTTCTTCGAGATCCGGATTGCCGTACTCAAGCAGCGCGCCAAATCAGGTGCCATGCAATCAGGCCCGGACAACCACACCCCGACCGAGATCCTCAAGATCCTGTCCGGCAAGACCCGGGAATTCATTGATGAGCAGTACCGCATTCTCAACGAGGAACTGATTCCGCAACTGGCCGAACAGGACATTCTCTTCCTGAAACGCTCGGAATGGACCGGTGAACAGGAAAAATGGCTGCGCGAGTTCTTCAGCAAGCAACTGACGCCGATCCTCAGCCCGCTGGGCCTGGACCCGGCGCACCCCTTTCCGAAGGTGCTGAACAAGAGCCTGAATTTCATCGTTTCGCTGAAGGGAAAAGATGCATTCGGCCGTGATTCGGCGCTGGCCGTTATACAGGCCCCACGGGTACTGCCGCGCATTATCCCGTTACCTGAATCTGTGACAGAAGGCAGGAAACATGTGTTCGTGTTCCTGTCATCCATTATTCATGCCTTTGTCGATGAGCTGTTTCCGGGCATGAAGAGTACCGGCTGTTACCAGTTCCGCGTGACAAGAAACAGCGACCTGTTTGTTGATGAGGAAGAAATCGAGGACCTTGCACGCGCACTGGAGGGGGAACTTGGCGCACGCCGCTATGGTGACACGGTGCGCCTGGAGGTGGCGGACAACTGTCCGGAAGATTTGCGCAATTACCTGCTGCAGGAATTCCAGCTGAGTCCGGACGAGGTATTCCAGGCCAATGGACCGGTGAACCTGAATCGCATGCTCGCGGTATACGACCTGGTCAACCGTCCCGACCTGAAGTTCAAGGGCTTCACCTCGGGCCTCCCGGACCGTCTCAAGACTTGCAAGAACATCTTCGAGGCAATTTCGCAGGGCGACATCCTGCTACACCACCCGTATCAGTCATTCGTACCGGTCATTGACCTGGTCAGACAGGCCGCCACCGACCCCGATGTGCTCGCCATCAAGCAGACCCTGTACCGCACCGGCCCGGACTCGGCCGTGGTCAATGCGCTGGTCAGCGCTGCACGGGCAGGCAAGGAAGTGACCGTCGTCATCGAGCTGCGCGCCCGGTTTGACGAGGCGGAAAACATCGAGCTGGCCAATCGCCTGCAGGAAGCCGGTGCGCACGTTGTGTATGGCGTGGTGGGTTACAAGACCCACGCAAAGATGTTGCTGGTCATTCGCAAGGAAGCGGAAAAAGGACTGGTCCGCTACGTGCATATGGGTACCGGAAATTATCATCCACGCACTGCACGCCTGTATACCGACTACGGACTGCTGACCTGTGACCCCGAGATCGGCGAAGACGTACACAGTGTGTTCATGCAACTTACCAGCCTCGGCAAGGTGCAGAATCTGCATAAACTGTTGCAGTCGCCGTTTACACTGCATCCGACACTGATACGGTGGATAGACCGTGAGGCAGAGCATGCGCGCGACGGGAAGCCGACACGCATTATCATCAAGGTCAACTCCCTGACCGAGGCAAAGGCAATCAAGGCCCTGTACCGCGCATCCTGTGCGGGCGTAAACATCGACCTGATAGTGCGTGGCATGTGCTGCCTGCGTCCGGGCATTCCGGGTATTTCCGAGAACATCCACGTGCGCTCGATTGTCGGCCGTTTCCTCGAGCATACCCGGATCTACTACTTCCAGAATGACGGCAACGCCAAACTCTACGGCGCCAGTGCCGACCTGATGGAACGCAACATGTTCAATCGTGTCGAGGTCGCCTTCCCGATACTCGACAAAAAGGACAGGAAACGCATCATGCACGAACTCGGTATCTACCTCGCTGACAATACCCAGGCATGGGTGATGAACGCAGATGGCAGCTACGAGCGGCTGCAACCCGGAGACAGCGAGCCGGTCAGTGCACAAACAACGCTGCTAGAGAGCCTCGCCGACACCTGACAAGCACTGTTGCCCGGCCTGGAGCCGTGCAACACCCGCACCCCGATGGACAGGCCCAGAACACTCATGCTGTTGCGCCATGGAAAATCCGACTGGCATGTCGGTGCCTCTGGTGACTTCAGTCGGCCACTGGCAAAACGGGGTGAAGAAGCAAGCAGACGAATCGGCAGGTGGCTGCTGGATCACAACCTGCTCCCGGAGTACATCATTTCTTCGCCAGCCACCCGCGCAAGCAGAACCGCAGACAATGTCTGTACGGTTACCGGCATTGCGGCAAGCGAACTGAGCACGGATGAGCGACTCTACCTTGCCGACGTCAGTAGTCTGCTTGAAGTCATCCATCAGTGTTTGCCCGCTGCCGGCTCGCTCATGATTGTCGGACACAACCCCGGACTGGAAGAACTGCTTGAATATTTGTGCGTCGATCCGGCACCTGAACCCGCGAACGAAAAACTGATGCCGACAGCAAGCCTGGCGTTGCTGCAGTTCAATGGCGCCTGGAATGAACTCACTGCGGGCTCAGCCTGCCTGCAGCGTCTGGTCAGGCCTCATCAACTCAGGGACTAGACAGCATATGCCTGCCCGGCAGACGGCGGTATTTTTTGTATAATACGGCCCCTCGTACACTTATCAGGAGCAAGGAACCCGATCATGGCACGCGTTAAAGTCTACAGTACCGCCAGTTGCCCGTTTTGCGACAAGGCAAAACAACTGCTCAGCAAGTGGAACATTCCCTATGACGAGGCAATGATTGATTCCGACATGCAGGCACGACGCGAATTTGCCGAGGTCACCAACGGCGCGCGTACGGTTCCGCAGATTGTAATCGACGATGTTTGCATCGGTGGCTTCACCGAACTCACCGAGTTGCATATGGATGACAAGCTTGACCACCTGATCGAGAATCAACCCGGGGCATAGCAGGATGCAGCTGCGGCAGGGAAACCTGCCACACATCGTTTACAAGCAGCCCCTCTTGCCTTCTACTGGCAACTGTCGTCCAATAAGGATTCAATAAAGATAACCCTGTTCCGGAGGATACACATGGATTATTCCAACATCATCACCCCCAGACGCCTGACGAACATGCAGGAGATGGAAGTTCATGCGGGTGGTCCGGATGGTGCCAACCGGCTGTTCATGTACAGCGGCATGGCAGAGGTCGAACTCTGTGGCGGGCTGCCGCACCCGCGCTGGTCGCTGGAGATCATCTGTTTCGGCATCGGCAGAAAATATGACTGCGACAAGGGTGAAGAGGTTATCAAGATCCTGGCCTCTGCATCGCTCGCGGGCACCCGTACCGACGGTGTCGCCAGCTTTGCCGGCTGGCAGATCTTTGGAGCCGCCGGTGAATTCGACGAGGACGACTGCAGAATCCGTATGAACATCGCCGCCGGCGCACGCGATACCCAGGCATTCCTGGAGCAGATCTGTTTCCAGGTCAATGTGCTGGCCAAGGTCATCGAATAAAATCTGGTGCCACGTCCAGCTCGATACCCCAGATACGCGGCAGCAGGAAGTAGACAAAGCCGCTGATCAGCACGACACCTATCAGGTTAAGCCACACGCCAGCCTTTGCCATCTGGGTAATGGTCACGTAACGGCTGCTGAAGACAATCGCATTCGGCGGTGTCGCCACCGGCAGCATGAAGGCGAATGATGCAGCCACGACAGCCGCCACCATAACCCCGTACGGATGCACGTCTATCGCCGTCGCCAACGCGCCCATCACCGGCAGCAACAGTGAAGCCGTTGCCGTGTTTGAAGTTATCTCGGTCAGAAAGATAACCAGCAATACAACCACCACGATTACCATCACCAGGTCGACTCCATGGAGCACGGTCAGGCGCTGCGCCAGCCAGCCGGTCAGACCGGTATCCTGGAACCCCTGCGCCAGCGCGAACCCGCCGCCAAACAGGATGATAATGTCCCAGGGAATGGTAACCGCAGTCTGCCAGTCAAGCAGGAACTCGCGTTTCCCGAGATTCACCGGTATCAGGAACAGCAGCAGCGCGCCAAAGATGGCTATAGTGGAATCCTTGACCATTTTCAGGGACTCTGGCTGGTACAGGCCACGCAGAATCCATAGTGCCGCCACGCCGCAGAACACCATGGCAACGCTCTTTTCCTCGCGTGTCATCGGCCCGAGCCTTGAGAGCTGATCGCGGATGAATGCCTGCCCACCCGGCAGTTCCGCGACCTCGCTGCGGAACAGGACTCGCGTGAGATACAGCCAGGTAATCGCCAGCATGACCAGTGCAAGCGGCAGACCAAAACTCATCCAGTCAAGGAAACTGATGCTGTAGCCGTAGGTCCGTTCCACGACGCCGGCAAAAATGGCGTTCGGTGGCGTACCGATCAGGGTTGCCACGCCGCCGATGGATGCCGCATAACCAATACCCAGCATCAACGCGACCCCGAAGCGCAATTCACCGCTCTTGTGTTCAATCTGCTGCTCAACCTCGTGCAGCACGGCTGCGGCAATGGTCACCATCATCATGGTTGTTGCCGTGTTGCTGATCCACATGGACAGGAATGCAGTGGATAACATGAAGCCCAGCACAATGCGTTGCGGCGTCACGCCAACCAGGCGAATGGTATGCAGTGCAATGCGATGATGCAGATTCCACTTCTCCATGGTGACGGCAATCAGAAAGCCGCCCAGGAACAGGTAGATCAGGTGATGCCCGTAGGCGCGCGTGATATCGGCGCCGTTCATGACACCTAACAGCGGGAACATTGCCACGGGCAACAAGGCCGTTGCCGGTATCGGTATCGCCTCGGTCAGCCACCACACCGCCATCAGCGCAGCGACGGCAGCAACCCGCAGGCCGGCCTCGCTCATCCCCCCGGGCAACGGCAGCATCAGTATTGCCAGCATCACCAGCGGGCCCAGTACCAGCCCGGCAAGCTGGCGCACATTAGACACGCGTGGACTCCGCATGGATCAGCCGCCTGTGAGCCGTGCAACAGGCGACCCTGACAGTCATGGAGCTACATTGGATGCCGTTAAAAAACACACGAGGATTATCAGCCCCCGCCTGCGGATTGGCAAACGGAGGAGCACCAGGCGCGACAACCGGTTAGAGTGTGCTTATGCCACTCTCAGGCGCAGACGCCTGCGTGCTGGAAATTCCAGTATACCGCGGGACCTGCGCAAATCGCGCAGATACAACCTCGATGCACGAAACCCCTCACGAAAGGATAGCTTCATGTATTCGACCCGGTCGAGCTGACCACCCTTGAGTCCATGCCTGAAGCCGGCACAGAAGCGGTCCTCCTTAAGCGTGGGCGGAATCCTGATCCCGACATCCCGGGGACTGGGGTAACTGTTGTCCATCGCAACACCTCTCTCTATGGCGATAGCCACATAAATACTATCGGCGCCGGCGCCCGCTCTTTAAATCACCGCAATGGACTGATATAAAT
>CBEULV010000075.1:0-10742 GCA_965544015.1 uncultured Gammaproteobacteria bacterium | reverse complement strand
CCTGTACAAAAATGTAAGAAAGAGAGGGAGGAAAACAGGACGCATGACCAAGATCGCACACCTTGAAGCTGTTCCGACCAGTGTCGCTGAAATTCCGCTGCAACCGGCGTCACAGGATATCTGGGAAAAGAAGTACCGGTTGACGGCCAAAGATGGCACGCCGGTCGATGAAACCATTGATGCTACTTACCAGCGCATCGCCCGTGCCCTGGCTGATGTCGAGACCACGCCCGAGGCGCGCGACAACTGGTACCGCGAATTTCTCTGGGCGCTGCGCCATGGCGCGATTCCCGCCGGCCGTATTACCTCCAATGCCGGCGCGCAGGAACACAAGCCGGCTACCTCGACCATCAACTGCACCGTGTCCGGCATCGTGCAGGACTCCATGAACGACATCCTGGAGAAGGTGCATGAGGCCGGCCTGACGTTGAAGGCCGGTTGTGGTATCGGGTACGAATTCTCTACCCTGCGCCCGAAGGGCGCCTATGTGTCCGGCGCCGGTGCCTATACCTCCGGTCCGCTGTCGTTCATGGATATCTACGACAAGATGTGTTTCACCGTGTCTTCGGCCGGTGGCCGGCGCGGTGCGCAGATGGCGACCTTCGATATCGGTCATCCGGACGTTATGGATTTCATCCGTGCCAAGCGCGAGGCCGGCCGGCTGCGCCAGTTCAACCTGTCGCTGCTGATCACCACCGAGTTCATGGACGCGGTGCAGAACGATACGGACTGGAAGCTGGCATTCCCGATTAACCGCCAGGAACTGGAAGACGGTGTCGACCTGAACAACTCCGAAGAGGTGATCTGGCGCGAGTGGCCGTACAAGGGCGAGTACATTGCCAATAATGCCGGGCTGGTGGCGTGCAGGGTATACAAGGCGATACCGGCACGGCATCTGTGGGACATGATCATGAGTTCCACCTATGACTTTGCCGAGCCGGGTTTCATCCTGATCGATAAGGTCAACGAGATGAACAACAACTGGTTCTGCGAGAACATCCGCGCAACCAATCCCTGTGGCGAGCAGCCACTGCCGCCGTACGGTTCCTGTCTGCTGGGCTCGATCAACCTGACCAAGTTCGTGAAGAACCCGTTTACCAGTCGTGCCGAATTCAACTGGGAAGAATTCTGCAAGGTGGTGGCTATCTTCACGCGCATGCTTGATAACGTGGTCGATATCAATGGTCTGCCGCTGGAAGGCCAGCGTGACGAAATCAAGCGCAAGCGCCGCCATGGCATGGGTTTCCTGGGGCTGGGTTCCACCGTCACCATGCTGCGCATGAAATACGGCGAGGAAGACTCGGTAAAATTTACCGAGCGTGTCAGTCGCGAGTTGGCCATGACCGGCTGGCAGGTGGCGCTGGATCTCGCGAAGGAAAAGGGGCCGGCACCGATTATGGAAGAGGATTTCGCAGTGACCGAGGAGATGCTGCGCAAGCGTCCGAACATGCGCCGCGACGGTTATCTGCCCGGTGATAGCGTCAAGGGCAAGGTGCTGCATACGCGCTACAGCCGTTATATGCAGCGTGTCGCCGGTGAGGCGCCGGAACTGGTGGATGAACTGGCCGAGACGGGCGCGCGTTTTACCCATCACAGTTCGATTGCACCGACCGGCACCATCTCACTGTCACTGGCCAACAATGCCAGTAACGGTATCGAACCGAGCTTTGCGCACCACTATTTCCGTAATGTGATTCGCGAAGGACGCAAGACCAAGGAAAAGGTCGATGTATTCTCGTTTGAACTGCTCGCCTACCGTGAACTGGTCAACCCGGATGCAAGTGCCAGCATGGAGGGTGACGGCGATGTGTTGCCGGATTATTTCATTGCCGCGGACCACGTCACACCGAAGCAACATGTCGACATCCAGTCGGCGGCGCAGGTATGGGTGGACTCATCCATCTCCAAGACTGCAAACGTGCCGACCGATTACCCGTTCGAGGACTTCAAGGACATCTACCTGTACGCCTACAAGAAGGGCCTGAAGGGCTGCACCACCTTCCGCTTCAATCCGGAGGCCTTCCAGGGCGTGCTGGTCAAGGGCGAGGACCTGGAAAATACCACCTATGAATTCACGCTGGAGGATGGTTCGAAGGTCAGTCTGAAGGGCGACGAGGAGGTCGAGTATGACGGCGAGATACATACTGCGGCCAACCTGTACGATGCCTTGAAAGAAGGCTATTACGGCAAGTTCTGAGTGCCTTCGGGACGGCTGAATAACAGTTTCAGGAGTACAGCATGGCTATTCATATAGAAAAGAAAATCGTGGCTTACAAGGTTGCCGACAGGGAAGAGCCGGAAACACCGGCCGCGAAAAAAACAACGCAGGAGCAGGGCGAGGACAACATCGTGCAGTTGCACGAAAAGCTGAAACGTCCCGAAATGCTTATCGGCTCGACCTACAAGGTCAAAACGCCGCTGTCCGAGCATGCGCTGTACGTGACCATCAACGATATCGTGCTCAACCACGGCACCAAGAACGAGCTGCGCCGGCCGTTCGAGATCTTTATCAACTCCAAGAACATGGACCATTTCCAGTGGATTGTTGCGCTGACGCGGATTATTTCCGCCGTGTTCCGAAAGGGTGGTGACGTGACCTTCCTGGTGGAAGAGCTGCGCTCGGTGTTCGATCCGCGCGGCGGTTATTTCAAGAAGGGCGGCAAGTACATGCCGTCACTGGTTGCCGAGATCGGTGATGCCATCGAGTGTCACATGCGCATGATCGGCCTGCTCAAGGATGATGGCCTGGATGAACACCAGTTGAAACTGCTGGCAGAGAAACGCGCCCAGTTCGAAGCCGCCAGCAGCAAGGGGGTGAGTGCGGACAATGGTGATTTCCCGGAGGGGTCGCAGCTCTGTAACAAGTGCCAGACCAAGGCGGCGATCCAGATGGATGGCTGTCTCACCTGCCTGAATTGCGGCGAGTCCAAGTGTGGTTAGTACCTTTGGCCGATTGTCCGGGGGGTGCGGATTGGCTATAAAGTACACAAGGCATCGATATAACTTACCAACGTACTGAAGAACAATAACAGTTCGCCAATAAGAAGAGACTTGGGCGAAGGAGGCAGGATGTTTCTGCAACACAAGCCAATACCAGGTTACTGGTACAGTAACCTATCCGGTCAACTGATCCAGGTTCGGGCCATTGTGCTTGTCTCGGGGCATAATAATCGCATCATACTGGAAGATATTCATGGCAAGCGCCAGTCAGTTGACATGGAAAGCTGGCGTGCCATGGACCTGGTGCTGCATTCACCCGTGGGCGACAATTTGCGGGACGATGCGGCTCACGATTCCTGACGACTGAATAGCATACAGCGCTGTTGTTCCCGTGTCGGATACGCCCGGCATGGATTTTCTTTGCCCCCCCCTCTTTACCTTGTTCTGTTACTGGCATGACCGGGTGCTGGCTCTGGTAATATGTCTTTCCAGGGGCGCGACCTGATGCCGGTTTGGAGATCCGGGATATCCTCTTTCCCGCGACTCACCCCGGCGTCACGGGAAGACAGGAACTTGCTATCATTCACTGACCATGTACCTTGACCACTTCGACCTGACCGAGCGGCCGTTTTCGATCACGCCCGATCCACGTTTTCTATACATGAGCGCACGGCACCGCGAGGCGCTTGCGCACCTGCTGTACGGGCTGGGCGAGGGGGGTGGATTCGTTCAGCTCACTGGCGAGGTCGGCACCGGCAAGACCACTATCTGTCGCTGCCTGCTGGAACAGGTGCCGGACAATGTTCACATTGCCATGGTGCTCAACCCCAAGGTCACGGCGACCGAGCTGATTGCCACGGTGTGTGATGAACTCGGCATCAGTTACCCCGCCGAGACGAGCAGCATAAAGACGCTGATCGATATCCTGAATCACTACCTGCTGGATGCCCATGCGCACGGTCGACGCACCGTGCTGATCATCGATGAGGCACAGAACCTGTCCGCGGATGTGCTGGAGCAGATTCGCCTGCTGACCAACCTGGAAACATCGACACAGAAGCTGCTGCAGATCATCCTGATCGGTCAGCCCGAATTGCGTGACATGCTGGCGCGCGAGGACCTGAGGCAGTTATCCCAGCGCGTTACTGCCCGCTACCATCTTGGACCGATCAGTCGTGACGAGGCAGATGCGTATATTCGTCATCGCCTGCAAGTCTGCGGCAGCTCGCAACAACTGTTCAACAAGGGTGCGGTCGACCGGATACAGCAACTTTCCGGTGGTATCCCGCGCCTGATCAACGTGCTGTGTGATCGCTCCATGCTTGGGGCCTATGTCGAGGGCAAGTCACAGGTCGATAAAAAAGTGGTTCGCAGGGCAGCGAAGGAAGTGCTGGCCGAAGAACGGGCTGCCAGGCAATCCGGCACCAGTCGCTTGCCGCAGGTACTGGCCGGGCTGCTGTTTCTGTCTCTGGCGCTGGGGGTGTTCGCGTATATTTATAAGCCCTGGCAAGGGTCGGAGGATATTGTGCTGGCGCCGGTAGTGGTGCCTGAGGCACCCGAAATACCTGTGGCCGTCGCCATCCCGGATACGACGCCGAAAGAACTGCCGGAAGAAGCCTCGACAGGGCAGCAGGCTGTCGCACCGGTCACTATGGCGGAGACCGAGCCGGAAGGGCCTGCCGCTGTCACCCTGGAATCATTGCTGGCGGGGGCAGACGATGCCTGGCATCGCACGGCGTGGACCGGGTTGTTTGCGCTGTGGTCGGTGGATCTGCCGCCGGAAGTGGAGCCGGACTTCTGTAATTACGCCCTGGAGTACGGGCTATTGTGTTCCCGTGGGCAGGGCAACTGGAACACCGTGCGTCAATTCGATCGACCGGGCATACTCAATCTGGTGGCGCCAGACGGGACGCGTGTGCCGGTGCTGCTTAGGCAGCTGGATGGTCAGGCGGTGGAGCTGGTGATCGACAATGCACCACACCGCACTACCATCGGACAGGTGGAGCCGTTCTGGTACGGGGAGTACACGCTGATGTTGCAGGCCCCGCCGGGTGGCCGCTTGTTCCTGAAGGTGGATGACCGTGGCCCGGACGTTGCCTGGTTGCGCGAGCAACTGGAGGTGGTGCAGGGCGTGAAAGTGCTGTCGGCAGATACGCAGCTGTATGGTTACCCGCTGCAGAAACAGGTGCTGGAGTTTCAGCGCAGCCGCGGGCTGATGGCAGACGGGGTGGTCGGCAAGCGCACACTGATTCACCTGAATACCAGTTCGGGGCGTGAAGGAGTCCCGGTGTTGCGGCCGGCGGTCGCGGAGTAGCGCATGTCGTATATCCTGGAAGCGCTGAAAAAAGCCGATCGTGAGCGCACCCTGGGAGAGGTGCCGGACCTGGAGTCGGCGCACTGGGGGGTGCGTCGGCCGGGACGCTCCTGGCGCTGGTTGTGGATCGTGGTTGCACTGCTGTTATTCAATGCAGCCTTGCTGGGGTACCTGCTGAGTCGAGACGCGGCGGATGTTGAGCAGGTTGTCGATACGGTGCCAGTGATTCCCCCTGTTGTGGTGTCACCACCAGCCGTTCAGCCGCCAGTCCCGGCGCCGGTCGAGAAGCCTCCTGTTACCGTGCGTCCAAAGGTTGCCGTACAACCATATATTGCACCGAAACCGGTCATCGAGGCCCCACCTGCCATGGCACCACGCGTGGTGCAGGCGCAGCAGCCACTGACTGGACCGGCAAGTGCAGCCGGGACCGAGGCGCCCGGGTGGGGCGAGTTGTCACTTGAGTTCCGCAGCCAATTCACCCTGCCGCACATCGATGTGCATGTGTATGCGGAGGAGCCACGCCGCCGCTTTATCCTGGTCGACCTCAAGAAGTATCGTGAGGGCGATACGCTGCAAAGCGGCGCGGTACTGGAAGAGATCCTGCCGAACAGTATCCAGTTGTATTACCAGGGCACCCGGTTCCGGGTCGATCGCTGATTATCGGGAAATCCTGCTCCGGACTATGATTGTCCGGGATCGTCTGCCTTGCCGCTGCTGAGCTCCTCGGGTGTGGCATCACGGATGCCCTGTATCTCGACCTCGAACACCAGTGTCTGGCCGGCAAGCGGGTGGTTGCCGTCAAGGTGTGCAATGTCGTCCTGGATGTCGGTGATGGTAAACAGGATTTCCTTACCTTCTTCGTTGGTGCCGACGATCTGTCCGCCGGTCTCGATTTTTTCTCCGGCCGGAAATTCGCTGAGCGGCATCTTGCACAGCAATTCGACATCACGCTTGCCAAAGGCATCATCCGGTAACAGTCTTGCACGTACAATGTCGCCGACTGCGTGATTCTCCAGTTCACTTTCCAGCTTGGGGGGGATGGAACTGCTGCCATGCAGGTAACTGACCGGTTTGCCGCCTGCCTCGCGCACGACCAGTCCGTCTGCATTGGTCAGCGAGTACTGCATGGTAATAACCTTGTTTTGGCTAACCTTCTGATTGTTTTTCATTAAGATTCGTTGCCTGCGGCGAGGTGCGATGAACGGGGTTATTATACGGGAGCGTTTGGTGCGCGCGAACTTGTCATGGGTTTATCTGTCCCACCCGTATAAGATGGTTATCCTTGGCAGGTAAGGCGGCATGAAACAGGCGAAATTCTCCATTGGTCAGTGTATCCAGCACCGGTTATTCGATTACCGGGGCGTGATTGTTGATGTCGACCCGGAGTTTCTTGGCATGGATGAGTGGTATGAGCAGGTCGCCAGGAGCCGGCCACCCAAAGACGAGCCCTGGTACCGTGTGCTGGTACACGATAGCGGACACGAGACCCAGGACGGCAGTAATGAGCCGGTCAATCATCCGCTACTGCATGAATTTCTGTACGGGTTTGAACACGGCCACTACCAGAGTAACCGGTATATCAATTAAAGCCGACCTCTGCGTGCAGAGGTCGGCAGCCAGCGCTGTACCACTGCCATTCAGAGCATAAGGGAAGCACACGACGAACGATGATTGGCGCCATTCATAACTTGCTGAAAAAACACCTTGTCCCCGAAACTGCCGTACCGGCTGATAAAGGACAAACGCTACAGCTTGCCACCGCGGCACTGTTAATGGAGGTTGCCGGCGCGGATGATCATATCGGTGATGACGAACGCCTCGTGATCCGGCGTATTGTTACCGATGTTTTCGGGCTGTCGGATGAGCAGTCCGCAACGATTTTACGCGAGGCGGAAAAACGGGCCGATGACCTGACTTGCCTGTATCCGTTTACAAAACTGCTGAACCGCGAGTGCAGTCTGGAAGAACGTATAGAGATCGTGCGCCTGCTATGGGAGGTGGCATTCGTGGACGGGCGGGTGGATGTCCACGAGGAACACCTGGTGAGAAAGGTGGCTGACCTGCTGTATGTGCCGCATAGCCAGTTTATTCGCGGCAAACTGCACCATGCAGCCGGCACAGAATAACTGTCTGTAAGTCATAATGAGACGGGGCTGCCAGGCAGCCCCGTTTCTGTTTCAGACCATGTCTTTCAGGTTCTTCAGTGCCAGTACCTTGACCACGTTGCGTGCCGGCTTGGCCTTGAACATCATCTCTTCACCGGTGAACGGGTTGGTACCCTTGCGAGCCTTGGTAGCGGGCTTGCGGACGACCTTGACCTTCATCAGGCCGGGAACGGTATAAACACCCGGACCCCTTTTCAGGTCACGTTTCATAAGTACAGCCAGGTTGTCAAAAACCGCACCGACATCCTTCTTGGTGAGACCGGTCTTGTCAGCCAGGTAATTCAGCGTTTCAGACTTGGTGGTTGGCTTTGCAGCCTTGCCGGCTGTCTTTTTCTTGGTCGTTGCTTTCTTTTTCGCCATTCGATGTAACTCCTCGTTGGATGAGAGATAAAACAGCACGCGTAAGATAGCACATAAAATAAAATGTGAAAGTGTTTTGGGCTGATAAAACACCTTTTTTTGCAGCACTTGCTGGCACCCGCTTGCTTGATAACGGGTGCCGCGCAATGATGATTTCCTGCCCCCGGCCCCGATGCCGGGAACCGGCTGTGTACGGTTTGCCACCGGGGGTTGGGTCTTGCCGGTAATGCCCGCCGGAGCGAATCGCGGTTGCATATGCACTACGCGCTGACGCCTGCCAGCGGCTACTGGCTGTTGCGGGAATGTAACTGTATGAAAAATAATATTATGTATCTGTTGCGCGCCGGTTTCGAAAGTTTCCACCGGTACTGCCGATAACCGGACAGGGGTGTAAGTCTGCCCGATTTTTGGCCACGTGGCTGACTGCCAGTCACTGTCTGGCCACGCCAGCCGGCCCCTGTGCCCTCCTCTAAATTACATGCGTTTCCAGCCGATAAGCTGGGAGTGTCATGCCGCACAGGGCCCTTGTTGCGGTGACGATACTGACAGAACCGGGATCACTGGCCAGAGTGGATATGCGCGCAGCAAAAAAGAAGACCGAAAACAGAAAGGTTCTCCAGGAACTCGTTCCTCTGAATGCGCTATCCAGCGAGCGTTTTGATGCGCTTGCCGAGAAGATCGTTATCGAGGATGTCAGGTCCGGCCGCTACCTGTTCCGCAAGGGAGACCGGGACGGCCAGACAATCTACCTGCTGGCCGGCAAGGTCAACCTGATGGACGGCTTTCGCAAGGTGAGTGGCGAGGTCGAGGCAGGTACCGAAGCAAGTCGTCACCCGATAGCCGCACAGCAACCCCGCCCGTTCTCGGCGAAGGTGGCCAGCAAGGCCGTTATAGCCCGTATCGATTCCAGCCTGCTCGAGGCATTCCTGAGCTGGGATCATTCCAGCGCTGCCGAAGTGGTTGACATCGAGGCGGATGATGATGGCGACTGGATGACGCGGCTGCTGCAGTCCGAGACGTTCAGTAAGCTATCCCCATCCAAGCTGCAGGGGCTGCTGATGAAGATGAAGCCCATCACGGTCAGGAAGGGTGAAGTCGTGATAGCCGAGGGCAGTGAGGGCGACTATTTCTATACCATACATGAGGGCCGCTGCGCCGTTACCCGCCAGGGTGAGGCGGGCGGCAAGCCGCAACTGCTGGCCGAACTTGCTGATGGTGATTCGTTTGGTGAAGATGCGCTGGTTTCCAACAAGTGCCGAAATGCCACGGTAACCATGCTGACTGATGGCGAGTTGATGCGGCTCGCCAAGCAGGATTTTATAGACCTGTTGAAAACACAACTGGTCAGGAATGTCACTCTCGAACAGGCAGAGCAGCTGGCCAGCGAAGGCGCGGTCTGGGCAGATGTTCGCTCCCGTGAAGAATACGAACACGGTTCCATTGCAGACAGTGTCAATATTCCACTCGACACACTCAGGGAAGAGACGCACGAGCTGGTATACAACACCAGCTACATTATATGTTGCGATACCGGCTCCCGCAGTGAATCGGCTGCTTTTATGCTCAGCCACAAGGGGTTTGATGTCTATGTTCTGGAAGGGGGCATGCAGAATTTACCGCTGGCTGAGGCCGCCCCCGGGACAGGACGGGTGGCCGAGGTTGTCGACCTGGCTGCAGCGGCTGCGCTTGCAGATCCGCCAGCAGCGTCGACTGCTGAGGCAGCTGCAGCGGAACAGGCTGCCCGCTTGCAGGCGGATTATGATGCGCTGCGCAGTCGTCATGACGCGCTGCTGGTGGAACAGGAACAGCAGCGTGCAGCGGAAGCACACCTTGAGGAGCAGCTCGAACAGCTGCGGGGCGAGCTCGGCGGGTCAGCGGGAAGACTTGACGAACTCCATGCACAGGCCAACGCGCATGCCGGTGATAAGCAGTCACTACTGGAGCAGTACGAAGTCCTGCAGAAGGAACATGCCAACCAGCTGCAGTCAATGCAGCTTGAGCTGGAGCAGGAACGCAGCAAGGCGCAGGAGCTGGCGAGCCAGGTCGATGTCACGGCGGGAGAATGCGCCACACTGAAAGAAAAAGCGGCTGCCGACGAACAGGATGCGCAGGCGGAGCTGACGCGTTTGCAGGCAGGACTGGAAAAGGCGCGGGGCCGGGTAATTGAGCTGGAATCCGTGCTCGAATCGTCCGATGCTGCACAGTCGACATTGCAGGAACAGTCAGACGTCAGCAGTGAGCAGAGGCGCAAGGAACTGCAGGCGCTGCGGAATGAGCTCGATGCAGCACGCAATGATGCCGAACGACTGTCCACTGACCTTGCCGCCGTAACCGGTGAACGCCAGGCCCTGATCAATGAAATAGAGACACTCAACGGGGAAATGGTAGCCCTGCAGCAAGCGGCCACGGTGAATAGTGGCAAGCTGGTCGAGGAAGGGGAGGTTGCTGAGACCCTGAGTGCACAGAATGACGAGTTGAGCCGGCAGGTCGAGCAACTGCGGGTTGAATTGGCCGAGCGAAAGTCGCAGCTGGACAGCAGTACGGCAGATCTTGAAAACCGCGCCCAGGAACTGCAGCAACAGCTGGAGCACCAGCTGGCAGATGGTGAGCAGCAGCAAAATAACCTGCAGTCACTACACGATGAACTTGATGCGGCACACAGCAACGCTGAACGGTTGTCCACCGACCTTGCCGTCGTAACCGGTGAACGCCAGGCACTGGTCAATGAGATAGAGAAGCTCAACGGTGAAATGGCAGTCCTGCAGCAAGCAGCCGCGGCAACCACTGGAAAGCTGGTCGAGGAAGGGGAAGCGGGTGCGGCACTACGTGCACAAAGTGACGAACTGAGGCGGCAGGTCGAGCAACTGCGGAGCCAGTTGGCCGAACGCCAGTCACAACTGGACAGCGACGCGGCGGATCACGAAACCCGGGCACAGGAACTGCAACAGCAGCTGGAGCGACTG
>CBEULV010000074.1:0-10772 GCA_965544015.1 uncultured Gammaproteobacteria bacterium | reverse complement strand
TCTGAGGATCAACGAGGGTTGGGCTCGATTGATTTATACAAGACATTTTACTAACGGAGTACAGCACGAAAGGCCGGTTCTGGCGGCGGGTTCAACCGGTCGACGCAACACATGAACCTCGCTCAGCGGGGTTTTCTGTATGCTCGGGAAGGGCTGCTTTTGGCGGTGAACTCAGACATCCAGGAAGAAATCACCTGAGATTCCAGTTTTATGCCGACCTTGAGCCAAGGCGGATTTTCAGGACTTGTCTATGCAGGAATCCTCTGGGAAGAGGAAAGGGCACTGTGCCCTTTCCTATGCTATTAGCGTCTCAACGCAAAACGGGCCACCCCTTGAGGTGACCCGTCTGCAGTCAGGGAACTCCCCTTACTTGTGTATAAGACGTACTAGTCTTCTATCTCTACCGAGTCGGCAAGGCCGTCTCCATTTACATCGGTGACCTCGACACTGTCACCTGTGAGAGGGGCTCCATCGGGGTGGCGGTAGTCTCGTCGACGGCGAACGTCATACCGAGCACGGTAATGCTCACATCCGTGAGCGCATCGACCGGCCCCTCCAGCTCGTAGGACTCGCAGCCAGGGAAATTCTTGAGTTGGATCGGCCTGATTGCAGGAGAGCCTGGTAGAGGAAAGGCATTATTCAGGAGGGGCGGTTTACCTGTAATCGCTTTAACCGTTTATTTTCCTTTGGTTTCATGCCTGTGAGCGCGGTGAGAGGTTGACTTGATCAATGCCGCGCTTTTGTCATAATCACACATTCTTTGTGCTGTAACTCATAACCAAAGTGACTGCTCCATGACTGGAACATTATTTCCCCGATTACTGGGTGCAGGGTGCCTGCTGGCGGTATACCCCGCTGCTGCCCTGGCTTCGGGTGAAGGCCTGTCGTCGTTGGTGCGGGATATTGGTATCTGTATCATGCTGGCAGGGGTACTGGCGATTGTCTTTACCCGGCTGAAGATCCCGGAAATCGCCGCCTTCCTGGTGGCCGGGGTGCTGGTTGGTCCGATCGGTGCCGAGATGGTGACAGACCCCGCCAATATCGGGACGATCTCGGAGCTGGGCCTCATCCTGCTGCTATACCTGATTGGCCTCGAAATTGACGTCCGCAAGCTGCTGGAAAGCGGGCGTGTCCTGATACTCTCCGGCCTGTTGCAATACCCGCTGTGCGTACTGTTTGGTGTTGTGCTCACCAAGCTGTTGGTCTGGTTCGGGTTCGGAGGTGAATTACTGTCTGGTGGTTATGCGCCCATCTATATCGGCTTTGTGCTTGCGGCTTCTTCGACACTGCTGGTCGTTAAGCTGTTCCAGGAGACCTTCCAGCTGGACACCGAGGTCGGAAGGGTGGCGCTGGGTCTGCTGATTTTTCAGGATATCTGGGCGATCGGGGTGATTGCCATCCAGCCAAACTTCAATGCGCCGGAAGCCACCCCGATACTGCTGTCATTCATGGGAATTGCTGCGCTGGCATTGTTTGCTGGCCTGGTTGCGAAATACATCATCCCCATCGGGTTCAAATGGGTTGCCAAAAAGCCCGAGGTGGTATTTGCCTCATCCATCTCCTGGTGTTTTCTGATTGTGCTGCTGGGTGTCAACATCGATGTCCTGACGGGCCTGTTTTTCAAGTTTGATTTGCACTTGAGCGTTGGTGCCGAGATGGGCGCACTGATCGCCGGTGTAACCATTGCCAGTCTGCCATACAGCACGGAGATAATAAGCAAGGTCAGTGTCGTGAAGGACTTTTTCATTACACTGTTCTTTGTCGGTTTGGGTATGAGTATTCCTGTACCGAACGGCATTAATATATTGCTGCTGGCAGCTATTCTGGCAGTTGCAGCATTGCTGGTCCGCTACCTGATTTTCTTTCCCTTGCTCTACTTTACCGGCCTTGATCAACGCAACGCCATGGTAACCTCGGTTCGACTGGGCCAGATTTCCGAGTTCAGCCTGGTCATAGGCTTTGTCGGGGTGCAGCTGGGGCATATCTCGAACGACCTGAACAGTACAATCATATTTGCCTTTGTTATCACTGCGCTGCTGACACCGACCTTGTTTCACAAGGCTGATGCAATACACGGCGGCCTGTCAGGCCTGCTGGCATGGCTCGGCTTCAGGGACCCGCCCTGTGCCGAGGCGGGAGCGGATGAGTCCTACAGCCTGGCACTGCTTGGCTTTCATCGCATTGCCTCGTCCCTGTTATTTGAACTGAACAAGAGTAATCCCGAGTTGCTGACCAGGACGCTGGTGGTGGATTTCAACGTGAAGCTGCATCCAAAAATCGCAGCGCTTGGCCCAACCGTCAAATACGGCGACCTCTGCAATGCCGAAACCCTGCATCATTCCGGTGTGGACAAGGCAAAGGTGATTGTGTGCACGATTCCGGATGATGTGCTCAAGGGAACGACAAACCTCAAGATCGTTAAAGCGGCACGCCATGTGAACCCTGATGCAATCATTATTGCCAATGCCATCGAGCTGTCTGATAGCCGGGCATTGTATGAGGCAGGTGCGGATTATGTGTTTCTGCAGCGTGTGGAAACGGCACAGGCGGTGGAGCAGGTGATCGAGAAGGCGCTCGCTGGCGAGATCGAGGCACATCGTTCGGCCATCGAGGCACAGCACGGCAAGTGGCACACGCGTGACGAAGTTATGTAGCCAGGCGCTGTTTACAGCAACTTCAGTCGTTCTTCGTGGCTCGGTGTGGCCAGGGATATCGGGCCATTATTCGCTGGAAAAAAAGATATCCCCGTAACAGGCCGATGCGCTGAGCCCGGTGTTGTCGGCATCGCTCATGAAGGCAACGGCATGAATGTTTGTAATGTCCTTGCCATAGGCCTGCCTGAAGTCATCGCGCACGTTGCGTTTCTCGACCAGCCACTGCCTGGTTTCCGCTTGCCCGCTACGCACGGCAATCATATGGGCATTGTCGGAGTAGGCATTGAACCAGCGCGTGTTGACCGGCTGATGGCTTGACCAGACATAATTTACCGCCAGGGTTTTCCAGAACACGACCCCGCCGGACTTCACTACATATATGCGGGCGGGGTAGTCATCGCCTGCCCGGGTCTGTTCGCCGTCATTGTTGTAAATATTGTCAATCCGCCAGCGCCAGTTCAGATAGGGTGTCTTCGTCAGGTCCACTTCCATCTCCCTGAACATGCCCGATGCAGTGCCCTGTGCAACGGCCTTCACGCAGCGCTGGCCGTTATGTTCAATCGCGGTGTACGACGTCTCACCGGAAAAACTCTTGCTCTCCCAGCCGGCAAGGTCGCCGTTCGACAGTACCGGCAGTCGGGTGGCGGCCCGGGATGTTGCAATGAGTGCAAACAGGAGTGTGAACGCAATGGCGTGCTTCATAATAATGCCGGCACTCTGTAGTGCTTTCTAGCTGGGCTCGATTTCGTTAAGGTGCCGGCCCACGGCAAGCCAGGAGCCGAGCAGGCCGAGCAGGCTGCCGCCGCCAAGCAGGATGGCCAGTGACAGCAAGGGTAGTGTCCGCAGGGAAAAATCGCTCTGGTAGAGGCCTGCAAGCGTGGCTACCGGCCCGGTCAGCAGCCAGAAACCGGCGCTGATCAGCAGCCAGGCGAGCAGTGCGCCGAGCAGTCCGTACCACAGGCCGCTGTACAGAAACGGCCGGCGCACGAACGGGTCGGTCGCGCCGATCAGCTTGGTTACCACGATTTCCTGGCGGCGGTTCTGAATTTCCAGCCGAATGGTATTGCCGATCACCAGCAGCACGGCCAGTGCCAGCAGGGCGCTGATCACCAGCAGGCCGCGCCGGGCGATCTCGATCATGGCGGTCAGCCGTTGCACCCATTCGAGATCGAGCTGGGCCAGTTCGACCTCCGGCAGGCCCCTGAGCCGTTTCTGTAACTCACCGGCTGCATCGGGTTCGCTGTGTGCACTGTCCGGCACCACAATCAGTACTGCCGGTAACGGGTTCTTGTCCAGCGCCTCCAGTGCATCGGCAAACCCGGAGTGCGCGCTGAATTCTTCCAGCGCCTGTTCCGGTGTAATCAGTTGTACCGAAGTGACTTCGGGCCACCCGGTGATGCGTTTTGCCATGTCCTGTGCGGTGCGCGCAGGCACTTCGTCTTTCAGAAACACCGACAGGCTGGCCTGTTCATCCCAGGAGCCACTCAGGCGCTGCAGATTATCCAGCAGCAGGTAAAGACCGGACGGCAGTGCCAGCGCGATGCCGATCACGGCCGCCGTCATCAGCGAGGCAAGCGGGTTGCGGTACAGGCGGCCGAGGCTGTCGAGGGCTACCTGGGCATGGCGTTGCAGGTAGACATGCGGCGACTGCAGCCGCTGCAGCCAGCCAGGCCGGCGCTGTGTACTGACACGCTGGTTCCTGCGCTTGCCGATCATGCGTGGTCGTCCGGGTTATTGGCGAGCCGGCCGTGATCCAGCGTCAGTACCGGGTAATCGAGCGAGCGGATCAGCTGAATGTCATGCGTGGCGATCAGCACACTGACACCTACATCGTTGAACAGGCTGAACAGCTGCATGATCTCGAGTGACAGATCAGGGTCGAGATTGCCGGTCGGTTCGTCGGCCAGCAGCAGCATCGGCTTGTTGACCACGGCGCGCGCAATGCCGACGCGTTGCTGCTCGCCGCCGGACAAGGTGATCGGGTAGAGCCGCTCCTTGCTGAGCAGGCCAAGCTTGTCGAGTGCGGCACGCACGCGCCGGCCGATCTCCTGGTGGCGGTAACCGGCAATGACCAGTGGCAGTGCGACGTTGTCGTACACTGTACGATCAAACAGCAGGTGGTGGTCCTGGAAGATGAAGCCGATCTTGCGGCGAATATAGGGAACGCGCCGCTTGCTTAACCGCGATACGTTCTCACCGTCGAGAAAAATCTGGCCACGGGTGCCGCGCTCGATCAGTGCAATCAGTTTCAGCAGCGTGCTCTTGCCGGCGCCCGAACGACCGGTGAGGAAGGCCATGGCGCCTTTCTCCATGTGGAAGCTGACTTTGTTGATCGCCTCGAAGCCGCCTGGATAGCGCTTGCTGACATTGGTGAAACGGATCATGCGGAAACGGGCGAGCTTATTTCTCGAACAGTGCGTCGACAAATTCGGCGGCGTTGAATTCCCGCAGGTTCTCGATGCCTTCGCCAACGCCGACGAAACGGATCGGGATGCCGGTCTTTTTCGCTATCGCAAAGATGATGCCTCCACGCGCGGTGCCGTCCAGTTTGGTGAGCGTGATGCCGGTCAGCCCGACCGCATTGCTGAATTCCTGTGCCTGATTAAGCGCATTCTGCCCGGTACCCGCGTCCACCACCAGCATCACTTCATGTGGTGCCTGCTCGTCGAGCTTGCCCATCACGCGCTTGATCTTCTTCAACTCTTCCATCAGGTTGGACTGGGTGTGCAGGCGTCCGGCGGTGTCGGCAATCAGTACGTCAATGTCGTGCGCCTGAGCTGATTGCAGGGCATCGAAAATTACCGAGGCCGAGTCGGCGCCCTGTTGCTGTGCAATTACCGGCACATCGTTGCGTTCACCCCAGATCTGCAGTTGTTCCACGGCGGCTGCACGGAAGGTGTCCCCGGCCGCCAGCATGACCTTCTTGCCGTCTTGCTGGAAACGATGCGCGAGCTTGCCGATAGTGGTGGTCTTGCCGGCACCGTTGATGCCGACCATGAGTATGACAAACGGGTGCGACATGTCGGGAATCTGTAGCGGCACACTGCAGGGTGCCAGGACGGCCTGCATGCGGTCATGCAGGGAGGCCATCAGGGCGTCGGCATCCCCCAGTTCTTTGCGGGCAACCTGCTCGGTGAGGCTGTCGATGATTTCACGCGTCGCCTCGATACCGACATCGGCGACCAGCAGCATGGTCTCGATTTCCTCCAGCAGGTCCGCGTCGATTGCCTTGCTGCCCAGCACCAGGCTGGACACACCCTCGGTGAGGCCGTGACGGGTGCGCGACAGGCCGGCCTTCAGTCGTGCGAACAGGCCGGTCTTTTCAGGTTTTTCGGGGGTGGTCGATGATTTGTTTTTCAGGAAACCTGGCATCAAAATTGTTGTCAGTTAATGATCGGGCAATGTTCGGCTGAATATCCTATCATCCCGTACCTTCCGGGGTAACCATTGCTTTATATAAAGGGAGTGAATGAATGCGCAGTGTGCTTGCAATAATCCTGTTTTTCACCGTGTCGCTGGTGCTGGCCGCCGGCCAGGTGCACGAATACAGGCTGGATAACGGCCTGAAACTGGTCGTCAAGGAAGATCATCGCGCCCCGGTGGTGGTGTCACAGATATGGTACAGGGTCGGTGCCGCCTATGAGACCGACGGCATCACCGGTATCTCGCACGTGCTGGAGCACATGATGTTCAAGGGCACAGATGCACATGCCCCCGGCGAGTTTTCCCGCATCATTTCGGAAAACGGCGGCCGCGAGAACGCCTTCACCAGCAAGGACTATACCGCCTATTTCCAGCGCCTGGAGAAGAGCCGCCTGCCAGTGAGTTTTGAGCTGGAAGCCGACCGGATGCGCAACCTGCACCTGCTGGATGAGGAATTCCAGAAGGAAATCAAGGTGGTAATGGAAGAGCGGCGGCTACGGACCGATGACAAGCCGACCTCGCTCACCTATGAACAGTTCGTCGCCACGGCACACACGACCAGTTCCTATCGCAACCCGACCATCGGCTGGATGGACGATCTGGAGAACCTGGAGCTGGCCGACCTGCAGGACTGGTACCAGCGCTGGTATGCCCCGAATAACGCCATCCTTGTTGTGGTTGGGGACGTAGAACCGGAGGCGGTACACGCACTGGCGAAAAAGCATTTTGGTCCGCTGCAGCCGGAAAAGATCGTGCAACCCAAGCCGCGCATCGAGCCTGCGCAGCGTGGCCGGCGTGCGGTGACAGTCGCCGTGCCGGCCGAGGTGCCCTATACCATTATGGGTTACAAGGTGCCGGTGCTGAAGACGGCGGAGCTTGACTGGGAGCCTTATGCGCTCGAGGTGCTTGCCGGGATTCTCGACGGTGGCGACAGTGCGCGCCTGTCGATCGAGCTGGTGCGCGGCAGCCGGATCGCCACCAGTGCCGGGGCCGGCTATGACCCCTACAGCCGGCAGGCGGACCTGTTCCTGCTCAGTGGCACCCCTTCTGACAAGCATACGACGGCGCAACTGCAGCAAGCCCTGCTGGAACAGGTGAAACGCCTGCAGGATAGCCCGGTTGACAAGGATGAACTGGAACGCATCAAGACCCGGGTGGTTGCCAGCGCGGTCTATGAACAGGATTCAATCTTCTACCAGGCGATGAAGATTGGTCAGCTGGAAACGGTGGGGCTGGACTGGCGCATTGCCGACGAATACGTCGACCGCATCAAGGCCATCACCGCGGAACAGGTACAGGCGGTGGCGAAAAAATACCTGGTCGACCGGTCCCTGACCGTGGCCGAACTGGTACCGCTGCCGATGGAGTCCGGCCGCAAGGCACGTGCTGCTGTGTCGGGGGGTGCCCGTGTCCATTAATCATTCGGTGAGCGAACGCATGAAACATTACCCGTTTATAACCACTCTGTTGTTGATGGTGCTGCTTGCCTGGGCCCTGCCGGGGCAGGCCATGCCGCCGATCCAGCACTGGCTGACAGACAACGGCGCACGCGTGTATTACGTGCCGGCGCCGGAATTGCCGATGGTGGATATCAATGTCACCTTTGCTGCCGGCAGCGCGCGTGATAATGGCCATGCCGGTCTGGCACACATGACCAGTACCCTGCTCGATAGCGGTGCGGCCGGGCTGAGTGCCGACGCGCTGGCGACCCGCATCGAGGCACTGGGTGCGGAGCTGGCGACCGGTTCCGCGCGCGACATGGCCTGGGTTTCGTTGCGCAGCCTGAGTGGTGCGGATTACCTGCAGCCGGCACTGGCAATCATGGGTAATGTGCTGGGCAAACCGGATTTCAACAAGGCGGATTTCGAGCGTGAGCGGGATCGCACCATTGTTTCCATCCGCAGCAGTGAACAATCTCCCTCGACAGTTGCCCAGCATGCCTGGTACCTGTCCCTGTACGGATCACACCCCTATGCTGCGCGGCCTTCCGGTACCGAGGACAGTCTCAAGGCTATCAAGCTGGAGCAGGTCAGGGCGTTTCACAAGCGCTACTATGTCGCCCGCAACGCCGTGATCGCCATTGTCGGCGACCTCGATCGCAAGGCGGCCGAACAGCTGGCAGGGAAGCTGGCGGCGCAGCTGCCGGAGGGCAGGCAGGCGGAGGCACTGCCGAAGCCGGCGTCGTTGAAAGAGGCGCAGGAAAAACGCATCTTCCACCCGTCCGTGCAAACGCACGTGCGCATGGGGGCACCGGGCATGCGCCGCGGCGACCCCGACTATTTTACGCTCTACGTCGGCAACCACGTGCTGGGTGGGGGCGGACTGGTATCGCGCCTGAACGAAGAAATCCGCGAACAGCGCGGATTGTCCTACAGCGTGAGCAGTTATTTCAGCCCGATGGCGCAGGACGGGCCATACCTGCTGTCGTTGCAGACACGCAATGACCAGGTCGACGAGGCGCTTGCCGTCATGCGTGATACCCTGAAAACCTATGTCGATGAAGGGCCGACAGAGGCGGAACTGGTGGCTGCCAAGAAGAACATCACCGGCGGCTTCGCGCTGCGCATCGACAGCAATTCCAAGATCCTCGATTACCTGGTGGTGATCGGGTTCTATGGTCTGCCACTGGACTACCTGGATACATTCAACGGCCACGTCATGGCGGTTACCCGCGAGCAGATTGTCGATGCCTTCCAGCGACGTGTATCGCCGGGCACCATGTCGACGGTGATCGTCGGCGGCGACAGCTGACCCTCCTTCCGGATTTTCTTTTCCTGACCCTATTTCGTACACGCCCCGTCAGTGACCACTGACGGGGCGTGTTGCGTTATCCCGGCTGTCTCGGAACCCCGGCTGCGTATCCTGTAGCACAGGACACCCGGCGACGGGCCTGGGCAGGGATGCCTGTTCTGTTTGCGTGCCGATGGAAGGCATGCCGGCGCATGGTCGCGCCAAAACCTGACAAATCATGGAGGATACTATGTCATTTAAACCGAATCTCCGCCTGTGTCTCGCACGGTCGGTACTGGCGGTGGCCACCATTGCGCCGCTGACATCAGCCACAGCACAAACCATTATTTCCGAAGTGTTCTACGATGCGGTTGGCCAGGACAGTGGCCAGGTATTTGTTGAACTGTACGGTACGCCGGGCACGCTGCTGGACGGTTTGTTCCTGGATGGAATCAATGGTACCGATGGCAGTGTCTATCACACAGTTACCCTGACCGGCGTAATCGGGAATGATGGCGTGTTCGTGATCGGAGATGACAGCGGTAACGGGAGCACCCTGGTCAGTAATTTCGACCAGGTGGCGGACGTGGATTTCCAGAATGGTCCGGACTCCGTCGTGCTGCGCGACAGTGACAGTATTCTGGATGCGCTGGGTTACGGCGATTTCACCAGCGCCATCTTCGCCGGCGAGGGTAGTGCGGCACCCGATGTCGACAACGGCTGGAGCCTGGCGCGCACCAGTCTGCTGGACACCGATGACAATGCCGTGGATTTCCTCGGACTGAGTGTGCCGACACCGGGCATTGTGCCGGCCAGTGCCGTGCCGGTTCCTCCGGCGCTGGCGCTGTTCCTGTCCGGTATTGCCGGGCTGGTCGGTGTGTCGCGACGTAAAGGGTAATAGATGTATCGCGGAGCAAGCTCCGCTCTACAGGTGTGTCTTATTATTGTAGGAGCGCTTATCAAGCGCGATGGGTTTCTGTCAGGAAGATCGCGGATGATATCCGCTCCTACGGATGTATCGATTGTTGTAGGAGCGCTTATCAAGCGCGATGGGTCTCTGTCAAGAAGACCGCGGATGCGATCCGCTCTTACGGATGTGTCGATTGTTGTAGGAGCGCTTCGCAAGCGCGATCTGTTTTACAGAAGAGCGCTACAAAGGCCTGTGGTCTGGATTCTGGCTTGATCGGAAACATTAATAGGTTTGACGGGCTGCCAGCAGGCGCGGATCATTCCGGTGTATGAAGCCGCAACCCGCACACAAACAGCTGCGTATCATCGGCGGCGCCTGGCGCGGTCGCAAGCTGGCGTTTGTGCCGGTACCCGGTTTGCGGCCGACCCCGAACCGGGTGCGCGAGACACTGTTCAACTGGCTGGCACCGGTGATCCGCGATGCGCGCTGCCTGGATCTGTTTGCCGGCAGCGGTGCGCTGGGGCTGGAGGCGGCCTCGCGCGGTGCGGCACGCTGTGTATTGGTCGAGCAGCAGCACGCGGTCGTGAAGACCCTGCGCGAACAGGTCGCCAGGCTGCAGGCTGAACACGTGGAGGTGGTCGAGGCCGAGGTACTGAGCTGGTTGTCTCAGGATGCAATACCGTTCGATGTCGTGTTTCTCGACCCGCCATTTCGACAGGGTCTGTTGCAGGACTGCATCGAACGGCTGGAGCGGAACGGCTGGCTGGCGGATTCTGCCTGGATCTACCTTGAAGCAGAAAGGGGAGTGGAATTCACGCTGCCGGAGCGCTGGGTGTGGTACCGGGAAAAGCAGGCCGGCCAGGTGAGTTACCGGCTGGCACGACGGGAATAACTACTCACACAAGGGCGCAAGAAAATTCTCGCGCAAAGCCGCAAAGAAAACATAAAACCCTTGCCACACGACTACATGGACGATGCACATGGATGTGCAAGTGCCGCGGGAGGCATGGAGAAGGTGAGACCGGGAACCGGTCGAGAGGCTGGCCCGGGCTATG
>CBEULV010000073.1:0-10878 GCA_965544015.1 uncultured Gammaproteobacteria bacterium | reverse complement strand
AGTAGAAAAGGCGGCGCAAGCCGCCTTTTTTATTGGGCTCAGGGCGCATTTTTCGGTTATATGAGCAGAAAATGTGCCCTGAGCCCCGTTTCCACCAGCGCCTGATCCGTTATCATTTGTCCCATGAAACGCCTGATCCTGTTCCCGCTCGGAGCTATGAGCCTGCTGCTGGCGGTGCTTGCGTTGCTGTTCGCCTCCAACCTGTACACTTATTACCGCCTGACCGACGAGTCGCCGATTGCCGAGTTGTATTTTCGTCAGATCGCACCGCAGCAGTACCTGGCCACCATCGCCTATGGCGATTTCTGTCACGACGAGCAGTACACGTTGTATGGCGACCAGTGGCGACTCGATGCGCAGTTTCTCAAGTGGCGGCCGTGGGCCAACCTGCTTGGCCTTGATGCGTTGTACCGTATCGAGCGGCTGGGCGGCCGTTACCTTGCCCTAGGTCAGGAGAATGCCGGTCTGCACCGGGCACACAGCCTGTACCCGGCGCAGCGTGTGGATCTGCCGGCCGCGCTGGCCCGCTACGACGGTGTGTTGTCACCGGTCGACACGCTGTATGGCAGTTCGGTGTATGACAGCATGGACGAGAATGTGCTGTACCGGGTCTACCGCGGGCAGTCCGGCCTGCTGGTACGCAGGGTGCCCGGATACGATATCAAGGCGACGGGCGGCCTGACCATCGACATCCACCGGGCCTGCGAGCGGGAATCCGGTCTGTTGCAGAACATTATGCAGCCAATCCGGCTGACGAATAATTAAGTAAAAACAATAACATATACCTTGTCCAGGGTGCGGGCGGGTGGTGCCGGGTATGGTCCAGGGAAATGTGCGCCAGTGCTCAATTTTATGCCGGCCGACCCGATAACAAGTGTATGAAAATCCGTGTTTTTATCGGCGTCTCGGGGTTCACGGCCAGGGTCGAGCCACGTTGCCAATTCTGCATGCCGGGCACGGACCATGTCTGACTCACGGCTGCCACTGCATACACGGAGCGGGGAGCGGTTTGCGAATACCGAGATCAAGCTGTTTGACTCGGATATCGAGAGCCAGCAGGTCGAGCTGATCTACCGGCAGGCACCGGCTGTCATCAGCATAGCAATGATCATCGCCATGCTTGTGACCTCCGGACTGTGGTCGGTTGCCGGGCACAGGGGGTTGCTGTTGTGGCTGGGTGCGCAAGCGGTCCTGACGGTGCTTAGACTCTCGCTTGTTGCGCTGTATCGCCGTGCCCCGGCAGAAAAGCGGCAGCATCCCCGCTGGATGTTGTTATTCTTCCTGGGTAACTTTCTCGCCGGTATCGCCTGGGGCTGTCTTGGTCTCCTGTTCAGCTTTGACTGGCCGGTGGAATACCAAACCCTGGCACTGGTAAGCCTGGCCGGTGTGCTGGCCGGCGCCATCTCGTCCTACGCCATCAACCTCTCGGTCTACATTGCATTTATGGTGCCGGCCATTCTGATCCCGGCACAAGCCATGCTGGGTTACAGTGGACTGTTACAGAATAATCTCGGTCTGATGCTGGTGCTGCTGGCAGCAGCCCTGTTGATTGTTGCCAGGAACTATAACCAGCATGCCCTGCAGGTGTTGCATCTGCGTCAGGTAAACGACGACCTGATCAGCGAGATGAGCAGGACCAATGCGAACCTTGCAGAAGAGATTGTTGAGCGCCGTGCAGTCGAGCAGGCCCTGCTTGTCGATCAGCAGTTGTTCACCAACGGGCCGGTAGTGGTATTCCGCTGCTCAGTGGATAGCGGTTGGCCAATCGAGTATGTCTCGAACACTGTCGACCAGTTTGGTTACGAGGCCGATGAGCTGACCAGGCAAAGAAAGTGTTTCTCGGAGTTAATCCACCCTGGCGACCTGCAACGGGTACAGGACGCAGAGATGCTGACCGGCAGGGAAGGTCTCCAGTCACTAAGCCTCGACTATCGGATATTCAGTGCAGACGGTGCCGTTCGCTGGGTGTTTGACTACACCATCCCGGTGTACAGCGAATCGGGTGAGTTGACCCATTATTTCGGCTACCTGCTGGACATCACCGAGCGGAAAGATTCCGAGTTTAAGTTGGAGCAGCAAAAGGAACTTGCACAGGTGACACTGCACTCGATTGCCGATGCGGTGATTACAACGGACGTCAACGGGCAGATCGAGTACATGAATCCCAGTGCCGAGGCCATGACGCAATGGGACCACAAGGTGGCGCGCGGCCTGCCTGTAGCCAAGGTATTCAGCCCGTTTGCTGAAGACAGTCACCCGTTTACGGCCGACCCTGTGGGCCAGTGCCTGGCGAGAAGCGAGGCCACCCGGTCAGAGGATGACTATGTCATCCGCAGGCATGACGGGGGGGAACTGTCAGTGCGTTATTCAGTATCACCGATCCTGTCTTTGCCGGGAAAGGCGCTGGGTGCGGTGCTGGTGTTCCATGATGTGACCAGGGCACGCAACCTGGAGCGCACCATTTCCTACCAGGCAACACATGATGCGCTGACCGGGCTGTGGAACCGCACGGAATTCGAGTTACAGCTGGAATATGCAATTACCGAAACGGAGCAGTCCTTCGAAAGCCATGTTGTATGCATATTGGACATAGACCAGCTCAAGGTTATCAATGAGACCTGTGCGCACAAATCAGGCGATCGCCTGTTGATAACAATTGCTGATCTATTGCAAGACGCCTTGCGAGAGTCGGATGTAATTGCGCGGCTGGGTGGTGACGAGTTCGGCCTGCTGTTGAAGAGCTGTTCTATGGACGGTGCGACACAACTGGTTGAGAAGATCCTGGCGGACATACAGGCGCTGCGCTTTACCGGTTGCGGGCGTATTTTTGCAGTAAGTTCCAGTATCGGTATTACCCACATTACACCGGGTTGTGAGAATGCAACCAAAATCATGAGCGAGGCCGATCTGGCTTGCCATGCTGCCAAGGAGAAAGGCGGTAATCGTATCCACACCTACCAGTCTACCGATGTGGAACTGGTCCGGCGCCAGAGTGAAATGCAATGGGTGTCGCGCATCTCGGATGCCATAAAGTCAGATCGACTGGTGCTTTACTGCCAGCAGATCGTGCCGTTGTCAGCAGTGGAAGATGCGGGGCTCCATATCGAGGTGCTGGTGCGTATGCGGGATGAGGATGGCAGGATTATCACGCCTGACCGTTTCCTGCCGGCAGCCGAGCGCTATCGGCTGGTTACCGACCTGGACAGCTGGGTCATCAGTCACAGCCTGGACTGGTATGCTGAGTATGCAGCGACCGGCAATTCCGTTGCGTCGGACACCCTGTCAATTAACCTGTCCGGTGTGTCGGTCGGCGATCCCGGGGTGCTTGAGCATATCAAGTGCGAGATCAGCAGACACGCAGTGCCCCCGGAGGTGCTGTGTTTCGAAATAACCGAGACCGCCGCCATCTCCAACCTGGCGGCAGCTACCGGATTTATTCATGAATTGCGGCACCTTGGCTGCCGTTTTGCACTGGATGACTTCGGTAGTGGGCTGAGCTCCTTTGCCTACCTCAAGAACCTGCCGGTCGACTACCTGAAGATCGACGGTACCTTTGTTAGTGAGATGCACACGGACGAGGTGAATTTCGCCATGGTCAGCGCCATCCAGCAGCTGGGTAATGTCATCGGGATCCGGACGATTGCGGAGTATGTGTGCAACGAAGAAATCCTGCACATGCTTGGCGAGCTGGGTGTCGATTATGCGCAGGGCTTCGCTATCGCGGAACCGGTTGCACTTGCCGACCTGGTGCCCGGCACGCAGCGCTCCGCGTAGTGCCTGCCCGCGCCTGTATTACATGACCAGCGCGGGTTCGTTCAGCAGGCTGGCCTGTTCGCGCAGTGCCAGGATGTGTTCTTCCCAGTAGCGTGGTGTATTGAACCAGGGGAAGGCCATCGGGAAGGCGGGGTCACCCCAGCGCTGTGCCAGCCAGGCAGCATAGTGGATGATACGTAGCGTGCGCAGGGACTCAACCAGTTGCAGTTCGCGCGGGTCAAACTCAAAGAACTGCAGGTAGCCTTCGATGATGTCGTTGAACTGTATCTGCATCTCGTGACGATCCCCTGACAGCAGCATCCACAGGTCCTGGATTGCCGGACCGGTCTGGCAATCATCAAGGTCGACAAAGTGTGGCCCGTCATCCGTCCAGAGAATATTCCCGGGATGGCAATCCCCGTGCAGTCTGATCTGGTGGACATTGCCCACGACGGCATGGATGGCCTCAATCTGTTTCAGCAGGTCGTCGGCCAGTGTCCGGTATGCAGTCTCAATGTGTGCCGGTATGAACCCGTGTTCCTGCAGGTAGCTGCAGGATTGATGCCCGAAACTGTCGATATCAAGTGTCGGCCGTTCCTGAAACGACCTTGTTGCGCCGACGGCATGGATGCGCGCAATGAAACGCCCCATCCATTCACGTTCCTGCGCTGTGTTCAGTTCCGGCCAGTGGCCGCCCTGGCGCGGATACAGGGCGAAGCGGTAACCCTGTGCATTCAGCAGGGTCGACTGGTCTACCCGCATGGGTGCAACGACCGGCAGTTCATGGTCTGCAAGTTCCAGTGCAAAGGCATGTTCTTCCAGGATCGCCGCATCACTCCAGCGTCCCGGCCGGTAGAACTTCACTATCAGTGGCTTGGCATCCTCAATACCGACCTGGTAGACACGGTTTTCGTAGCTGTTCAGTGCCAGCAGGCAACCATCCGTCTGCCGGCCATACTGTTCAACCGCGTCCAGTATCACATCGGGAGTCAGTGCAGAATAGTCGGTGGGTGCCGGGCCTGTTGAGGTATCGCTACATGTCATCATGACAGGGGAGGCTATAGTGCAGCACATACCAGGTCAATGCGGGACGCCAGGAATGTCCACGCGACCGACCCGGGCAGGACTACTTGATCTTGCGTGCCGCCTTGATTTGCTCGTAGGCTGCCTTGATCTGCTGAGTCTTCTCGGTGGCCATCTGGATCATTTCCTCCGGCAGGCCCTTTGCAATCAGCTTGTCCGGATGGTGCTGGTTCATCAGACGACGATAGGTCTTCTTGACCGTGGCATCATCCGCCGTGCTGTCTATGCCGAGCATGGCATAGGCCTCGGCCAACGGCGGGGTACTCGGGGCTCCCGGGCCGGCCGACCCGGCAAGGTGCAGCAATTGCTCGATGTCGGCAGGCGTGAAACCCAGTTGCCCGCCCATGGAAAGCAGGATGCGGCGTTCGGCGGCGTCCAGTCTGCCATCCGCCATGGCCGTGGCAATCTGGATTTCGAGAAACATCTGAACCAGGTTCCGGCGGCGGTGACATTCGTGCAGGAACTGGTTGAGCACATCGTGCAGCGGGAAACCGGATTTCTTTCCTTCATTGAACAGCAAAATGGCCGCCTTGCGCTGCCGGTCGTCCAGTTGCATGCGTGCCATGATGGCTTCGGTGGCGGCAATTTCGTCGGGCGTGACCTTGCCGTCCGACTTGGCGATGTGCCCCATGACCGAAAAGCTCGCTGTAAAAAAGGCCGCCTGTACGCGCTCCTGCTGGCCGGGTTCGAAGTCTGCATGCCGGTCGGTTAGCTTGATGCCGCGGTCAAAGTTACGTCCCAGCGCCGCGCCCAGCAGGGCGCCCAGCGGTCCGCCGAACATGTAGCCCAGTGTGCCACCCAGCAGTGTTCCCCACCACGCCATCAGTGTGCCGCTCCATGTCGCAGGGCGGTTGCCTGTCGCCTGCTACCCTGCAGGTGTGGACGGCGAGGCCAGCTACTTGAATTCCGGCAATGGCGTAGTGATGTACCAGTGTTGCTCATCAGCATCGTAAATCCAGACTTGCTGGTCGGTGACGCTCTTCAGCGTCATTCCGTCCGTGTGGTAGTACATGATTCGTACCGTGAGGGTCACCGTGTTGCCATCGCCGGCTGGTTTTGCGCGAAGGGTCTCATACGATGTCACACGGGCCTGATCTGCTGGTGGTGACTGGACCGGTTGTGGGTCAGCCAGACGCCGCAGTTGCTCCGCAGTCTCGAGCTCACCCCAGCGGATGGCCTTTGCGTACATGGCCGTATCTGTTTCAAAGGTGCTGTTGCGTTGCTTGTCCTCCAGCGAGGCGCAGGCACACAAGACTGTGCTGATCAGTAGCAGGAGGCCGATCTGTCGCATAAACACCGCCGCATCGGGCAAGAGGAACAGTCTGGCATTATAACGGACTGGGGATGGATGCGAACCAGCCACGTGATGCACTGCCACATCCAGTGGCAGTGCCGGGCAGGGGTGCGGGGTACGGCGGATTACTTCAGCTGGCTGAGTAGTGCATTGACGCTTTCGGTCAGGCTGTTACGCGCCTGGCGTTCGGATGTGCAGGCTTCTTCCAGTGCCTTGGCCGTGCCGGTGTATGCCTGTAGCTCGGTCTTGAGCGCGGCCACCTCGGCTTCCAGTTCGTCAAGACGTTGTCTTGCCGCGCTGCTGTCCTCTGCGGGGGCTGCAGGCCGTACGCCGGTGTTCTCCTGGAACCGGGTGACGCTGGCGGCTGGCACCTCGGTGCCCTTACCTTCCTCGCTGTCGGTATTCTCCGGCTGGATAGCGGGATGGTCAAAGGCGTTGCCCGGCATACTCTCATTCAGGCCGCCTTCCAGTACCGAGACATTGAAACCGCGCTGGGTGAGCAGGAACGCGGCTGCGGCGCTGCGCCGCCCGGTGTCGCAATAAACAACGTATTTCAGCTTCTTGTCCAGGCGCGAGGTATTGGCGCGCACCTTGGCCAGCGGGATATTGATGCTGTCTTTCAGTGCCCAGTTGGCATGCTCCTCGGCCAGTCGCACATCCAGCCAGCGATCGCCGGACTCGATTACAGCCAGAGCAAGGTCATATTTCACGTAGTGAACCAGTTGCTTCTTCAGGATATCCAGGAACTGCTGCTTGGACAGGCGCATCAGTGAGCCGTCGGTCAGCATGGTAACGGAGGCGTTGCGATGACCATCCGAAACCAGCGCATCCTCGCCAAAGCAGTCGCCGGCACTGAGTTCAGCCAGCGGCACATCCCAGCCCTTTCCCGAGGCAAGCCGCGACACTGAGCAGCTACCTTCGCGAATGATGTAAAAATAATCCCCTTCATCGCCCTGGCGGATCACGGTATCACCGGCGTTATAAGGCACCGGCTCAAGTGCCCGGATCAGGCGCTGGATGTCGGATGGGGGCAGCTTCGAGAAGGCTTCCGACTGTAACATGCGCGACATCCAGTCCTGCTCGGTGTGCTCGCTTATTTTTACGGCACCGGTCTCGACTGACTGGTCGAGGGTGAGCATGACATCGAGCAGGGTGGAATCGATCCAGGCAATCACTGACTTGGTCGCCGCCCGCGCAGTTACCATGCGTGGCTGACGGTTGGCAATCGGGTAGCGTGCCGGGTCTGTTCCGGCACTGACCACGCCCGTTACCTTGCCGCCCTGGTTGATAAGGTTGATCACCCCGTCGAGCAGGTAGACGGAGCGGTTGTCGCGGTCGCCCATGCTGAACAGGTAGCTCCCGGCGTTGACGTCCTCAATGGCAAGGCTGCCTGCAATCTCCTGGTAATGTTCCTCCGTCAGGGCATTCAGGGGGATCAGGTTGCGGAGGATATCCTGTCCATTGGATTCTTTGCTGTGCTGCTCCGGATTGCTCATGCCGATACCTTTCTGTGCTCGTGACTGTTTCCAGGGGCGGCTGTATGCCGCACACCTTGTATCGGCAGCATTATCTATATATGGAGCGGGCGGCACAGTGCCCGGGCAAGACACTGCAAGTCTGTAAAAATAACAATAAAAACAGATAGTTATACTGTTCTGCGCTCGACCTTGAGAATCACGCCATCGGTGCCGGTCACGGTAACCGGGGTGCCGGCCGGCAGGTCATCCCCGCTAATGCGCCAGGTGGTGTCATCGACACGCAGGACTCCAACCCCGTTGGTGACGGGTTCCTGCAGGGTAAAGCTGCGGCCGATATACTGCTCGCCGCGCCGGTTCAGCGTGGGCTGGTCGGTGGGCTCCGGGTTGGCACGCTGGTATTTGCGGAACAGGGCGATACTGATAACCGATAGCCCGGAGAAGACCATGATCTGGTACTGCCAGTCCAGGCCCGGTGCCAGCAGCACCAGGAAACCGACCACGGCGGCAGCAATCGCCAGCCAGAGGAAGAAGAAACTGGGCGCCATGACCTCGACCAGCAACAGGATGCCGCCGAAGATCCACCAGTGCCAGTAATCGATGTTGCCGAGCACCTCTTCCATTACCCCGCTCCCTGTTTCTGCATGGCAGATTTTGCCACCTCGGCAATGCCGGCCAGTGAGCCGATTATGCTGGATGCCTCGAGCGGCATCATGTCTTGAGAAAACACCGGTATGCGCCTGGTTTCACGCCCTGTATGCCGTTGTGATTTTACTGTAGAGTCTCAAGCCATCTTCACGGCACGCCGTTCCGGAAACAGGCCGGCCTGCATGCAGGCACCACCAAAGGAAGTTTCCTCTTGGCCATCAGTGTATTTGATCTCTTCAAGATTGGTATCGGACCTTCGAGTTCACACACCGTAGGTCCCATGCGCGCTGCCCGCCTGTTCGTCAACCGGCTGCTGGACGAAGGTAATTCCGGGCGCCTGTCACGTGTCAGGGTGGAGTTGTACGGTTCGCTGGGGGCGACCGGTAAAGGACACGGGACCGACAAAGCAGTGATCCTGGGCCTGGAGGGCGAGGCACCGGACAGGGTGGATATCGATACGATCCCGGACCGTCTTGCGGGTATTGCAGCCGATGGCAAACTGCATTTGCCGGGCGGTATCGAGCTGGCGTTTGATGCGCAACGTGACCTGCAGTTTTTCCGCCAGAAGACACTTCCGTTCCACCCCAACGGCATGAAATTCTTCGCGCTGGACAATGCCGGCGAGAGATTCTTCGAGCGCACCTATTATTCAGTGGGTGGCGGCTTCGTGGTGAATGAAACCGCTGCCGGTGAAGACCGCATTGTGGATGACGCTACGGTGCAACCATACCCGTTTACCTCGGCCGCGCAATTGCTTGTACATTGCGAAGAGCAGGGTGTGTCCATGAGCGAAATCATGCTGATGAATGAGCGTGCCTGGCGCAGCGACGCGGAGATTCGTTCCGGTTTGTTACACATCTGGTCGGTGATGCAGGCGTGTGTCGAGCGCGGCTGCCGGACGGAAGGGGTGTTGCCAGGCGGCTTGAAGGTCAAGCGTCGAGCCGCGCGTCTGCATCGCCAGTTGAGTCACGAGAAGGAATTGCATACGGTTCCGCTCGGAACCATGGACTGGGTGAACCTGTATGCACTTGCGGTGAACGAGGAAAATGCCGCCGGTGGCCGCGTGGTTACTGCGCCGACCAATGGGGCGGCCGGTATCATCCCCTCGGTCATGCATTACTACTGGAAATTCTGTTCCGGTTACAGTGAGGACGGCATTGTACGATTTTTGCTGACCGCCGGTGCTATCGGGATTCTCTATATGGAAAATGCCTCCATCTCCGGTGCCGAGGTCGGCTGCCAGGGCGAGGTGGGTTCAGCCTGCTCCATGGCTGCGGCAGGTTTGACCGAAGTAAACGGCGGTACGCCTGCCCAGGTGGAGAATGCCGCCGAGATCGCCATGGAACACAACCTTGGCCTGACCTGTGACCCGGTTGGCGGGCTGGTGCAGGTGCCGTGCATCGAGCGCAACGCCATGGGTGCGGTCAAGGCCATCAATGCCTCACGCATGGCGCTGCGCGGGGATGGCCAACACTTCGTGTCACTGGACAAGGTCATCAAGACCATGCGCGATACCGGCGCCGACATGAAGACCAAGTACAAGGAAACCGCGCGCGGCGGCTTGGCGGTAAACGTAATAGAGTGCTAGGCCGCGCCTACAGGCGTGTCTTATTGTTGTAGGAGCGCTTATCAAGCGCGATAGAATTGGCGCTCTGTTTCTGGCTGGGTTCCCGCCTTCGCGGGAACGACAGTGGTAGTTAGTTCACGGATTCGGTCCGCTCCCGGGGGTGCATATATTAATTGCAGGAGCGCCTTGCAGGCGCGATTCTCACAGGGTGTAAAAAGATCAGGAACACGGACCGCGGTTGAGGATCAACGGACCGCTGACAGCTCGCGGTGCATTTTAACAATGCAGTCTTCGGTGGTTTCCCAGTCGATGCAGCCGTCCGTGACGGACACCCCGTACTTGAGGTCCTTGATGTCTTTCGGGATAGGCTGATTGCCGGCGTGCAGGTTGCTCTCCATCATCAGTCCAATGATGGACTGGTTGCCGGCCAGAATCTGGCGGGTTACGTCTTCCGCGACCACGGGTTGCAGGTCCGGGTTCTTGCGGGAATTGTCGTGGCTGCAGTCCACCATGATATACGGACACACACCGGCATCTTTCAGCGCCTGTTCACAGCGTGCGACGTTTCCAGAATCGTAGTTGGGCTGGCCATTGCCGCCACGCAGCACGATGTGCCCGTAGCGGTTGCCGGTGGTTTCCACGGTCGAGACATGACCGCCTTCATCGATGCCTAGAAAGATGTGCGGGTGGCTGACTGACTTCAGCGCATTGATGGCGACCGAGAAACCACCGTCGGTGCCGTTCTTGAAACCGACGCTGCAGGACAGGCCGCTCGACATTACGCGGTGGGTTTGTGATTCCGTGGTACGTGCACCGATGGCCGACCACGAGATCAGGTCCTGGATGTACTGTGGTGAGATCGGGTCCAGCGCCTCGGTTGCCAGTGGCAGGTCGAGTTCGGCCAGCTCAAGCAACAGACGCCGTGCGATTTGCAGGCCTTCCCCGATCTCGAACGAGCCGTTCATGTGCGGATCGTTGATCAGGCCCTTCCAGCCAATCGTGCTGCGCGGTTTCTCGAAATACACGCGCATGACCAGGAACAGCGTATCGCCAACCTT
>CBEULV010000072.1:0-10933 GCA_965544015.1 uncultured Gammaproteobacteria bacterium | reverse complement strand
CGTAGGAGCGCAGTTCACTGCGCGAACTCTTTCGCGGAGCAAGCTCCGCTCCTACGGGCTTTGCTTATCTTCGCAGGAGTGCGATTCCCTGTAGGCGCCCCTGGGAGTTTATGGCGCTGCCCGCGGGCGGTCGCCAAAAATGGCACTGCCGACCCGGATCATGGTGGCCCCGGCACCGATGGCAAGCTCGAAATCGTCACTCATGCCCATCGACAGTTGCGTGAAATACTCCCCGCCAAAGCGCTGGGCGCAGCCCTCGGACAGCTCGCGCAGGGCCAGGAAGTCCGCCCGGCGCTGCTCCGTGGTTGCCTGTTGGCGGCCGATGGTCATCAGGCCGCGTAGCTGAATCCCGTGCAGTCCTGCCTCCAGCAGTGACTCGGCAAACTGAAACACCGCATTCGCTGGCAGGCCGTGCTTGCCCGGGTCGCCGGCGACATTGACCTGCAGCAGGACATTCAGGGGTTGTTGCGATGTGCGTGTGGCGGCGGAAAGCCTGTGTGCCAGCTTGAGGCTGTCAAGTGTGTGCAGCCAGTCAAAGTTTCCCGGAATCATCCTGGCCTTGTTGGTCTGCAGGTGACCGATGAAATGCCACTCGTTGCGCGGATCATCGAGTAATGTCTGCTTGGTCTGTGCATCCTGAACAAAGTTCTCACCAAAGCAGAATTGTCCAGCCGCCATGGCCTGTTGCACGGCTTCCGCCGGCATGTACTTGGATACGGCAATCAGGCGAATCTCGTCTGCACTGCGTCCTGCCTCGACAGCCGCCGCCTGGATGCGGGCGTGGATGGCGTCAAGATTGTCGCGTATCCGGCTGGCGCCGATGGATGTGGCTTCCATGTTTTCAGGCATGCACGACGTTGCGCGGCGTGCCGGCCAGGAAGGCCTGTATATTTGCGGTCAGCTCGTTGACCAGGGTCTGCCGGGCATTCACCCCTGCCCAGGCGACATGCGGCGTAACGATCAGGTTGGGAATGGCGGGGTCCAGCAGCGGGTTGCCGTGCCGGGGTGGTTCTTCCGTCAGTACGTCGAGCGCCGCACCGGCAATGTCGCCGGCTCGCAGCGCCCCGGCCAGGTCTGCCTCGTTAACAATGCCACCGCGTGCGGTGTTGATCAGCAGGGCACTGTTGCGCATTTTCTCCAGTTCGGCCCTGCCGATCAGATTGCGTGTTGCATCGGTCAGCGGGCAGTGCAGGCTGATGATGTCCGCTGTCTGCAGCAGTTTCTCAAGCGTGCAGCGCCCCGGTTTATCCGGTCCGCCAGGACGTTGTGAAATGAGAATGCGCAGCCCGAAGGCCTCCGCTGTCCGGGCTACCGCCTTGCCGAGTTCTCCGTATCCGATGATGCCCAGCGTCTTGCCGTTGAGTTCGTTAACGGGATAGTCCAGCAGACTAAAGTTGCTGGCCGTCTGCCAGGCACCCTGGTGTACGGCCCGGGTGTAGCTTTGCAGGCGGTGGCTTAGCGCCAGCATCACCATGAACACATGTTCCACGACCGAGGTCGTGGCATAGGCCTGCACATTGCAGACCGTGATGCCAAGGCGGTCAGCCGCGGCAAGGTCGACATTGTTGGTGCCGGTTGCCGCGATACAGACAAGCTTCAGGCGGCTGGCGGCGGACAGGGCCTGGCTGTCGAGCAGGACCTTGTTGCTGATGACGATATCCGCATCGCGGATTGCCGCTGCTGCCTCGCTTGCGACGGTTGTTCCGTGAAAGGTCCACTCGGGCAGCGTCCCGCGCAACGCCCCAAGATCAAGGTCGCCGCGAGAGACGCTATGGTCATCAAGAAATACACCGCGCATGGAAAATGCTTGCGTCAATCAGTACCCAGCATGGCCTTCTTCAGTGCCTTGCTGACCGGTTTGGGTCCGATCCAGACTTTCAGCAGTGCGCGATAGAAATCATTGCCCGCGACTGCGCCGCGCAATTCACCGTTGATGCGGACTTCTGTGCCGGTGCCGGGTGTGTAATCGATACGTATGGTCTCCCCTTTATGCACCGTGCGGAACAGGGCGTTGAAACGTTCCAGGTCCGCTGCCAGTGATTGCATGGTATCCGGATCGAGGTTTGCTTTCAGCCCGTCATTCCAGCCGCCGATGATCTTCTTCTTGCTGACCTCGCTGTAGAGAAAATGCATCAGTATGCTTGCCGCACCGCTGTCACTCAGGATGGCGCTGCTGTCCGGTGTTTTCGCCGGCAGGTAGAGTGCGCCGATATAGATATTCATGAAGAATTTCTTGCGGATCCCGGCACCATTCAGCAACAGTGCCTGGCCGCCATCCGCTTGCGTGAAGGTGTCGGGTATTTCGACTCCTTCTATTGTTACAGCAAGGGCCGGCTGGCAGGTAATCAGGAAAGCGGAAAATACCAGGGCAGCATATTTGTTCATGTCAGTCTCCTCATTCGGCGAGACGTTCAGGTCTCGCGCGACGGATAGCGAAAGATATCTTCCACGCAGACCGGGAAGTGGTTATTTTTGATGTCATGGCAATCGCGTTCAAGTGTACGCTTCACAACCGGAAACGCCAGTTCGCCCCGGGATATTTCGTGACCCACTGGCGGCCTGGTCTCAATAAGTTTACCGCCCGGAAGGAGTCCGTGAATTCTCGCCTGACCCGCCTGTGGAAGTAGTATTTTAAGGTAGAATCCGGGGCCAGTGTTGTCTTCCCGTAAATCCGGTCTATTGCAAAACTTGCAGATATGGTCCGCTCTGAAACAAATAGCCCATGTTTTATTACCTGTTAACAGCGCTGGCAATGCTGGCCTTTGCGGCGAACTCAATATTCTGTCGTATGGCCCTGGGGGAGGAGAGCATTGATGCTGCGAGCTTTACCGCGATACGTTTACTAAGTGGCGCTGTAACGTTGGGCATTATCCTCTTGTATCGTGACCGTGGCCTTAAGCGGGAAAAGATTAATCTCGTGTCTGCATTCATGTTGTTTGTTTATGCCATCTGTTTTTCGTTCTCCTATGTCGAATTATCGACAGGTACCGGGGCCTTGATCCTGTTTGGTACCGTTCAGTTGACGATGATTCTGTATGGTTTATTAAAGGGTGAACGACCGGGCTATCTGGCCTGGGCCGGGATTATTTTCGCCGCTGGCGGCCTTGTTTATCTGCTGATGCCAAGTGTCAGTGCGCCACCATTTTTCAGTGCGGCGCTTATGATGGTGGCTGGTCTTGCCTGGGGGGTGTACTCATTGCGCGGTAAAGGCGCATCAAATCCAGTTACAACAACCGGCTGGAATTTTATTGCTACCATGCCGCTGGTATTGCTGACGTATCTGATTTTCCAGGCCGATGCCAGTGTAAGCACAAAAGGGGTCATGCTGGCTGTTCTCTCGGGTGCGTTGGCATCCGGAGTCGGATATGCCATCTGGTATAGCGCACTTCCCGGTCTGACACCCACGCGTGCTGCAACCGTACAGCTCTCGGTGCCTGTAATTGCCGCACTGGGCGGTGTTATTTTTATGGCTGAACCGGTCAGTGTGAGATTGGTTGTGGCCAGTGTTGTTGTGCTGGGGGGTGTTTATATGACAATCAGGCCCGCAGCCAGGAAGTAAATGTATTCGTCCGCTATTGTAAGAACATCGTTTCCATCCGTGCCTGCATGCCTCGGCGGAAGTAGTCAGGATTTTTCATGGCAGGACCCCGCAGGGATATTCAGGGTTTGCGCGGCGGGTGGCGGAAGATGTCTTCCACGTGGACCGGGAAGTGATCATTCTTTATGTCACGGTAATAGCGCTCAAGTGTGCGCTTCACGACCGGGAACGCCAGTTCGTCCCAGGGTATTTCGTGTTCGCTGAATAGCCGGGCCTCGAGGGTTTCCTCGCCCGGGCTGAAGTCCCCGGATGCCATCCGCGCACGAAACATCATGTAGACCTGGTTGATCTGCGGGATGCTGAATACGCCGTACAGGGCGAGGTCGACGACATCTGCACAGGCCTCCTCCCTGGTCTCGCGTGCGGCGGCCTGCTCGGTTGATTCGCCGTTTTCCATGAAACCGGCCGGTAGTGTCCACAGGCCGTGGCGTGGTTCGATGGCGCGCCTGCACAGCAACAACCGGTCATCCCATACCGGCAGACAACCGGCCACGATTTTCGGGTTCTGGTAGTGGATAGTGTCGCAGCTTTCACAGATATAACGGGGACGGGAGTCACCGGTCGGTATCTTCTCGACTACTTTTGCGCCGCAGTTGCTACAGAAAAACATGTTGGTCAGAATATCTGTTCAGGGGATGCTTACACGTTGCACTGACAATAGCATATACCCTGTTTGGCAGGCAGTGCACCGGCGGAGCGGGCGCTGCCGCGTTGTTGTCATTACCCGTCAATCGACTTTTCCCGGTAACCGGAGCTGCCATGCGAGCTTTCTTTGAACGTCAGCCATTACATTTTTCCTGCACCGGTTGTGGCAAGTGTTGTGCGACGGCGGGTGAGTATTATGTGTTTCTTGATGCAGGCGAGGCCGAAGCCATTCGTGAACAGCTGGGGTTGTCAAAGTCATGGTTCCGGCGACGTTATCTGAACAGACTGGAGGAGGGTGAACTGGTGCTGGCGACGGGAGAAGATGAGCGCTGTATTTTCCTGGACAGCAATGCCCGCTGTAGCATCTATACGGCAAGGCCTCTGCAATGCAGAACCTATCCGTTCTGGCCGGAACTGGTTGGCAGCCGGCGTGCATGGCAGCGTGAGGCGGCCCGCTGTGAGGGTATCAACCGGGGTGCAAGGGTGTCACGGCAGGCTATTCGCAAGGCGGTAAAGGCCTGTACAGAACAGGATTGCTGAGCTATTGCGCAGTTTCCCGACGCACGGGCTCGAATATGCCAAACAGCTGTCCCGCCCCTGTCGGTGCGTGCGGGTCATGGTGCAGTTCGGCCAGTTGCATGCCCTGCGCCGGTGACAGCAGATTGCCGCTGGTGAGGGTGTCGATGCTGTTGCCGCCCAGTAACTGGAAGGCGATGGTCAGGTACAGGCGGTCTACCACGCCGGCCGTGAGCAGGGTATAGAATACGTTCGGTCCGGCAATGGCATAGAGGCTCCGGTAGCCGAGTTTGCCCAGCCGCTCGACCAGCCGTTTGCCTTCGACCTGTGTGCCACTGCCGGTGAGCAGCACCTCGATGCCATTATCCTGCAGTTCCCGTATCCGTTGTGCATCTGCCAGCTCCCCGGTGGCGACCAGTACACGGCGTGCGCGGTAGGGCTCCAGTGCGGCTATCGGAATATCGAGGCTGCTGCTGAGGATGACGATGTCGGGTTGGGAGGCAAGACCGTGTTCACTGCGCCAGTCCCGGATGTCGTCGAACTCTGCCTGTCCGCCGACCGGCAGTACATCCTGTGCCTCGCCAATATTGCTCTGCCTGAAAAAACGGCCGCTGGTGATGAGGATGTCGGCCTGACCGGCCAGTTCCTGGTACAGGCGCCAGTCACGTGGATTTGCGATGGCATCGGGGACCGTATGCGTGGTCCGGCCCATGCTCTCGATACCGATACGCCCATCCAGTGAGGTAACAAAATTACTGTACACGAAGGGCCGGTCCGGGTTGCCGCGGCTGTGCAGCCGGTGGTCGAGATACAGCCCGTGCAGGGCAGCGGGCCGTGACGGCAATGGATACAGCCGGGTAATGGTTTCGTGCAGGGTCTGATCGTCCATAGGCAGGGCAGTATAGCAGCGTGCCGTCCGCTACCCGCCTGTAATTGGTCGCGTTCCCGCCAGTGAAAACGGGGCCTGAAGGCCCCGTTTAGCGGTTAGCTGTCGCTGTCGGGCAGCGTGGCGAGAACTATGCCTAGCCGGCCTTGCCCTGGTAGTCCTCGATGGCTGCCTTGATGGCATCTTCGGCAAGCACGGAACAGTGAATCTTGACCGGGGGCAGTGCCAGTTCTTCGGCAATGTCGGTGTTCTTGATCGCACGTGCTTCGTCAAGTGACTTGCCCTTGACCCATTCAGTCAGCAGGGAACTGGAAGCGATGGCAGAACCACAACCGTAGGTCTTGAAACGCGCTTCCTCGATGATGCCCTGGTCGCTGACCTTGATCTGCAGGCGCATGACATCGCCACACGCGGGGGCGCCTACCATGCCTGTACCGACCTGCTTGTCGTCCTTTTCAAAGGAGCCGACATTGCGCGGGTTTTCGTAGTGGTCCAGTACTTTCTCACTGTATGCCATTTTACTATCTCTCCGGATTAAACAATTAAATCACGTTATGCTCAAGCTGCTGTCTGCCGAAAGCCCGTATCAAACAGCGACTCCTGTGCGTCATCCGCCTGGGACTCGACTGCATCTTCCAGGGTGATACTGTCCAGGTAGTCATAGAACCTGTTGCTCAGGCGTACCCACATCTGTCCACCTGCCGTATTGGGTGACTCCTCGCGGCGACTGACGTCATCAACCGTGGCGAGAATGTTTGCGATGGTAATCTCGTTAGCGGGGCGCGCCAGGCAATAGCCGCCACCCGGGCCTCGCATGCCGGTTACCAGGCCATGCTGACGCAGATGTGCGAATAATTGCTCCAGGTAGGAAATGGAGATGGATTGCTGTGCAGAAATGTCTGCCAGCGTGACCGGCCCCTTTTTGCTATGCAGCGCCAGCTCCATCATCGCAGTAACGGCATGGCGGCCTTTGGTAGATAACTTCATGACTAACCTCAGTGAATACGGAACAGCATCATATTTTCCCGGTGTTCCTGAACCGCATTCCATTTCAGGGCCCGGTAGCGGAATCATGAACGTGTACCCGCTAAACTATCGGTATAATAATAGTAATAACTGAGTCTTTTAGTCAAGAATTATAGAGCCCCGGACATTGCCAGGAAACCTGTATTATTATATAGAACAACAAGTTGCTAATCCCTCTATCCTTAAGAGGATATACCGGATGGGGGGAGCTGAGGCACGGGATCATGGGGCGGGCCCGGTTGCATTGCCCCGGCCCCGGTCAACTGACTGTATTGTAAATAGTTTGTTTACAGATTATGTTAATGAGGCCGTGAGGTGGACTACGGCTATTTGTTACAATGCGTGCGGCGTGGCGTGCCACGCCGGAATCCGTTGGAAAATACCAAGAATCAAGCAGTGGGAGCGAAAATGGGATCACAATTTCCGAGTGGCGTGGATCGCCGCCGCAAGTCCATCGAGAAACTCGAAGCACTGGTCAGTGCCCGGACCGAGACACTGGCATTGCTGGCGGAGCTGGCCAGCCAACAGCCTTTCCACGCCGATCAGGCCATGGAGCGGGCCTTGCGCAAGTTTTGCGAGACATTGATCGACTACACCGCAAGCGCCCACTTTCAGTTATACCGTTACCTTGCGGACAATAACGAGCGCCGCACGGCCGTGCTGGCAGTAGCCGACGAGCTGTACCCGAGAATTGTCGAGACCACCGACATCATCCTGCGTTTCAATGACAAGTACGACACGATGTCACTCGACAACAGTGTTGAGTTCCTGGCACATGACCTGTCCAGCCTGGGCGAGTGTATCGCCGACCGGATTCAGTACGAGGATCAGGTTATTTCTGCCATGGATGGCAGGGCTGTTCACTGATACTGCACACTACGCCGACGCATGGTGACAGGGACGTCACCATGTCGCCCGGCATTCACAGACCCGCCCGGTATCTCCTGCCGTGATCCTGTTCACAGCCAGCTGAATCCCTGCCTGTCATCCTGAATCACCGGTTCTGTTCACCGGGCTAAAGTTCGCGCTGATTTTGACGAACACCTGAGGATAACGGGGTGGTTACTCGCTGGTAATTTAGTGTATAATCACGCGCTAATTTACTGGCGATAATAACTCTTTTGAATACAGCTAGTTATCATTGATCTTTGGAGTCAGTGGTATGTTTGGATCAAAAGACTTAGTGCGCCAGGCGCAAGCGGCAGGGCTCAGGCGGCGTGATTTTCTCTGCCTGGGTGCCGCCAGTGCTGCAGCTATGCTGGCTCCGCCGGTGCTGGCAAAGTCCGGCCCGGTGCAGGAGCGCACCCTCAGCCTGTATAACACCCACACCGGCGAAGATGTTTCGACGGTCTTCTGGGCGGCGGGCGATTACATCAACTCCGGCCTGCAGGATATCAATACCCTGCTGCGCGACCATCGCTCCGGCGACATTTACCCAATCGATCCAGACTTGCTGGATCTGCTCTATGTTCTGCAGCAGCAGGTTGGCAGTCGCAAGGTCTACCAGGTTATTTCCGGCTATCGCTCTCCCAGGACCAATGCCGCGCTGAGCAGTAGCAGTGCCGGCGTTGCCAAGCGCAGTTACCACATGCAGGGCAAGGCGATCGACATTCGGTTGCCGGGTTGTGACCTGAAACAACTGCACAGGGCGGCCCTGGAGATCAAGGCCGGCGGGGTGGGGTATTATCCCGGCTCTGACTTTATCCATGTTGACGTCGGTCCACGGCGCAGCTGGTAAAAGATCCTTCTGAAGGCGCCGGGCAGGCATGCCCGTTCTTCAATCACCCCGTTAACTGGCATACTTCATTGCTCACCGTGAGGAGGGCAGTCAGTGTCAGCAACACATTCGTCGAGTATCCATTCCCTGTTGCAAATTATGTCGCGGCTGCGAGACCCGGTGGACGGGTGTCCGTGGGACCTGCAACAGGACTTTCACAGCATCGCACCCTATACGCTTGAGGAGGCCTACGAGGTGGTAGATGCCATCGAGGCCGGCCAGCCCGATGAACTCAGGACTGAACTGGGTGACCTGCTGTTCCAGGTGGTATTCCATGCACAACTGGCGAGTGAAGCCGGCTGGTTTGATTTTGATGATGTGGTACAGGGTATTTGCGACAAGATGACACGCCGGCACCCGCACGTGTTTGCCGATGCGGTGATCGAAGATGCTGAAGCCCAGACCCATGCATGGGAACAACACAAACAGCAGGAGCGTGGCAAGCAGGACAGTGTGCTTGCCGGGGTGCCGGTTACACTGCCGGCACTGGCACGTGCCTACAAGCTGCAAGGAAGGGCGGCACGTGTCGGTTTTGACTGGCCGGATGTCGGCGGTGTGGCGGCAAAGGTGGCTGAGGAACTGGCGGAGTTACGTTACGAGATAGATAGCCAGGCCGGCCCTGAGGCGGTCACCGATGAAGCCGGTGATCTGCTGTTTGCTGCAGTGAACCTGGTGCGCCATGCCGGCATCGACCCCGAGCTGGCGCTGCGCCAGGGCAACCGCAAGTTCGAGCGGCGTTTCCGCCAGCTTGAAGCGATGTGCGCGGCGGACGGTGTGGAAATTTCCGTGGCCGGTATCGACGCGCTGGAACGTTACTGGCAGTCGGTCAAGGAAAAGGAACGCAGCGGAAATGGCGGTTAGCCGGAGTCTGGTCTGCCGCGTTACTCAGTTATCGATCAGGTTCCTGCGCATCTGCGCATGGGCGTCGCGGATGAACAGGTAGGGATCCAGCGCATCCTGCTTGATGTTTTCATAGGTGTCCTTGTCCAGTGACACCTGGTTGATGGTGTCCAGGGTCCGTGCGCCAATGTAATCGTAATTGTTCTCACCCGCGTCCCTGCCCCACAAGTACCAGGCCAGATCCAGATGGGTATCGGCGATCTTGCCAACGCCATCGCGCAGGCTGCTTGGCCCCAGCAACGGCAGTACGAGATACGGGCCGGGGCCGATTCCATAGTACCCGAGGGTCTGGCCGGTATCTTCGAAATGTATCCTCAGCTTGAAATGTTCCCGGGCGGGATCAAACAGGCCGCCGATGCCCAGCGTGCTGTTGGTGGCAAAGCGCGTCAGCTCGTTACCGGCGATAGCGAATTTTCCCTGCAGCCCGGCATTGACGACGCGTATCGGGGCCTGCAGGTTGAGGAAGAAATTCTTCACCGCCACACGCAGGCCCTCGGGTACGACCCGGAAGGCCTTTGCAGCCGGTTTCAGCGCGTAGAAATACAGCTTGTCGTTGAACCAGAATATGCCGCGGTTGATGGACTCCAGCGGATCGTAGGCCTCGATGATGTCTTCCTCGTCAAACAGCGGAAACTCGTCGAAGCTATTATCTGCTGCTGCCGGCGCAGCAGCCCCGTCGGGGGAGGGGTCGGCACTGAAGCCGCAGACGGGAAAGGTCAGGGCCAGTATCAGTGCGGTCGGTAATTTCATCCGTATTACCTCAAGACCGGGAATATTCTGCAGAGAATTTGGTCGGGCAGAGAGGATTTGAACCTCCGACCCCTTCGTCCCGAACGAAGTGCGCTACCAGGCTGCGCTACTGCCCGTATTTTTATTAATAGTTACGGTTTACCGAGAATTCAGCAAGCCTGTACAAGGCATCCTTGTAGACTGATTCCGGCAGCGGTGCCAGTGCTTCCAGGGCAAGGTCCGCTTCCTGCTGTGCTGCCTTGGCAGTGTAGGGGATGGCTCCGGTTGATTCAATAATGGCGCACACATCCTGCATGTTGTCATGCCCGCCATTCTCGATGGCGCGGCGGATCAGCCGGGCCTGGCTGGGCGTGCCCTGGTGAATGGCGTGGATCAGTGGCAGTGTCGGCTTGCCTTCGGCCAGGTCATCCCCCACGTTCTTGCCGGTATCCTCGGGCGAGGCGCTGTAGTCCAGCACGTCGTCGATCAACTGGAATGCAATGCCCACGTGCAGGCCGTAATTTGCCAGTGCCGATTCGATGGCTTCCGGTTGATGGCCCAGTACGGCGCCGATCTGTGCGGCGGCCTCGAACAGCCGTGCGGTCTTGCGGCGGATCACGTCCATGTAGCGAGCCTCGGTGGTCTCCGCATCACCGCAATTGAGTAGTTGCAGGACCTCGCCTTCTGCGATGGTGTTGGTCGTGTGCGACATGATCTCCATGATGCGCATGTCGTTTGCGTCCACCATCATTTCAAAGGCGCGCGAATACAGGAAATCACCGACCAGCACACTGGCTTCATTGCCCCACATGGCGTTGGCGGTCATGTTGCCGCGGCGCAGCTGTGAGGCGTCGAC
>CBEULV010000071.1:0-11013 GCA_965544015.1 uncultured Gammaproteobacteria bacterium | reverse complement strand
CGCACTCGAATGCGTCAAGTCCTTCACCGAGGGGCCGGCTTGCGTCATCGTCAAGCATGCCAATCCCTGTGGCGTGGCGCTCGGCGAGGACGCGCTGGCGGCCTACGAGCGTGCCTTTAAAACAGATCCGACCTCCGCGTTCGGCGGCATTATTGCCTTCAATCGACCGCTGGATGCAAATACGGCTCGTGCCATCATTGATCGCCAGTTTGTCGAGGTAATCATCGCGCCACGCGTGGACGAGGATGCCCTGGCGTTGTTGGCGGAGAAGAAGAACGTACGGGTGCTGGAAAGTGGTGACTGGGATGATGTGCCGTTGCCGATGCTGGATTTCAAGCGTGTCAACGGTGGCCTGCTGGTGCAGGATCGTGACCTCGGCCGTATTACGAAAGACGACCTGAAAGTGGTGACAAAACGTGTGCCGACGGCGCAGCAACTCACCGATCTGCTGTTTGCCTGGCGGGTTGGCAAGTTCGTCAAGTCCAATGCCATCGTCTACTGCAAGGACGGCATGACCATCGGCGTCGGGGCCGGGCAGATGAGCCGCGTGTACAGCGCGCGGGTCGCCGCACTCAAGGCCGCCGATGAAGGGCTCGAGGTGCAGGGCTCGGTAATGGCATCAGACGCCTTCTTCCCGTTTCGGGATGGTATCGACCAGGCCGCCGGGGTGGGCATCGTGGCGGTGATCCAGCCGGGCGGGTCGATGCGCGACGATGAGGTGATTGCGGCGGCAGACGAGCACGCTATCGCGATGGTGTTCACCGGCATGCGCCACTTCCGACATTGATCTTTGCCACAGAGGGCACAGAGAAAGAGCCCTCTTGCATCCAGATAATGAGGCTTTTGTGTAAGACAGTTATCCTTGAAGTGAACGATGCAAACGGATAACGGCTGTAACGCATCTTGATCAGTAGTGATTACGTAGTACGGGTTTTGTGCAGGACGTTTATAGAATTCGGGTTTTGTATAGCAATGAAGTTGGTTCTCTCTGTGGCCTCTGTGGCAAATAGTTTTTTTATAAAATACATTCATGAATATTCTGATAATCGGTAGTGGCGGGCGCGAGCATGCGCTGGCCTGGAAGGTGGCACAGTCTCCGCAGGCGGATACCGTGTTCGTTGCGCCTGGCAACGCGGGTACGGCGCTCGATGCCGGCATGGAGAATGTCGCCATCGAGGTGATGGATATCGATGGCCTGATTGCCTTTGCACAGGCACAGGCGGTTGGGCTTACCATCGTCGGTCCGGAAGTGCCGCTGGTAGCCGGTATTGTCGATCGTTTCCAAGCAGCAGGCCTGGCATGCTTTGGCCCGACCCGTGCTGCCGCACAGCTGGAAGGTTCCAAGACCTTTGCCAAGGATTTCCTCAAGCACCACAACATCCCGACTGCCGCCTATGCCACCTTCACCGATGCTGCGGCTGCCTGCGACTATATTCGTGCGCAGGGTGCGCCGATTGTCGTCAAGGCTGACGGCCTGGCTGCCGGCAAGGGCGTGATCCTGGCACAGAGCGAGGCCGAGGCCATTACTGCCGTGCAGGATATGCTCGCCGGCAACGTGTTCGGTGAGGCCGGTCACCGGGTCCTTATCGAGGAATTCCTGCAGGGCGAGGAGGCCAGTTTTATTGCCATGGTGGATGGTACGCATTGCCTGCCGCTGGCAACCTCGCAGGACCACAAGGCGCGTGACAATGGCGACAGGGGGCCCAATACCGGCGGCATGGGCGCGTATTCCCCCGCGCCGGTGGTAACAAAGGAGATCCATGAGCGTGTCATGCAGGAAGTGATGCTGCCCACCATTGCCGGTATGGCTGCCGAAGGCCATCCGTTTACCGGTTTTCTCTATGCCGGACTGATGATTGCACCCGATGGCACGCCCAGTGTGCTGGAATTCAACGTACGCTTCGGTGACCCGGAGACCCAGCCCATCATGTGCCGCCTGCAATCCGACCTGGTGGAACTGTGCCTGGCGGCGCTGGACGGACGGCTGGATGAGGTCGAGGCCAGCTGGGATACGCGTGCCGCGCTGGGCGTGGTGATGGCCGCCGGCGGCTACCCGGACAGCTACCGCAAGGGCGACATGATTCAAGGATTGGCGGTGAATAACGACATGCCTTGCAAGGTGTTTCACGCCGGCACCAGGGCGGATGGCGATGCGGTTGTGACCAGCGGTGGACGTGTGTTGTGTGTCTGTGCGCTGGGTGAGACCATCGCTTCCGCACAGCAACAGGCCTATGCCTGCGTCGGGCAGATCCACTGGCCGGACGTATATTATCGAACGGATATAGGATACCGTGCGCTGGGTGGCAGCGAATGAAGTAACCGCAACACAGGGAGTTCACACATGGAAATCTTTGGCTGGGTAGTTGTTGCACTGATCGTTGGCATCCCGCTGTGGGGTATCCTGCTTTACAACAAACTGGTGGGCCTGAAAAACCAGGTCAGGAACGCATGGCGCCAGATCGATGTGCAGTTGAAACGCCGCCACGACCTGATTCCTAACCTGGTCGAAGTGGTCAAGGACTACATGTCCTACGAGCAGGAAACACTGGAGAAAGTGATCCAGGCGCGTAACCAGGCAGTCAGTGCTACCACTCCCGAGGCGGCCATCGCCGCCGAAGGTCTGTTGACCGGCGTAATGGGCAAGTTGTTTGCGCTGATGGAAAACTACCCGGACCTGAAGGCCAATGAAAATGTTTCACGGCTGATGGAAGAACTGAGCGCCACGGAGAACAAGATTTCATTCTCACGCCAGTTCTACAATGACAGTGCGATGGCACTGAATAACGGCGTGGAAAGCTTCCCGTCCAATATCGTTGCCGGCATGTTCGGTTTCAGGCGGGCAACTTACTTCGAAGTGCCGGAAACGGAAACCGCCACACCCGCAGTGAATCTGCGTTAACCTGAACGTCTCCGTTGTTCACGGGCCCCGTGCCTGCCGAGCACATGCCGGAATCCTCCCGTAAAAAATGCCCCGAGTGTGATGCGGTCAACAGACTGCATGCGCGCAGCTGCACGCAGTGTGGCGCACCGCTGGTGGCGAACTGGCAGTCCAGCCCGCGGCTGCGCAACAAGGTGCTGCGACGCACCGACTTCATGGCGGCGGCGCGTGCCAACCAGCGCTCGACCCGGCGACTGGTAACCGCATTGCTGGTCATTCTCTGTGTGCTGGGTTACCTGATCGGCTGGAGCCTGCAACTGACGACGCAGGGCCTGCCGGAATCGGCGGACACGGTCTGGTTTGTCAGTCGCTGGGGCATGCTCTGTGCGCTGGGACTGTTTTCCATCGGCGCATTGTGGTCCTGGATTGCCTTTCGCAGCGGTGATCGCATCGTATTGCGCCTGACCGGTGCCAACGAGGTGACGTCCAAAGACGAACCGGTGCTGCACAACGTGATCGAGGAAATGGCGATTGCGGCGGGCATCACCCGGCCACGCGCGTACGTGATCGAGACCGAGGCACTGAATGCCTTCGCCACCGGCATGAGTCCGGCCCGATCGGCCATTGGCGTGACACGCGGATTGCTGGACTCGCTCAATCGTGAAGAGTTGCAGGGCGTGATCGGTCACGAGATGGGACACATCGTTAACTGGGATATCCGCTATGCAACCGCGGTAGGGGTGATTGTCGGCCTGATCGCGCTGGTCAGCGACGGCGCCCTGCGCGCCCTGTATTTCTCCGGGCGTTCGCGCAATTCCGGCAAGGGCGGGGCCGGTTCCGTGTTTCTCATGCTGGCGCTGGTGGCATTTGCCGCACTGGCGCCGGTATTTGCCATGCTGGTGCAGTTTGCCGTCTCGCGCCAGCGCGAGTTTCTGGCCGATGCCACCAGCGTGCGCCTGACCCGCCACCCCGAGGGATTGATGTCTGCGCTGGACAAGCTGGCGCATAGTGCGCAGCCATTCAAGGGCGCAAATCGCGCCACCCAGCACATGTTCATCGTCAATCCGTTCAGGAATTTCCGGGAAAAGAGCAGCCGCCTGTATGCAACCCATCCGCCGCTTGAGTTGCGAATAAACCGCCTGCGCAACCTGGGAAATGACTAGGGCGGGTATTCAGGAAGACCTGTTTCTCGCGCAAAGGCGCAAAGAAAAACAATTACGAATAAGCACCAGGAAGGCAGGAGAAACCTGCCCCGCATTCGAATTTTAAACAAATACTCCGTCATCCCCGCGAATGCGGGGATCCAGCCTTGAGTAATGCGCATGCAACTGGATGATATCGTCTGATTTGTCGCTGGGTTCCCGCCTGCGCGGGAACGACGATAGGGGGTTTCTTTAGTTCCAGATATTGTTCTTTTCTCTGTGTTCTCTGTGGCGATCTTTTATGTATTTCCTTTGCGCCTTTGCGGCTTGGCGCGAAATGTAATTCTCCAGGCCTGACGTTCAGCGCTTCATGGACTCGAAGAACTGGGCGTTGTTCTTGGTGGCCTTGAGCTTGTCGAGCATGAATTCCATGGCGGCCAGCTCATCCATCGGGTGCAGCAATTTGCGCAGGATCCACATCTTCTGCAGTTCTCTCGGATCGGTAAGCAGTTCCTCGCGGCGCGTACCGGAACGGTTGAGGTTGATTGCCGGGTAGACGCGTTTTTCTGCAATGCGGCGGTCCAGGTGGATTTCGTGGTTACCGGTGCCCTTGAATTCCTCGTAGATAACGTCATCCATGCGCGAGCCGGTATCGACCAGGGCCGTGGCCAGTATGGTCAGGCTGCCGCCTTCCTCGATGTTGCGCGCGGCACCGAAAAAGCGTTTCGGGCGCTGCAGTGCGTTGGCATCGACGCCACCGGTCAGTACCTTGCCGGATGACGGCACCACGGTGTTGTAGGCGCGGCCGAGGCGGGTGATGGAGTCCAGCAGGATCACCACGTCGTGCTTGTGTTCGACCAGGCGCTTGGCCTTCTCGATCACCATCTCGGCGACCTGCACATGGCGGCTGGCCGGTTCGTCGAAGGTACTCGATACCACCTCGCCCTTCACCGAGCGCGCCATTTCGGTCACTTCCTCGGGACGCTCGTCGATCAGCAGTACGATCAGGTAGATTTCCGGGTAATTGGCGGCAATGGACTGCGCCACGTTCTGCAGCAGTATGGTCTTGCCGGCCTTGGGTGGCGATACGATCAGGCCGCGCTGGCCCTTGCCAAGCGGCGCTACCAGGTCAATGATGCGTGCGGTGATGTCTTCGGTACTGCCATTGCCCCGTTCCAGTACCAGTCTTTCGTTCGGGTGCAGCGGTGTGAGATTCTCGAATGCCACCTTGTTCCTGGCATTTTCCGGCTTTTCGTAGTTGATCTGGTTGACCTTGAGCAGCGCAAAATAGCGCTCACTGTCCTTGGGCGGGCGGATCTTGCCATCCACTGTGTCACCGGTACGCAGGCTGAAACGCCGGATCTGGCTCGGCGAGACATAGATATCGTCCGGACCGGCCAGATAGGAACTGTCTGCTGAACGCAGAAAGCCGAAACCGTCCTGCAGTATTTCCAGTACCCCGTTGCCGAAAATGTCCTCGCCCTTTTTCGCGTGTGATTTGAGGATCGAGAAAATAATGTCCTGCTTGCGCGTCCGGGCGGTGTCCTGGATGCCCATCTCACTGGCAATTTCGATCAGTTCGGATGCGGGTTTGTGTTTGAGTTCGGACAGGTTCATAGATGGCCTTTGCTGTATTTCATTGCTTGTTTTAAGGAGGCGGCCGCTGAGGCCAGGGGAGTGTTCAGGTTTTGACTGGCATGCCTTGTCAGTGTCGGGGTTGTCAGGGTGCGCCGGTGTTGCAACTCACAGACGTATGCCGTTTGGTATTTCTCATGCTTGCCGTGTTGTTTCAGTGTTTAAATATTGTTGTCAATAAATGCCGTAAGTTGTGACTTGGACAGTGCGCCCACCTTGGTTGCCTCGACGTTACCGTCCTTGAACAGCATCAGGGTGGGGATGCCACGGATGCCGTACTTGGGCGGTGTCTGCGGATTGTCATCGATATTGAGCTTGGCCACCTTGATGCGCCCGCCATACTCGCTGGCGATTTCTTCCAGGATAGGGGCAATCATCTTGCAGGGTCCGCACCACTCAGCCCAGTAGTCCACCAGTACCGGGTTGGAGGATTTGATTACGTCTTGTTCAAAAGAGTCATCGCTCAGGTGCAGGATATTATCACTCACTGTCTGGTATCTCCTGTTAAGAAAATATGTCCGGTTAGCACATGGGAAATGGCAGGGCGTACCTGGCCCATGATTAAAAAATGGAAATCCGTTGCGTGGTATGTCAGGGACTGCTCGGAATGCTGGCGTCCAGACCGGACAACGTCGATGTACCGTTGCGCAATGTTTTGCTGTACGGCACCTGATAGGGTCCTATTTCATCTTAAATCAGGCAAATTTACAAGCCCGGTTTGCCGATTTTTTATCTGCGCGCTGGTGCGCAATATTTCGTACGCAATGCCGGTTGCACGGGTTTTTTATCCCGGCAACCGGATATTCGACTGCCGGCACGGGAACCTCGTGGCCACTCCGTGATCTGTTTACTATCCCGGGCGCTGTACTGGATTGCGGTGCTCGGGAAACAATCGATAGCAAATGAACAAGCTTCTGAAATATAATACTAAATTCAATTACATCGGCGTAGCCGCCGAATCTGGAAATCCACGCGATTATGTCCGAAACACACTTGACAGATACTGTCTTCAGTAGCTTTGATCTGGCCCCGGGTCTGATGCAAGGCATTGAAGATTCAGGCTTTTCTAAATGCACCCCGATCCAGGCAGAGACCTTGCCGATTGCCCTCAAGGGGGGTGATGTGGCTGGCCAGGCCCAGACCGGAACCGGCAAGACCGCCGCTTTCCTGGTGGCGGTCTACCACCATCTGCTCACACATCCCGCTGATGAGCACCGCAAGCAGGACCAGCCCAGGGCGCTGATGCTGGCGCCAACCCGCGAACTGGCGATCCAGATCCATAAGGATGCCATGCTACTCGGCAGGCATACCGGCCTTAAGCTGGGACTGGCCTACGGGGGGACGGGCTATGAGGAACAGCGCGATACGATCGCAGCCGGTGTCGATATCCTGATCGGTACCCCGGGGCGCCTGATCGATTACTTTAAACAGCACGTGTACAACCTGAAAATGATCCAGGCCGTGGTGCTGGATGAGGCTGACCGCATGTTTGATCTCGGTTTCATCAAGGACATCCGGTTCCTGTTGCGCCGCTGCCCGCCACCGGAAAAGCGTCTTGGTCTGCTATTTTCCGCGACGCTTTCGCACCGGGTGCAGGAACTGGCCTATGAGCACATGAACCGCCCCGAGTATGTTGATGTGGTGCCTGAGATGGTGACGGCGGAGCGCGTTCGGCAGGTGCTCTATCACACTGCGAATGAAGAAAAAATTCCGTTGCTGGTCGGTTTGCTGAACCATACAGACCCCCATCGCAGCATCGTGTTCGTCAATACCAAGCGTAATGCCGACCGCGTCTGGTCCTATCTGGAGGGGAACGGGTTCAAGTGTGCCGTGTTGTCCGGCGACGTACCGCAGACGAAGCGTCAGCGCCTGCTTGGCGAATTCCAGAAAGGGGAGTTGCCAGTACTGATTGCCACCGATGTAGCGGCGCGCGGCCTGCATATTCCGGATGTCAGCCACGTGTTCAACTACGACCTGCCGCAGGATGCCGAGGACTATGTACACCGTATAGGTCGCACCGCGCGCGTCGGCAAGGACGGGGATGCCATCAGCTTTGCCTGTGAGAATTTTGTCTACTCGCTGCCTGAAATCGAGGCCTATATCGGACACAAGATCCCGGTCGAAGCAGTACCTGAGGGCTACATCGGGAAACTAAAGCCGCCGGTAAAAATAAACCGTCCGCCGCCGCGACCCGGCGGCGGGCGCGGTAAACCCGGCCGGCGTACAGGCGGGCGCCCCGGGGGGCGTGGCCGCTAGCACAGCTGTCTTGCACCTGATTCCTGCCGGCTTGATCCGCAAATGAACGTGATGACACTGCAAGCTAATGACCTGGCACGCCTGCTGCAAGGCCGTGGCGTGCAGCGCGTGATCCCGCTGGTCAACGTGCTGCTGGTGATCTGGGTCGCGGCGCAGCTGGCCGCGTTGACCTGGGGCGTGTTGCCGCAGCCTGATAATGAGCCGCTACCGGTTGTCACCACGGCAGCCGTGCCGGCACAGCGCAATCCGCATGCCGAGTTGATCAGCCAGTTGCCCGGCTGGCACCTGATGGGCCTGGCCGTTAACAAGACAGCGTCCGTGGCAAGCGACACGCCGCTGGATGCACCGGATACCCGGCTCAGGCTGACCCTGAGTGGAGTGCTGGCATCGGATGACAAGCAGAATGCCCGCGCGATTATCGCGGACCAGGGTGGCAAGGAAGAGCACTACGCGATTGGCGACAACCTGCCCGGCAACGCCGAACTGAGCGAGATCTATCCGGATCGCGTCATACTCCGGCGTAGCGGCAGATACGAGACACTCAGACTGCCAACAGAGGGCAAATCTGGTGGTAACATACCGGCTAGTGCAAAGGCGCACTCGCCTGCCACACCGGCGGAGCGCCTGCGCGAGGTTCGGGAGAATATCCGCAAGAGCCCCAGAAGCCTCTATGACCTGGTGCGCGCCACCCAGCAGCGCGATGAAGGTGGCAACCTTATCGGCTACAGCGTGGCGCCGGGTCGCAAACCCGCACTGTTCAAGGAGGTCGGGCTGAGGTCCGGCGACGTCATTATCGAGGTGAATGGCCTCGGGCTGAATGAACCGGCCAACGGTGCCAAGGCGCTCAAGAGCCTGCAAGGCGGCGAGGCGGTGACGGTCAAGCTGCTGCGTGGCGGGCAGGAGCACACATTGACGCTGGATGCGCAGCAATAATGCCTTGTTTCTGGCGGAATTCTGCAAGAAATCAGTAAATTGTCCGATATATATAAATGGGTTACGGCTACCGGGACAGAGACGGTATTGAGGATCAGGTAATGAAAATTTCGGGAAAAATCTTATCGCTCGCACTGGCCTGGCTGCTATGCACCCCGGTGTTGCACGCCGAGACGGTCACTCTCAATCTCAAGGACGCGGATATCAGCGCCCTGATCAGTACCGTGGCCGAGGTTGCAAACAAGAACTTCATCATTGACCCGAGGGTCAAGGGCAAGGTCACGGTGATTTCATCACGCCCGATGAGCAGTGACGAGGTCTACCAGGTATTTCTTTCCATTCTCAAGGTGCATGGCTTCGCAGCGGTACCGAGTGGCGAGGTGATCAAGATCATTCCGGACGTCAATGCCAAGCAGGACAGCATCCCGACGACAACCGACAGCGATCCGGGGGTTGGTGACGAGATGGTTACCCGGGTGATCCAGGTTGACAACGTGGCCGCTGCCCAGCTGGTACCCATCCTGCGGCCGCTGGTTCCGCAACAGGGCCACCTGGCTGCCTATCCCGCGACCAATGTCCTGATCATTTCCGACCGCGCGAGAAATGTTGCACGCCTGGTCAGCATTATCCGTCGTATCGACCAGGTCAGTGACAGCGAAATCGAGATTATTCCGCTGGCACATGCCTCGGCAACCGAGGTGGTGCGCGTACTCACCAGCCTGACGCGTAGCCGCGTCGGCGGCAAGGGTGTCGCTGCGGGCGGCGTTGAACAGGTACTGGTTGCCGATGAACGCACCAACAGCGTGCTGCTGGGCGGTGACCGCTCCGCGCGACTGCGGCTGCGTGCCATCATATCCCACCTCGATACCCCGCTGGAGACTGGCGGTAACACCGATGTGGTTTACCTGCGTTATGCCGAGGCCACGCAGCTCGTCGATGTGCTGATGGGCGTCGGCAAGATCGAGGAGAAAGAGGCCACCCAGACCAAGGGCAAGGCCACCGGCGCAAGTCGTGGTGGTTCCTTCGACATCCAGGCGGACGAGTCTACCAACGCCCTGGTCATTACCGCCCCGCCGGATATCATGCGTACCCTGAAGCGCGTCATCAGCCAGCTCGACATCCGCAAGGCACAGGTGCTGGTCGAGGCGGTGATTGCCGAGGTGTCCGGGGACGTGGCGCGGGAACTGGGTGTGCAGTGGATTTTCAGCGGTACAGCTGATGGCGGAGAAACCCCGGTCGGCATGGTGAACTTTACCAATTCCGGTTCCCCGATTGCCGACGTTGTCAACGGGATCGCGGATGTAGTGGATGGCGGCAGCTTTCCCTCAATCATCGACAATGTCCTGCTCGGCTTCGGCGATGTCGGGAAGGACAACAGTTTCAACTATCTGGCCGTACTGAATGCGCTGGCATCGGACACCAACACCAACGTCCTGTCGACGCCGACGCTGGTGACGCTGGATAACGAAGAGGCCGAGATCGTGATTGGCCGTAGCGTCCCGTTCGTGACCGGTTCGTTTACCAGCACCGGCGCCAATGTCGGTGCGACCAATCCGTTCCAGACCATCCAGCGTGAGGATGTCGGCCTGACGCTCAAGATCAAACCGCAGATCAATGAAGGCGATGCGATGCGCCTGGATATCGAACAGGAAGTCTCCAGTATCGCCCCCAGTGTGGCCGGTGCCGCCGATCTCATCACCAAAAAGCGCTCCATCAAGACCAGTGTGATGGTGGATGACGGCCAGATCGTGGTGCTCGGCGGCCTGATCGAGGAGCAGGTGGATGAAGACGTGCAGAAGGTGCCGTTGCTGGGTGACATCCCGCTGCTTGGCAACCTGTTCAAGTCCAGGACCGCCAATGTCGTCAAGACCAACCTGATGGTATTCATCCACCCGGTGATCCTGCGCGACGGTGCCATTACCTCGAACTACACCAACAGCAAGTACAACTACATCCGTGCCCTGCAATTCGGTGCGGATGCCGATGGTGTGAACCTCATGCCGGACAAGCCGCATCCGGTGCTACCCGAGTTCGACGAGTTTTCCTCGCTGCCGGGCAAGCAGGGTGCCGTGCAGGCCCCGGCGCAATCTGTCGATGCCGGTGCAGATGAAACAAAATGAATGAAACCCTGATCACAGCCACAGAGCAGCTCGAATCAGAGAGCGACAT
>CBEULV010000070.1:0-11023 GCA_965544015.1 uncultured Gammaproteobacteria bacterium | reverse complement strand
AAATGAATGAAACCCTGATCACAGCCACAGAGCAGCTCGAATCAGAGAGCGACATCGCGCCACGTCGCCCGCCGTTCATGTTTGCCAAGCGTCACGGGGTGCTGCTCACCGGCTATGAAGGTGACAGGGCAATCGTGGTGCATACCGCGAACGTGGCACCGACCGCCTTGGCCGAGTTGCGACGCCTGGTGGGGCGGCCGATCAAGCTGCAACAGATCGAACAGGAAGCCTTCGATACCCTGTTGTCCAACAGCTATGAGCAGGACTCCAGCGAGGCCATGCAGATGATGGGTGACCTCGGTGACGACATGGACCTGATGCACGTCGCGCAGGCCCTGCCCGAGCCGGAAGACCTGCTCGAGAGTGAGGATGATGCGCCCATTATCCGCCTCATCAATGCCCTGCTCACCGAGGCGGTCAAGGAAAATGCCTCGGATATCCATATCGAACCTTTCGAAAACCGGCTGGTGGTACGGTTCCGCTGTGACGGTGTGTTGCGCGAGGTGCTGGAACCGCAGCGGGTGCTGGCGCCGCTGCTGGTGTCTCGCATCAAGGTCATGGCACGCCTAGACATCGCCGAGAAGCGCCTGCCGCAGGATGGCCGCATCTCGCTACGTGTCGCAGGTCGTGCGGTTGACGTACGTGTTTCTACCCTGCCGTCCGGAAATGGCGAGCGCGTGGTATTGCGCCTGCTGGACAAGCAGGCCGGGCGGCTGGATCTTGAACACCTCGGCATGGCGGAACATTCCCGCGATACAATCGATGTATTGATCAACAAGCCGCATGGCATCATCCTGGTCACCGGGCCGACCGGTTCCGGCAAGACCACCACCCTGTATGCCGCACTGGGTCGGCTTAATAACAAAAGTCGCAATATCATGACCGTCGAGGACCCGATTGAGTATTACCTCGATGGCATCGGTCAGATGCAGGTCAATACCAAGGTCGATCTCAGCTTTGCGCGCGGACTGCGCGCCATCCTGCGCCAGGACCCGGACGTGGTGATGGTGGGTGAGATCCGTGACCTGGAAACGGCCGAGATTGCCGTGCAGGCCAGTTTGACCGGTCACCTGGTGTTCTCAACCCTGCATACCAACAGTGCCGTCGGCGCCGTGACGCGCTTGCGTGATATGGGCGTCGAACCGTTTCTGCTGTCCTCCAGCCTGATCGGTGTGCTTGCACAGCGACTGGTGCGGGTGCTGTGTGAAGACTGCAAGGAGGCGTATACCGCCGGCAAGGCCGATTGCGAGACCATGGGTATTGCCGTTGACAACCCGCCGACGCTGTACCATGCACGCGGTTGCCCGGTATGCAGCCAGCTCGGCTATCGTGGCCGTACCGGTATCTATGAACTGGTGATGGTTGATGATGTTATCCGCGGCATGATCCATGACGGCGTCGGTGAAATGGAACTGGAGCGCCAGGCCCGTACCCGGTCACCCGGCATGCGCGAGGATGGCTGGCGCAAGGTACTGGAAGGTGTCACCTCCATTGAGGAAGTTCTGCGCGTCAGCCAGGGCGACTGAGCCATTTCCGGTTTGCGTGATGGTAACCGTGTCAACCAACTTACAGGATTTTCCGGGCTGAACAATGGGCGCCTTTGAATACATTGCGCTGGATCCAAGGGGGCGTGAAAAGAAGGGTGTCATCGAGGGTGATGCGCCACGCCAGGTGCGCCAGCAGTTGCGCGACCAGGGCCTGGTGCCGCTCGAGGTCCAGGAAGTTACCCAGCGCGAAACGCGCAGTCGCAACCGGCCGGCCTTTCTTCAGCGCGGTATCAGTGCAACCGACCTGGCATTGATCACGCGGCAACTCGCAACCCTGGTGCGTGCCGCGCTGCCGCTGGAAGAGTCCCTGCGTGCCGTGGCCCAGCAAACCGACCGGGCACGTCTCAAGAGCATGTTGCTGGCAGTGCGTTCGCGCGTGATGGAAGGGCACACGCTGGCCGCCGGCCTGTCGGATTTCAGGCATATCTTCCCCGAACTGTACCGTACCACGGTCGAGGCCGGCGAGCATTCCGGGCACCTGGACCGGGTGCTGGAGCGGCTCGCCGACTACACCGAGAGTCGCCAGCAGATGCGTCAGAAGATCCAGCTGGCCATGTTTTACCCGGCCATGCTGACCGCAGTCGCTATTCTCGTGGTGGGCGGTCTGATGACGTTCGTGGTGCCCAATGTTGTGCAGGTGTTCGAGAATATTGGACAGGACCTGCCGGGACTCACTACCGGTCTGATCGCGGTCAGCGATTTCATGCGCAACAATGGCGTGCTGGCCCTGCTGGGCATTGTCATGCTGGGGGTGCTGGTTTCCTGGTTGTTGCGATTCGAGGACAACCGGCGTCGTTTCCACCGTTTTCTGTTGCGTGTGCCCCTGCTTGGGCGATTGGTACGCGGTCTTGAAACCGGCCGCTTTGCGCGCACCTTCAGCATTCTGACCGCCAGTGGCGTGTCGGTACTGGAGGCCCTGCGTATTTCAGCACAGGTGATTTCCAACATCCCGATGCGTGAAGCCGTCAACGAGGCGGCGGCACGCGTGCGCGAGGGTGCGGGGATTGCGGCAGCACTGGAACGCAGCGGCTACTTCCCGCCGATGACGGTGCACCTGATTGCCAGTGGCGAGGCCAGCGGCAAGCTGGAGGAGATGCTGGAACGTGCAGCGATTAACCAGGAGCGGGAAATCGAAACACTGATTGCCGCGGTGCTGGGCCTGTTCGAGCCAATGCTGATCCTGGTGATGGGGGGTGTTGTGCTGGTGATCGTGCTGGCGATCCTGTTGCCGATCTTTAATCTCAACCAGCTGGTTCAGTAACCGCTGGCTGCCATGTCAATAGTGTCGGGCATCTCACTAATCCTGTTGATGCCGGTCTCGATGCGGCCATCCGGGTGCAAATACAGCCAGCGATAGCCGGGGGGTGCGCTGTCAAGGGCAAACTGCGCACTGCCAGGCAGGAACTGGATGCAGGTCGAGGGTGCGGACATCAGCCTGACATCCTTGCGCCGCATCAACAATTCCTGGTGTACGTGTCCCCAGACAATGCCGCGCACCTGCGGGTGAGCGTCAATGATGTCGAAAAATTCCTGAGGATTGTCTACTGCCATGGTATCCAGCCAGCGACTGCCCATCGCTACCGGTTGGTGATGCAGGCATACAAGGGTGTGGGTTTCGGGCTCTGTGTGCAACAGCGCGTCCAGTTGTTGCAGTGTTTCCGTGCGCAGATGCGCGCCTTCACTGCCTGGTATGGTGGAGTCCAGAAAGATGAAGTGCCAGTCACCATGGATGGCATGGTCGACTGACTGGCACAAACCCTTGCCGGGAATGTCCAGCAGGGTCCGGGCCTCGTCATGGTTGCCCGGCAGGCAGTACACCGGCAGACCGAAACCGTTCATAAGGGAAAAGAAACGCTGGTAGGCCGCTATGGAACCATCATGCACCAGGTCGCCGGTGGAAAGGATAAGGTCGGCCGGCAGGCGTTTGCGGCTGACATCATCAATCACTGCCTTTAATGATTCCTCGGTGTTGAGCCCGAGCAGGCAACCGTCGCTGTTCGCAAACAGGTGAGAGTCGGTGATCTGCAGGACCTTGATGGTCTTCCCGTGCATATTCGTGTTCTTGTCTGGCTTCATCTCTGTATATAGCCGCAGTTACGGGCGCATTCTTGATCTTTTCTGCCCGGGGACCGATCTGTGTCTGCGGTTCTGTGACGCAGTGCACACCCTGTCGGGCAAGGCATCTGATATGGCCCATGTTTCCCGTGTGCCGTGTATCTTTGCAGAATACTGGCGATTTGTCATATTCCCCTGCCTATGCTGTGATCTCGCCGTGCTCGGTCAGCCGAGCGGCTTGTAAAACACCTTGGAATTGCGCTGGTAGTTATAGAGTTCCTTCTTCCTGGCGGGCAGGTGCGAAGTATTGCCGGGCAGGAAACCGCGTTCCCTGAACCAGTGGGCGGTTTGGGTGCTGAGCACCACCAGTGTGCTGATGCCAGTGGCCAGCGCGCGTTGCTCGATGGCCTGCAGCAGTGCGTCCCCGCGTCCCTCGTTGCGGTAGTCATCGTGTACGGCCAGGCAAGCAAGCTCCGCGCGAGACTTCCTGCTACCCGGGTACAGGGCAGCGCAGGCGATGATGGCCCCGTCACGTTCGATAATCAGGAAGTGGCTGATCTCCATTTCCAGCAACTCGCGTGAACGTTTGACGAGGATGCCTTTCTGCTCCAGTGGTTTGATGAGTTCAAGGATGCCGCCGACATCATCGATGCTGGCCTCACGCATGCCCTCGTAGGCGTCGGCAGTAACGAGCGTGCCGTAACCATCGCGGGTAAACAGTTCCAGCAACATTGCGCCGTTGATGTGCCGGTCGAGCAGGTGTACACGACGGACCTGCCGCTGGCAGGCCCGGATGGCGTACTGCAACTGCCGTCGTGTGTCATCCGCCAGTTTGCGTTTTGATGCCAGTAATGTCCCGGCTTCCTGGACTGTCAGTTGCGAGATCAGTTTGCGCCTGCCGTCGCGCAGGCTGTTGCCTTCCGTTATCAGGATCAGCTTGTCCGCCTGCAGTTCAATTGCCACATGCGTGGCGATTTCCCCGGCGCTGAGGTTGAATACCTCGCCGGTCGGAGAATAGCCCAGTGGCGACAGCAGTACGATGCGCCGGGCTGCCAGGTGTTGTCTGATTGCCTGATCGTCAACACGGCGCACTTCGCCGGTATGGCAGTAGTCGATTCCGTCACGCACGCCCAGTGGTTGTGCCGTGACAAAATTTCCCGAGCTTACGCCGATGCGTGCACCGGACATCGGGGTATTGGCCAGGCCCATGGACAGCAGCGCCTCGATTTCGACCCGTACCGTGCCAGCCGCCTCCTTGACGCATTGCAATGCCGCATCATTGGTGATTCGCAGGCCGTTGGCATATTCCGCGTGAATGGAGGCGGCTGTCAGCTTGTCCTCGATCTGGGGGCGGGCACCATGCACCAGCACCAGCTGTATGCCCAGGCTGTGTAACAGGGCGATATCGTGCACCAGTTCGGAGAACTGCCCGTCTGCCACTGCTTCACCGCCAAATACGAGCACAAAGGTACGGCCCCGGTGGGCATGTATGTAGGGTGCCGAGTGCCGGAAGCTGTCAATGAACTGCTGGTTACGTTCGCGTGTCTTCATGGCGCCTGTTATAGCAAGCGTTCCGGCTTGATACAAACTGATTTGATGATCTCTTGCAGCAGGTCGATGGTCGGCTGCAGGCGGCTCAGCGCCAGGTATTCATCGGGCTGGTGTGCCTGTTCGATATCTCCGGGCCCCAATATAACGGTATCCATGCCCAGTTGCGTGAGATAGGGCGCCTCGGTGGCAAATGCAACAGCCCCTGGTGTATGTCCGGTCAGGCGCTGTGTCAGTTGCACGATCTCCGCACTGGCCGATGTTTCCATCGCCGGGATGCCGTCAAACAATGCTTCAAAGTTCACGGTGATAGCGGTTGGCTCCAGCGCGGCCGTTACCCGCTGGTGGAGTTCAGCGCGCAGCTCTTTGATGTGCATGCCGGGTAGCGGACGCAGGTCAATGTGCAACTCGCAATCCGGACAGATACGGTTGGGACTGTCGCCGCCGTGAATATGCCCCAGGTTGAGGGTTGGCACGGGGATGGCAAACGCCGGGTTCCGGTGCTGTTCCTGCAATTGTGTGCGCCACTCCAGCAGCTCGGTAATGACGTGATGCATGGCTTCCAGCGCACTGTTGCCCAGTGATGGATCACTGGAGTGCCCGGAATGACCCTGCAGGCGGATCGACTCCATGAAGATACCCTTGTGCATGCGTACCGGCCGCAAACCGGTGGGTTCGCCGATGATCGCATGCCGCGCACGAGGCATTTGGCGCTCCAGCAGTGCGCGCGCACCCGACATGGAGGTTTCTTCGTCGGCGGTTGCCACGATGATCAGCGGTTCCACAAGGTCCTGTGCGCGCAGCCCCCGGCAGGATTCAATGGCCAGTGCCAGAAAGGCCTTCATGTCGGAAGTACCCAGCCCGTAGAGCCGCTGGTTGGCATCAGTCAATCGGAATGGATCATGCTGCCATTTGCCACTATCGAAGGGGACGGTATCGGTGTGACCGGACAGTACCAGTCCGCCCGGACCGCTGCCCAGGGTTGCGACCAGGTTGGCCTTGGCCGGGGTTCCCGGTAACGGCATGAGTTCGACGTCGAAGCCATGTCCGGCCAGCCAGTCGGCGAGTAATTCGATTACCGCCAGGTTGCCCTGATCATGCGCGGGGTCGACACAGCTGATCGAAGGCGTACGGATGAGTCCTTCGATCATTTGCAACAGTGATGGAAGCTTGCTCGTTGACGGCATCAGTGCGTGTAACCACGTTGTGTGATGTTGCCTGACCCTGATGCGCGATGCGCGGGGGGCTTTTATTATCTACAGGATAGCATTTCCCGGGGCAGGCTACCCCGTCTGGTTTCAGTGTGAGAGCAATACCAGTTGTGGTCGCGTGTGGTGGGTGAAACTGTCCAGTGGCTCGGCTTTCGCATAGGCATGGCCCTGCATGAAATCCACGCCGATACTGCGAAGTTCCTCGGCGACCTGCAGGGTTTCAACATACTCGGCGATGGTCTGCTTGCCGAGTAGCTGCCCGAGTTCAGTGATCGATCTGACCATGGCATAGTCGACCGGGTCAGACAGGATGTCGCGGATGAAGGTGCCGTCGATCTTCAGGAAGTCCACCGGCAGTTTCTTCAGGTAGCAGAACGATGACAGCCCGCTGCCGAAGTCGTCCAGTGCGAAGCGGAATCCGCAGCCGCGAAGTGTCAGCATGAAACTGGTTGCCGCGGCGATATTATTAATGGTGGCAGTCTCTGTGACCTCAAAGACGATCTGTTCTGCACTGATGCCGGTCTCGTCCATTTTGTTGATGATGAATTTCAGCATGTCCTGGTTGCCAATGGTCTGGCCGGACAGGTTGATGGAAATGGTGATCGGCCACTTGTCCGAGGATGAGTTCTCGGCCAGCCAGTTCATGGCATGTTCCACCACCCAGTGATCAATGGCGCTGGCAAGATTGTACTTTTCAGCCGCCGGGAGGAATGTGCGCGGTGAGATTACGGAGCCGTCATCATCGATCATGCGCAACAGAATCTCGAGAAATTTACCACGGGTACTGCGGTCTGCGCAGGGTACGATTGGTTGGTAGTACAGTTCGAACTGGTTCTCTTCCAGCGCGCGGGTAAGGCGTGATACCCACCGCATTTCTCCCTGGCGCTGCTGCAATCGCCGGTCACCGAGATGTGCAATCTGTACCTGGTTGCGGCCGGATTCCTTGGCGATATAGCAGGCGGAATCTGCGGCACTCATGGCGGCGGCAATGTCCTGGGTGCTGTGATCCAGCGGAACCACGCCAATACTGACGCCCAGACTGAAGGTATTTCCCCCCCAGCTGAAGCGGAATGAATCGACGCTTTGCAGCAGGGTGTTGGCAATGGTGACTGCCTTGTCCAGCGGGCAATTGTCGAGCAGCATGCCGAACTCGTCACCACCCAGGCGGCTCAGGGTGTCACGGTGACGTACCGAGCTCATCAGCAACTGCGCAAGTTGCTGCAGCAGTTCATCACCGGCTGCATGTCCGCAGGTGTCATTCACAACCTTGAACTGGTCAAGGTCGAGATACATGAGTGCATGTGTAGAAGCCTGTATCTTGGCATGCTGGATTGCGCGGTCAACCCTGGATTCAAATTCGCGCCTGTTAATCAGGCCGGTAAGTGCATCGTGCGAGGCCTGGTAAGTGAGTTGCCTGTTTTTTAATGAAACCTGTTTGATGACAATCCTTGCGACCAGTAGCGAGAACAGCAGGGCAATGCCGGTCAGCAGGAACAGCAGCTTGCGAGTGTCGATATACTGGGTGCGGCTGATGGCAAGCGCCTGCTCCGTGTTCTGTCGTTCCAGCTCGACCAGTTGATCCAGTTTGTCGAGTATTACTTGTTGTAATGCGGTTGCGTTCTTGATTGCCGGTTTCAATTCCCCGGACGGTGCGTTGCTCATCAGCATGTCTGATGTACTATCAAAAAGAGGTTGCGCTACCCGGATCAGCTGCAGCAATTGTGAGTTGAACTCCGCTTCTTTTTCATTCATTCCTAAGCCAATCAGTTGCTCACGTGCGGTGCGGAACTTTCCTGCGGTCCTGATGATGCGCTGGTGTTCCTCATCACGCTCGAAAAAGTCATCGGTTAACTGCATGTTCTTGAGACCGTCGGCGCGCAGGCGGATGGCGTCACGCATCTCGTGGGCCGCCGCGGTTTTCATGTTGGTTACCTCGACAAGGTTCTCCATGCTCTTGTTCACGTTATGCAGTTCAAGCAGGGAAATGGCTGTCAGTGAGAACATCAGGCCGAGCACGGCCAGGAAGCCAATGGTAATCAGCGTTTTTGTGTTGTCCTTCATGTGCGGCTTCGACTCCCTGGCAATGCACTGGCGGCTCCCGTAACTGGAGCTATCCTGTATGCAATCGGCACGGAGCCCGCCGACTTTATGGTGTTTTCGGGTTGATATGCCAGATAACTGGCGGGCGGCGGGTGCGCTGGAAAAGGGCTGGGCCAGGCGCGTTGCAATTGCCTCGAAGGCGGCAACCTCGCGCTACATAATAGACCGGGTCCCGGTGAAATCCCGGGCCAGTCAGGGTATCGGCAGCAGGGCAGGGGACTTTAGCGGGACCCTGCGGTGCTGGACGGCAGGTCGGCAAATTGTGTGTTGAAACGCCCCCTGGTCGGGGACGTGATCATGAGACCGCGGGTCTCCATGTGTACAGCGACCGCAGCAGGATTCCCCGGTCAGGTTGATATCATGCGCGGTAGCGCAGGTGTTCGGTCAGCTGTCATCGTTTTGAGCATGCTGCTCGCCAGTGGCGGTGATGCAGCCACGGAACAGGCAGGCATATGCAAAGGCACCCAGGGCAGCAGCGAAAATGACCAGTGAGGCCAGGGTCAAGGTGTCGAAGTACATGATGCACCTCCTGATGAGTTTAAGAATATCCTTAAATAAGGAACAACTAATATATTAGCACAATACCCCGGCAATGCAAGTTTTTCATGCGCGGTGAGCTTCTATAGGTATCTGTTTTAGTTATAGAAATTCCCGTAGCATACGACAATTGATTGACAGGCTGGCCAGGTGTGTGTCGGCTGGCGGGATAGAAGGGCCCGAAATGAATCCTGTTCAGGGCCGGCGGGTCCATCTGTATAGTATGCAGTCCGTTAAAACCGTCCTGGTGCCGACATTGCCGGAGAAAATGATGAGCAAGCCATTGAATCGTTACAGTTCCCGTATTACGCAGCCCAAATCGCAGGGCGCCTCGCAGGCCATGTTGCGCGGTACCGGGCTGACTGACGCCGATATGGACAAGGCCCAGGTGGGCATTTCCAGCGTCTGGTATGAGGGCAATACCTGCAACATGCACCTCAATGATCTGGCGGCAAAGGTGCGTGAGGGTGTTATCGATGCCGGCCTGGTGGGTATGCGCTTCAACACGGTGGGGGTCAGTGACGGTATCTCCATGGGTACCGACGGCATGAGTTTCTCACTGCAATCGCGCGACCTGATTGCCGACTCCATTGAAACGGTCATGAGCGCACAGTGGTATGACGCCAACATTTCGCTGCCAGGCTGTGACAAGAACATGCCGGGGTGCCTGATCGCAATGGGGCGCCTCAACCGTCCGTCACTGATGATCTATGGTGGCACCATCAAGCCCGGGCACTACCATAACCAGGTGCTGGATATCGTCTCCGCCTTCCAGAGTTACGGTGAATTTATTGCCGGCAAGATCGACGAAGAGACCCGTCATAACATTGTTGACCACGCCTGCCCGGGTGCCGGTGCCTGTGGTGGCATGTACACGGCCAATACCATGGCCTCTGCGATCGAGGCGCTGGGCATGTCGCTGCCGTACAGTTCTTCCACGCCTGCCGTCGATCCCGGCAAACTGGCGGAGTGCTACAGTGCTGGCAAGGCAATACTCAACCTGCTGGAGATGGACCTCAAGCCGCGTGACATCATGACCCGTGAGGCGTTCGAAAACGCCATGGTGATTATCATGGCAACCGGCGGTTCCACCAATGCCGTACTGCACCTGATCGCCATGGCGCGTGCGGTTAACGTGCCATTAAGTATCGATGACTTCCAGGCGGTCAGTGATCGTGTTCCGTTCCTTGCCGATCTCAAGCCGAGCGGCAAGTACGTGATGGAAGATCTGCACAATGTGGGCGGGATCCCGGCCGTCATGAAAACTCTGCTTGAAGAGGGTCTGCTGCAGGGTGACTGCATGACCGTTACTGGCAAGACCATTGCGGAAAACCTTGCCGATGTCCCGGGACTGAAGGAAGGCCAGGACGTGTTCCATGCCCTGTCCGACCCGATCAAGCAAACCGGCCATATCCAGATACTGAAGGGCAATCTGGCTCCCGGTGGTTCGGTGGCGAAGATTACCGGCAAGGAGGGACTGCACTTCAGCGGACCGGCCAGGGTGTTTGATGCCGAGGAGGCGATGCTCAAGGCGCTGGAGGAAGGGCGCATCGGCAAGGGTGACGTGGTGGTGATCCGCTACGAGGGCCCAAAGGGAGGTCCCGGCATGCCGGAGATGCTGACACCGACTTCGGCGATCATGGGCGCGGGCCTTGGCCAGGATGTGGCGCTTCTGACCGATGGCCGTTTCTCTGGTGGTTCGCACGGCTTCATCGTTGGGCATATTGTCCCCGAGGCACAGGAAGGTGGTCCGATTGCGCTGGTCAGGGACGGGGATGTCATTACTGTCGATGCCGGGAACAAGACCCTGTCAGTGGATATCAGCGATGCTGAAATGCAGAAGCGTCGCAGTGACTGGCAGATGCCGCCCTACAAGGCCGAACGCGGTACGCTCTTCAAGTACATCCAGCTGGTGAAAGATGCCTCGGAGGGTTGCGTCACCGACGAGTGAGACGGCACTTGCAAAAATAGCTCGCGCCAAGACGCAAAGGCGCAAAGAAAAACAAAAACCATTGCCACACGACT
>CBEULV010000069.1:0-11088 GCA_965544015.1 uncultured Gammaproteobacteria bacterium | reverse complement strand
GGGCCGTGATCCCTTCGGGATCTTTAAGGAGGGAGAGGTCCATACCATCTCCTACAATAATCAGATAACCCTGTAGAAGCGCATCTCATCCGTGATTGGTTTTTTGGGTGATCAGCGTTGCAGATAATCACGCATCCGGCGCACGCCTTCCTGCAGGTTTTCCAGCGACGTGGTATAGGCAAAACGCACGTGCCGCTCCGGCAGGTTTTTGCCAAAGTCGATACCGGGCGTGATGGCCACGCCGGCCTGTTCCAGCAACTGTTGCGAGAACGCGTAGCTGTCAGTGGTGAAACGGCTGCAATCCGCATACAGGTAGAAGGCGCCGTCCGGCATGATCGGGATATCGAAGCCCAGCTCGCACAATGCAGGTAGCAGGTAGTCGCGGCGCTGCCGGAAACACTCGCGGCGTTCTTCAAGAATGGCAATATTGTCAGTATCGAATGCACGCAGCGCGGCATACTGCGCCAGTGTAGGCGCCGCCAGGAACAGGTTCTGCGCGAGCTTGTCGAGCTCCGGCACCAGCACCAGTGGCGCCACTATCCAGCCCAGCCGCCAGCCGGTCATGCCGAAATACTTGGAAAAACTGTTGATCACACAGATCTCGTCAGACACCGACAGCGCTGTCGGCGGCGATTCCCCGTAGGTTAGCCCGTGGTAGATCTCGTCAACAACGAGGCATCCGTCACCAGCCCGCGTAATATCCAGGTAGTCGTGCAACGTTGCCGCATCCAGCAGGGTGCCGGTCGGGTTCGAGGGCGAGGCCACCAGCAAGGCCGCGGTATTCCCGGCCCAGTGTTCCTGCACCTGTTGCGGCGTAGGCTGGTAAGCAAAACCGGCATCCACCGGTATGCTCACCGGTTCGCCGTTGAACAGATGGACGAAGTTGCGATTACACGGGTAACCGGGGTCGGCCAGCAACACGGAATCGCCGGGGTTCACCAGGCAAGCGAGTACCAGCTGCAATGCCGCCGAGGCACCGGGCGTAATGAGGATGCGTTCCGCGTCAATGGCCACGCCGTAGCGCTCCCGGTAAAACATTGCGATGCGTATCCGCAACTCTGGCAGGCCAGTCGCCGGCGTGTAATGTGTCTGCCCGGCCGTCAGCGCCGCATGACCGGCATCGATAACCGGCTGTGGCGTCACGAAGTCCGGCTCGCCGATCTCCATGTGGATAATCGAACGTCCGGCTGCTTCCAGTTCACGTGCACGCGCCAGCAGTGCCATCACGTGGAACGGCTGGATAAGCTGCATACGAGCAGCCGGCTTCATGGCTTAACCGGTTTCCCCGGCCGCATCTGCATGCAGGCGCCTGAGGAAAGCAACATCGACCATCCCCTGCGGAGACAGGTCACCGGCCAGCACGTGACATGGCATGCCGGGCTCGCCGAGGTGGTCGAGCACCAGTGCCGCACCACTGAAGTCATGCTCCTCCGTGTAACGATTGGTCGTCACCAGTGTGGCGACCCCGGCCGCCCGGGCTGACTGCAGGCCATTGAAGGAATCCTCGATGGCAATGCACGCTTGCGGTGACAGTTCCATGCTGGCAAGCGCGTAATCATAAATGTCGGGCGCCGGTTTTTTCTGCGCAACCACACTGCCCGCGGCAATCACCTCAAACCAGTCCGTCACATCCTCGCTGAATGAATGCTCCAGCAGTGCGATGATATTGTCCGGTGTTGTTGTCGTAACGATAGCCAGCCGCAAACCGTGGCTGCGGGCATCCTGCAACAGGCGTTCCACGCCGGGCCGCAGCGGCACCTTGCCACTGGACAGGGTTTCAACGTAAAAGCCGGTCTTGCTCCGGTGCAGACCGGCAATGAATGCATCGGCATCCGGCGGCAACTGGAAGTCCGGGCGTTCGCGTTGCAGAAAATAACGGATACGTTCCTTGCCACCGGTCACGGCAAGCAACTCATGGTAGAGCGCCTGACTCCAGTCCCAGTCAAGCCCGGCTTCAGCAAACGCGGCATTAAAGGCCTGCCGATGAATCTCCTCGGTATCCGCCAGCGTTCCATCTACATCAAGCAGCAACGCCTGTAAGGTACTTGTCATTAACACACCCCGGTGAGCAGCAGTTCATACGAACAGCCATGGCGAAATCAGCGGGAAAGTTGCAAAAAACGCCCGCTTTTCAGTCCGGCAGTTTCCTTGACTAATAGTAAAAGTGGCGTATAAATAACGCCCCAAACCAGTAACGCCGCCGGACATCATACCTCATGGTGGCAAATTGTGAACTGAATTATCAACTTAAACAGTAAGTTAATAAGGCAAGACCCGGAGAGCGTCACGATGGCGGTAAAGAAAAAAGCTGTAAAGGCAAAGACGGCAGCCAGGAAAAAGACGGTCAAGAAAGCCGTCGCCAAAAAGGCCGCGCCAAAGAAGGCCGCAGCAAAGAAAGCCGCTGCGAAAAAAACCACTGCGAAGAAAGCCGGCACCGGCAAAAAACCCGCTGTAAAAAAGCAGGCCACGGCAAAGAAAACCACTGCGAAAAAGGCTGCGCCGAAGAAGGCCACGCCAAAGAAGGCTGCCCCGAAAAGAACCGCCCGCAGGACGAAACCTGGCACACAGGTAGGACCGGTGCCTGGTATCGCCCCCTATGCCGAAAGGAAGGGCGAGGAATACATGAACGAACGTCAGGCCGAACATTTTCGCAATATCCTGCAGGCATGGAAGTACAGCCTGATGGAAGAAGTCGATCGCACCGTGCACCACATGCAGGATGACGCGGCCAATTTTCCGGACCCGAACGACCGCGCCACACAGGAATCTGAATTCAGCATGGAACTGCGCGCACGTGACCGCGAGCGCAAGTTGATCAAGAAAATCGACGAATCCGTCCGCCATCTGGAAAATGACGAATTCGGTTACTGCGAGGCCTGTGGTGTCGAGATCGGCGTAAGGAGACTGGAGGCACGCCCGACCGCCACGCTGTGTATCGATTGCAAGATCCTTGACGAAATCCGGGAAAAGCAGATGGGCTGATTGCACATGCATCCTCATAAATCACCAAGCCGGCTTACGCCGGCTTTTTTGTTCCGGCGACCGAAAGGACCGCCAGCATGACGACAAAACAGGCATATCGCGGCCGCTTTGCACCCTCACCGACCGGCCCGCTGCATTTTGGCTCACTGGTCGCCGCACTCGGCAGTTATCTCGATGCGCGTCATCACCAGGGTGAATGGCTGCTGCGCATGGAAGACCTCGACCCGCCACGCGAGGTTGCCGGTGCCGGTGACCGGATACTGAAAACCCTGGAAGCCTTCGGACTGGAATGGGACGGGCCGGTTGTGTACCAGAGCCGGCGTGCAGTCCTGTACGAAGACGCACTGGCACAACTGGAACAGGCCGGACAGCTGTACGGCTGCGCATGCACACGCAGGGAAATCGCCGACAGCGCCATCGACCCGGACAACAGCAGGGTCTATCCGGGCACCTGTCGCGCCGGACTGCCGCCCGGGCGGGCGGCACGCACCCTGCGGGTACGAGTTCACGACAACAGCATCACGCTGACCGATACACTGCAGGGCCAAGTGCAGCAGCGGCTCGGACAGGCGGTGGGTGACTTTATACTGCGGCGCGCCGGCGGCCTGTTTGCCTACCAGCTTGCCGTGGTGGTCGACGATGCCGAACAGGAGATCACGCATGTCGTGCGCGGCGCCGACCTGCTCGATTCCACACCGCGCCAGGTCTACCTGCAACAGCTGCTCGAATACCCCACGCCCGACTACCTGCACTTGCCCATGGCTGTTGATACCCGGCAAGACAAGCTGAGCAAGCAAACCTGTGCACCGGCGATCGACGAACAGCAGCGTACCGCCACCCTGTGCCAGGCACTGGACTTCCTGGGCCAGCCACTACCCGATACAGCCAGCGACGCCAGCCCGGCCGAGTTGCTGCGCTGGGCCGCCGCACACTGGGACAGGGCCGCCCTGCCCGTACAGCGCACGCGTGCCGCACCGCCGCAGTTCCAGTACCATCCGGCTGAGCGCGAGTGAACATGTTGCCGACGCGCAGGCGAGGCTATAATCAGTCACCGGCAGTTATCGACAAGACCAACAACGGAGTACAGCATGTCTGACAGCAAGATATACGAGGTACCCGAAGCGTTTGCCAAGCAGGCACATCTCAATGCCGAGCAGTTCCAGGAAATGTACCGGGAATCGGTGGAAGACCCGGCCGGTTTCTGGGCCAAACAGGCCACACAGTTTCTCAGCTGGGAAAAACCGTGGGACAAGGTACTGGATGGGGACTTCAGCGCGGGGCAGACCCGCTGGTTCGAGGGCGGCAAGCTGAATGCCTGCTACAACTGTGTCGACCGGCACCTGGAGCGGCGCGGAGAGCAAACCGCGCTGATCTGGGAGGGTGACGACCCGGCCGACGATGCCCATATCAGCTATGGCGAGCTGTATGAGCATGTCTGTTGCCTGGCCAACGCACTGAAGGCCCGCAATGTCGGCAAGGGTGACCGGGTGTGCATCTACATGCCAATGATCCCGGAAGCCGTCTACGCAATGCTGGCCTGCGCACGTATCGGCGCAATTCATTCGGTGGTATTTGGCGGTTTTTCGCCGGAATCCATCAAGGACCGCATCCTCGATTCGGACTGCCAGACCGTAATCACCGCGGACGAAGGTGTCCGCGGCGGCAAGACCATTCCTCTGAAGGCCAATGTCGACCAGGCCCTGCAATCCTGCCCGAACGTGCATACCGTGCTGACCGTGCGTCGCACCGCAAACAAGGTCGGCTGGCAGGACGGCCGCGATGTCTGGTACCACGACGCGGTAGCCAGCGTCGATGCAGAATGCCCGGTAGAGTGGATGGATGCCGAAGACCCGCTGTTCATCCTGTACACCTCCGGTTCCACCGGCAAACCCAAGGGCGTGCTGCACACTACCGGCGGTTACCTGCTGTTCGCCGCGATCACGCACAAGTACGTGTTCGATTACCACGACGGTGACATCTACTGGTGTACTGCCGATGTCGGCTGGGTCACCGGACATTCCTACATCGTGTACGGGCCGCTGACCAACGGCGCCACCTCGCTGGTGTTCGAGGGTGTACCAACCTACCCGGATGCATCGCGCTTCTGGCAGGTATGCGACAAGCACAAGGTCAACACCTTTTATACTGCGCCGACGGCGTTACGTGCACTGATGCGCATGGGTGACCGCCCGGTCAACAAGACCTCGCGTGACAGCCTGCGCCTGCTCGGCACGGTCGGCGAACCGATCAACCCCGAGGCGTGGGAATGGTATTACCACAAGGTCGGAGGCGCACGCTGTCCGATCGTAGACACCTGGTGGCAGACCGAGACCGGCGGCATCATGATCACGCCGGTGCCCGGCGCCACGCGCATGAAGCCCGGTTCCGCCACTCACCCGTTTTTTGGCGTGCAAGCGGCCATCGTCGACAATGACGGCAACATTCTCGAGGGCGAGGCCGAGGGCAACCTGGTCATCACCCACCCCTGGCCGGGGCAGATCCGTACCGTGTACGGCAACCACCAGCGCCTGATCGACACCTACTTTTCCGCATCCCCCGGCAAATACTTCACCGGTGACGGCGCCCGCCGCGATGCCGACGGGTATTACTGGATTACCGGTCGCGTCGACGACGTGTTGATCGTGTCCGGCCACAACCTCGGTACCGCGGAACTGGAGAGCGCACTGGTGCTGCACGAGGCAGTTGCCGAGGCGGCCATCGTCGGCTATCCGCATGACATCAAGGGCCAGGGTATCTATGCCTATGTCACGCTGGTCAATGGCGTGGAGCCAACCGACCAGCTGCGCAAGGAACTGATCGGCCTCGTACGCCAGGAGATCGGGCCGATCGCGACCCCGGACATCATCCAGTGGGCGCCGGCACTGCCCAAGACACGTTCCGGCAAGATCATGCGCCGAATCCTGCGCAAGATCGCCGCCAATGAAATGGACCAGCTCGGTGACACCTCCACGCTGGCCGATCCGGCGGTGGTTGACGACCTGGTAGCCAACCGCGTCAACAGCTAGCGGCGCACGCCCGACACTGCTGTCATTCCTGCATGATCACTGACAGTAGCTTCCGGCCGGCCTGGTGGTGTCGTGGCAGGCACCTGCAGACGCTCTACCCGTCCCTGCTGCGCAGGCGAATCATGCCGCCCTTGCGACGACAGCGACTGGAATTACCGGACGGTGACTTCCTTGATATCGACTGGACGGCATTGCCCGGCACCCGGCGCGTGCTGGTGTTGCACGGACTGGAAGGCTCGCTGGAATCCCACTACAGCGGCGGATTGCTGAAGTGCCTGGCACAGCGCGGCTATCGGGCCGGCTTGTTGTATTTTCGCGGCTGCAGCGGCGTGCCCAATCGACTGCCGCGCAGTTATCACTCCGGCGAAACCGGCGACCTGGATTTTGTCATTCGCCACCTGCACGCGGCGCAGCCGGGACTGCCGCTTGCAGTGATCGGATTTTCGCTGGGCGGCAACGTATTACTGAAATGGCTTGGCGAACAGGGTAGCAACGCGCCGTTGAGTACTGCCATCGCCATCTCGGTGCCCTTCGACCTGGATAGTGCGGCACGCCAGTTGCAACGCGGGCTGTCACGCATTTACCAGCACCACCTGCTCGCAAGGCTGCGGCAATCCGTAATCCTGAAATCAGCAACGCATCCCCCGCCGGTTCCACTGCATCGACTGCGCACGCTGTACAGTTTCCACGATTTTGACAACGCGATTACCGCACCACTGCATGGCTTCCGGGACGTGGATGACTACTACCAACGCAGTAGCAGCAAACTATTTCTGAAACACATCCGGGTACCCACACTGATCCTGCAGGCACGTGATGACCCCTTCCTGCCGGCTACTGCACTGCCGGCTGATCATGAGCTGAGCGGGCAGGTGACCCTGGAGTTATCGGAGCATGGCGGCCATGTCGGCTTTGTCGCAGGCAATAATCCCTGCCGGCCACGCTACTGGCTGGAACAGCGCATCGCCGATTACCTTGACAACAGCAGCCCCTGACATTCTTACTATTCAGCCAAGAAAACAGCCGTATCTTATTGTTCTTGTTGTTTTATCTGTAGCGATATTCACCCCCCACTCAAGCCCGTTATGCGGTTGCCGATAAGGACCCTAGTAAAGGTGTTCTCGCCTTACACGACCGACAATCCATAAGGGTATAGCCAACATGAATAAAATCGTACTTGGAATCAGCCTGTTGCTCTTTGCTGTAACAAGCCTGGCTGGCAATGATATCTGGAATGCCTTGTTCAAGGAGAAACTGGAAGAAGCCAACAGTGGCGAAAGCGATGCACAGTATGACGTTGGCACCATGTATCAGAATGGCCGGGGCGTGGCTGCGGATCGTAACAAGGCCGTCGAGTGGTATAAGCAAGCCGCCGAGCAGGGCAACCAGAAAGCCGTATCGCGCCTGAAACTGATGGAATCAAACGCATCGCGCTTTGGCAAGACACTGTCAGGCGCTGAAAGCGGCAACAGTAAAAACCAGTATGAAATCGGCAATATGTTCATGACGGGTATCGGTGCAGATATTGATTATGGCAAGGCCATCTCTTTCTACGAAAAGTCTGCCGCCCAGGGCCACAACAAGGCAGCCTACAAGCTTGGACTGATCTATTATGAAGGTACCGGCGTAAGCTCCAACATGAAGACCGCATTCAAATGGTTCAGCAGTGCCGCGGAAAACAATTACCCGGTGGCACAGTATTACCTTGGCAGGCTGTACGCGGCAGGCCAGGGCACGAAAAGGAATAACAAGCTGGCACTGGAATGGCTGAGCAAGGCCGTCGATGGCGGATTTGACCAGGCGCGCGGCGAGTTGATCAATGTCCAGGAGAATATGAGCATGGAAGCCGCCGCTGCAAGTGCCCAAAAGAAAGCGGCCGAGAAGAAGAAGGCGGCTGCAATTGCCAGGGCGGAACAGGAAGCCAAGGCAAAATCTAAAAAGGCTGCTGCCAGCAAGGCGGCCAAGGCAAAGTCTAAAAAGGCTGCTGCCAGCAAGGTGGCCAGGAAAAAGAAACCTGCCAGGAAAAGCGCTCTCGATGTCGTGGTTACGGGCGCCTGGAGTCGCAACAACAAGCCGATCGCCTACCTGCCCTCGTCAATCAACACCTGCCGCACCGAAGATAGCAAGGTCATCTGTTTCAGTGATGACCAGACGCGCGAGACGGGCGGCAACATTATCAAGTTCAAGACCAAGGCAATCATAGATCACTTCAATGACAAGGATAAAACCTTCAGGGTGACCTACCGCAACCTGGTTATCGATGCGACGCCGGTCACCGGCACCGACCTGGCCGCCGGCGACGAAGAGGTGGAAGGTGGTTTCAAGGTCAAGACCGGCTGGGGCAGCCCGCACACCATGGCCTGTAACTTCAAGGACAATGGCGCGGTGTCCTGCCTGAAGAACAATACGCACGCACTCCTGCTGGTCAACTCGATGGCAGTGGCGGCCTCCGGCAGATAATTCACCAACCCGCTTTACAGACCGGCCCCGGGGCTTCCACCCCGGGGCCGTTTCGTTTCTGCATGCCGGAAATGGCCGGAGCAATAGAAGGCTGTTTAGTTGTTCAGATACCTGCCCGGGTTAACTTGTGAACCGTTACGGAGCACCTCAATATGCACATGCGGCCCGGTTGATCGCCCCGTGGAGCCCATCAGTGCAATCGCATCACCCCTGCTGACCTTATCACCGGCTTTGACCAGTTGCTGCTTGTTATGCCCGTAGCGCGTGACATAACCATTGCCGTGATTGATTTCCACCAGCTTACCATAGCCTGTACGTTCTCCGGACCAGCTCACGACACCGTCAGCAACCGCACGGATACGGGAACCTTCCTTGCCGGCAATATCGATGCCCTTGTGGTGTTCCTGCCTGCCGGTGAACGGATCAATGCGCTTGCCGAATTTCGACGACACCAGCCCATGTTCAACGACACGGCCTGACGGGATAATGCGCCCCTGCAGGTTGCGGTTCATTATCAAACGCTCGACTACCATCAACTTTGTATTGCGGTCTTTTGCAGTCATATCCAGCGCGGCGAGCATATCCAGAAAATCCGGTACCGTCAGGGCAGAACGAACCGCCGCACTGTTGGGCCCGCCCATCGGTGGCGGCATGTTGAAATCGAATTCAGTGCTATCGAGATCGGCCTGCTGCACCAGACGCTCGCCGAGTGTATCCAGGCGCAGCATCTGTGCCTGCATCCGGCCGAGTCGCAACGTCAGGGCATCCAGGTTATCGTGCACTGCTGTGCGAACCCGTGCAATCTCCGTCTGCTGTTGCTGTACCAGTGTCCTGAGTACGGCAACCTCGGAGAGCTGTTGACGGTGTTCCATGTTGACCCCGGCACGATAACCACTGAAAAGAAGGCTGCCACTGATTACGGTGACAGTAGCCAGGGTCAGCAGCCCGGTGCGCAGGGGGTAGAACGCCACACTGCGTATTTGTCCGTAGCAATTGGCAAGCAACAGGGTATTCGACGCTCGCTTCATATGACTACCTTCCCCCGGTGACTGGATACTCGGGTATCAGTCCCGGCTTGTAATTGCGGTTTACCTGCAAGGGTCGTAGGCAACCGCTGTGTGTAGCTGCTGTTCAGGGTAGCCGTGGATACTGACGCGGGTAAATTGTCCTTAAGTACAGGGAGGATAATATATCCAATATCACTGCTGTCCCGTTAACTGAACGAAAAAAGGCTTAAACCTCAATGAACTGTTACAATGTATGTGCGACCAAACACTGTAATAGAAGGAGATTTAAGCCTTGGCACATCATAACACCGTATTCTCACAAATACTCAAATTAATCCCGAGACATGAATTCGAGACCCTTGCAAAACAACACCATAGCGGTCGTTCTTTTCGCACCGCATCCCGGTGGTCGCAGTTTGTGACGATGGCCATGGCACAACTGTCAGGTCGAAACAGCTTGCGTGATATTGTCGAGAATATCTCCGCACAGGCACATCGCCTCTATCATCTTGGTAGCGTCAAACTTTCCCGTTCCAACCTTTCTCGCATCAACGAAGACAAACCCTACGCATTGTACGAGGTGCTGTTTGGAAAGCTGCTGAATCGTTGTCAGGGGATGGCGCCTGGACATGATTTCCGCTTTGACAATCCGCTGTATTCACTGGATGCATCGACCATTGACCTGTGCCTGTCTGCTTTTCCGTGGGCTGATTTCAGAACAACCAAGGGTGCGATTAAACTCCATGTCGGTTTGAACCATGCGGGCTATCTCCCTGAATTTGTCACCATCACTGACGGAAAGACCAGTGATATTGAGGCGGGGCGTGCATTGGAATTTCCCAAGGGCAGCATGGTGGCTATCGATCGGGGCTATAACGACTATGCCTGGTACAACCAGCTGACAGAAAAAGGGATATTCTTTGTTACCCGTCTTAAATCCAATGCAAAAACCCGTGTTGTCAGTCGCCGACCGGTCTTGTCGAGCAAGGGATTGACCAGCGATCAAACCATTGAGTTCACCGGTGTTCAGACGGCAAAGAAATGTCCTGTTCAACTGCGTCGTATTGGTTATCGTGATCCAGAAACCGGCAGGCACTATATTTTTCTGACCAACAATTTCAAGCTGGCTGCCAAGACGATTGCCGATATTTACAAAGCGCGCTGGCAGGTGGAGTTGTTTTTCAAGTGGATCAAGCAGAACCTGAAAATCAAGTCCTTCATCGGGACCAGCAAGAATGCAGTCATGACGCAGATCTGGATTGCACTGTGTGTTTATCTGCTCCTGGCATTCCTCAGGTTCCAGTCGAAACTGAAGAAAAGTATGCGGCAAATATTGCGTCTATTGCAGCTCAACCTGTTTGAGAAACGCGATCTGATGGCGCTTTTGCGAGGCGACCCGCCTCTCGATAGAAAGACCGCCATCAATCAGATGGCATTGCTGTGAAAGTTAACGGGACAGCAGTGATTACAGATGGTAATTGTCCCGTCACTCAGCAACATTCGCTCAGGTAATGCGAAATGGAAAATCGAAGACATGGAGGAATACACTGAAATTGTCTATCAGGCGCAACTTGAACCGGATTTCAACATTTTCCCAATCGTTGGCAGTGCCA
>CBEULV010000068.1:0-11149 GCA_965544015.1 uncultured Gammaproteobacteria bacterium | reverse complement strand
GTAGCCGGTTACGCCATCCTTGTGACCCGGGTGGCCTATACCAATGCGCAGGCGCAGGAAATCGTTACCGCCCAGGTGTGGAATCAGATCACGCAGGCCATTGTGGCCGCCGTGCCCGCCATCTTTCTTCAGGCGTACAGTGCCCGGCGGCAGGTCCAGTTCATCGTGCACGATGAGGATCGCGTTGCGCGGAATGCGGTAGAAATCAGCCAGCGTCCTCACCGGGCGGCCACTGCAGTTCATGAATTCCATCGGCTTTTGCAGCCGGCAGTCCCGGCCCATAATGGAACAGCGGGCAACCTCGCTACTGAACTTGTTCTCGGCAGCGAACTGCCCAGCAAAGCGCCGCGCAACCGCGTCCACAAACCAGAACCCGGCATTATGCCGGGTCTGTGCGTACTTGCTTCCGGGATTACCCAGCCCGGCGACGAGCTGTATGGCAGTCAAGACAGACGCGCCGGTCAGCTGCTTTCGCCTGACCCGGCCTCGCCTTCGCCTTCACCTTCGCCCTCGGCCGCGGCTTCGGTTGGCGCTTCCTCGACCTCTTCAGCGACGCGCTTGGCATGGATGGACACCACGCCCAGGTCGTGTCCCTCGCCACGCGCCAGCTCGATCAGTGTGACGCCTTCCGGAACTGTCAGTCCGGACAGGTGTATGGAATCGCCGACATCCAGCGCCGAGATATCGACTTCAATGAACTCCGGCAGGTTTTTCGGCAGACACTCGACCAGCACATCGGTCAGCTCATGCGACACCAGGCCACCGGCCTTGACGCCCGGCGCAGCATCTTCACCGACAAAGTGCAGCGGGACATGGGTCTTGAGCTTCTCGGCCGCATTGATGCGCTGCAGGTCCATATGCAGGATGATCGGACGGCTCGGATGGCGCTGCAGGTCGCGCAGGATGGCCTGCGTCTCTGTGCCACCGACCTTGACGGTCAGGATGTGCGAATAAAACGCCTCGTGCTCGAGGTTGCGCAGCAACTCGTTTTGAGAGAGCGCAAGTGATTCAGGGTCTTTTCCACCACCGTACATGATAACGGGTACTTTGCCGGCATGACGCAGGCGGCGGCTCGCACCCTTACCCTTGTCAGTACGCGGCTCTGCATTCAATTCAAAGCTGATAGCCATGTTACTTCTCCATAAAAAACGCACCTTGCGGTGCCGTTAATCCCTCCCGCGACCAGGAGAGAAAGTTACCGCGGCGCATCAAACGAAACACCGCGACGGTTAACCCTGTCAGTCCATGAACAACGAACTGACCGATTCTTCATCACTGATACGGCGCATGGTCTCGGCCAGCATGGCCGCGACACTCAACTGCCGTATCTTGCTACAACCCTGTGCGTTTTCATGCAGCGGGATGGTATCCGTTACCACCAGTTCATCCAGCTCGGATGCCTCGATGTTGTCCACTGCGGCTCCGGACAACACCGGGTGCGTGCAGTAGGCAACCACGCGACTGGCGCCCTGCTCTTTCAGGGCCAGCGCGGCCAGGCACAGGGTGCCGGCGGTATCGACCAGGTCATCGACCAGTACGCAGGTACGGCCTTCGACCTCGCCGATGATATTCATCACGCGCGCCTCGTTGGGGCGCGGACGGCGCTTGTCGATAATCGCCAGCTCCGCATCGTCCAGCCGCTTGGCCAGCGCACGTGCCCTGACCACGCCGCCGACATCCGGCGAGACCACCACGATATCCGGGTATTTCTGCCTCCAGACATCGCCCAGCAGGATCGGCGAGGCATACACATTGTCGACCGGGATATCGAAAAATCCCTGGATCTGGTCTGCATGCAGATCCACGGTCAGCACCCGGTCGGTCTTCACCTTGCCGATCATCTGCGCCACCACCTTGGCCGTAATCGGTACACGCGCGGAGCGTGGCCGGCGGTCCTGGCGGGCATAGCCGAAATACGGAATCACTGCGGTGATTCGTGCAGCCGACGAACGGCGCAACGCATCCACCATGACCAGCAACTCCATCAAATTGTCATTGGTCGGTGCGCACGTAGGCTGCACGATGAAAACGTCCTTGCCGCGGACGTTTTCCATAATCTCGACCTGCACCTCGCCATCGCTGAACACACCAACGATGGCACTGCCAATATGCAGCCGCAGGTGATTGACAATATTCTGGGCCAGCTGTGGATTTGCATTGCCTGCAAATACCATCATGCTGCTGTCACTGTCTGATGCGGGTAATCCGTTCATAACCTGCTCGGTGTTACTGTCATCAACTGCATCTGTTGTGGCTGGGACGGCAGGATTACTCGGCCTGCCGGCCTGGCCATATTATTGGCTGGGACGGCAGGATTCGAACCTGCGAATGCGGAGATCAAAACCCCGTGCCTTACCACTTGGCGACGTCCCAATAAAAAAGCCCCGTTCAGTGCTGCGCGCCGAACCGGGTTCTATTCACTCCATTGCGCTCAGCAAGGGTGAGCGGTTGACTCCCCGTGCCACAAAGCCGGTCCAGGAGCCCGGTATACGGACTGCAACTGCCTCGGCATCCTCCTGTGTATCGAAGGCTGCAAACACACAGCCACCGGTGCCTGTCATGCGCGCGGGAGAAAACCTGTTCAACCAATCGAGTGCCGCCGCCACTTCCGGATATTCGCGCCGAACGACCGCCTCGCAGTCATTCCGGTTACTGCCCGAAAGAAGGTCGGGTATTGTCTTCCGCGACGTGTCCCGTGTCAATTCCGCGGCGGAAAAAACGGTGGCAGTAGATACGCTTACCGCCGGATTCAGCACCAGGTACCAGTATTCCTGCGGCTCCGCGGGCATGAGGATCTCCCCAACTCCCTCGGCGAATGCCGCCCGACCACGTACGAACACCGGCACATCGGCGCCCAGCTGCAGGCCAATATCCTCCAACTTATTGATTTCCAAGTTCAAACCCCAGAGGCGGTTGAGCACCAGCAGGGTGGTGGCCGCGTTGGAGCTGCCCCCGCCCAGCCCGCCCCCGACCGGCAACTGCTTGTCATTGTAAATGGTGACCCCGGCATGGCTGCCGGTCGCCTCGCGTAACAATCGCGCGGCCCGCACACACAGGTCGTCGGCCTCCGCCACACCGGGTGGTCCACCGACCCGGCGCAGCATGTCGTCCCGGCTGAGATCGAAATACAGCCAGTCACTGCGGGTCAGGAACTGGAACAGGGTCTGCAGCTCGTGATAGCCATCCGCGCGCCGCCCGGTGATGTGCAGGAACAGGTTGAGCTTGGCGGGGGCCGGCCAGGGGCCGCTGGCCGTCACAGGTATCGCCACCATGCTCATAACGAGGGTGCCCCGGGCAGCCCGAACTGCCACTGATCGATCACCAGGCGCATGATCAGCTCGTCACGCTCCAGCCGCATTTTTGCCGGCCAGGAGCTCCCGCCCACGTCCTGGTAACGCTGGTAGGTAATCGTCCAGCCGGACTGCACCAGTTGCTGCAGACGACCATACGCATCCCGTGTTGCCTCGGCAGGTGCGTACGGAGCCGACAGCCCGCGCACCCAGTATTGCAGGCCGGCCACCGGCAGGTGCCAACCGGCCACTTGCTGCAACAGTACCTCGGCATCCGGCGCCATGTAGACACGACCCTCACCATCGACCAGCGTTACACCGTACTCATTACCGGTCAGCAGCAGCGCCCCCTGCCCCAGCGGCCCGGAAACCTGCAATCGGTATTGATCGGCACGGCTCTCCCAGTCGAGCCCGGCATGCCAGCCCTGCTCGCCCCGGGTCAGGGAGACACGTCCATGGAATTGCCAGTGGGTAATCGCCGCACGCTCGGCGGACGTAATGGAATCCACGCCCGGGGGGGCTGCCGGCGGCACGGCTGCACAGCCTGTCAGCAGCAATACCAGCAGCAACTCCCGAAGACGCTTCACGGATTCAGGCGATGAAGCACTTCCAGCAGCACCGGGTTGTCCGGCGTGATCTCGCGCGAGGCTTCCCAGATACGGCGCGCCTTCTCGTGTTCGCCACTGACCCACAACACCTCGCCGAAATGGGCGCCAATCTCGCCATCCTGGAGCTTTTCCCAGGCCTGTTGCATATAGAAACGCGCCTTCTCCAGATCACCAAGGCGAAAATGCACCCAGCCCATGCTGTCCATAATCGCCGGGTCATCCGGTTTCTGCAGGTATGCCTTGCTGATATAGGTCAGCGCCTCTTCGTGACGTTCGGTGCGGTCCGCGAGTGTATACCCCAGTGCATTCAGGGCACGCACATTGTCCGGATCACGTGCCAGGATCTTGTGCAGGCCGGCTTCCGTGACCTCCAGCTTGCCGAGCTTCTCGGCCGCCAGCGCATGGGCATACAGCAGGTCATCGTGCTGCGGACTGTATTCCAGCGCCGCCGTGTAGAGGTTATACGCCTCCTCGTGCAGGCTGGCGTCAGTCAGCACCTGCCCCTCAATCAGGTAAAGATCGACCGCCTGGTCGGGGTTTTTCTGCCTGAGCAGCCGCATGTGGTCGCGCATGCCCTTGATATCACCCGCATCGGCCATGATCTGCGCCGCACGCAGTAGCGCCTGGTTCCAGTAATCGCCGGACTCGACCTTGAGATACCAGTCCAGCGCGGCGGCCGAATCACCCTGTTCATACGCCGCATAGCCCAGGTAGTAATAGGCATTCTGGTTGTCGCGATTCTGCTTCAGCAGCTGTTTCAGGTGCTTCTCGCCAGCCTTGTATTGACGGGTCTCCAGCTCCAGCAATGCCAGTGAATACAGCCCGCCCAGGTACTCCGGATCCAGCTCGACGACGCGGGCAAACTGCTCCCTGGCACCTTCCAAGTCTTCCTCGTCCAGCAACATGCGCCCGTAGGCAAAGCGCAGATCGGTGTTCTCCGGCGCACCCTGTACCGCGTCATGCAGCACCCGGGTAGCTTCCGGGTTGAGTTCCAGCCGAACCAGCACCTGCGCCTTCAGGATGGTTGCTGCCGGCATGCCGGGCCGCAGTACCAGCGCCTGGTCTGCTGCCGCCAGCCCCGTGTCGAGCTGCTCGGCCAGCACGGCAATACGGCACAGCGCCATCCAGGCATAGGGGTTACCAGGATAGCGGTCAACCAGCTGTTGCGTGGCCTGCAACGCCGCCTGTTTATCGGCATGCCTTGCCAGTACGGCTGTCGCGGTGCGGAAACCCACTTCCGGATTGTCGGAAACACCCAGCAGGTAATCCATCTGTGTCACGACCTCATCGAGGTCACCGGCCTGCAGTGCCAGCGCAGTCAGCGCCTTGCGTGCCTCGAGGTTGTCAGGATCCAGCGCCACCCAGCGGCGCGCAGCCAGAAAGGCAACGTCATACTGGCGGGCATAGGAAGCGACCTGCACCGCACGTTCAGCAACCCGGGGGTCCTGTGAGGCTATGGCCGCCTCCAAGTAATGCTCGACGGCCACATCATAAACACCGCGCTGACCGGCGATTTCGGCAAGCAGGATGTCAAACACCATGTCGTCGGTGAGGATCTGTGCGGGGTATACCGGCTGCGCCTCAACCGTGCCGGGCGCCGCCGCCTCGGTCTCCGCCTGCACGTCACTCGTGGCCCGGTTTCCGGACACGGCACAGGACACCATCGTCGCGCCCATCAGCAGGGTCAACAGCGTATGGCGTAACGGACTGCCTGAACCTTTCATTGTGTACTCCATCGGATCATTCTATCAGCCTCTTGATTACCCTGCTAAAAAACCTTGTTGTAAATATCGCATGGCGGGTGATGCCTGCCGCCCAGAGTGGCCGGCGTCTGTCCGGCCGCCTGGCGCAGACATGTACCCGGCCGGCAAAACAGCACAGCTGCTTGCATGGACAACAAGCCACAGCCAGGGTTGTATATCCTGTATGATGCCGCGGAACTCATACCGGCTTGTATTAACTGTTCCCGCCATGCAGAATTTTGCGTTCGCTGCCGGATTTTCTTGAATTTGATATGTATTTAACCGTCCTGGGCATCAATCACCATACTGCCCCCGTGGAAATCCGCGGGCAGGTTGCCTTTACGCCCGAGCAACTGGATCGGGCACTGGCGGAACTGAGCACACTGGCCGGCGTACATGAGGCAGCGATCCTGTCGACCTGCAACCGCACCGAACTCTACTGCGCATGCGAAGATGACTCGCCCAATGAGCTCAGCGACTGGCTGTGCCGGTTTCACCAGCTGGACAGTGCGATGCTGCAACCGCACCTGTACAGCTACAAGGAAGAAGAGGCAGTACGCCATGTACTGCGCGTCGCTGCCGGCCTGGATTCCATGATCCTGGGCGAACCGCAGATCCTCGGTCAGATGAAGACCTCCTACCAGCAGGCACTGAAATCCGGCAGTATCGACACCCTGGTCAACCGCCTCTACCAGCACACCTTCTCCGTTGCAAAGCAGGTGCGCACCGATACCGCAATCGGCGCCAGTCCGGTGTCGGTCGCCTTCGCAGCCGTCAGCCTGGCCCGGCAGATCTTCGGCAACCTGGAAAACCACAGTGCGCTGCTGATCGGCGCCGGTGAGACGATTGAACTGACTGCACGCCACCTGCACGAACGCGGCACCGGCAAGCTGATTATCGCCAACCGCACCGTGAGCCGTGCGCATGAACTGGCCGCGCAGTTCGACGGCTACGGCATCAGGCTGGACGAGATTCCCGCCCACCTCGCCGAGGCTGACATCGTGATCACCTCCACCGGCAGTCCCGATGCCTTGCTGGACAAGGCAATGGTGCAAACGGCACTGAAAAAACGCAAGCACAGGCCGGTACTGATGGTCGACATTGCCGTCCCGCCGGATATCGATTCCGGCGTTGCCGAGTTGAATGACGTGTACCTGTACACGGTAGATGACCTGAAACTGGTTATCGAAGAAGGCCAGCGCTCGCGCCAGGAAGCGGCAAAACAGGCCGAGGAAATTATCGACACCCAGGTGGAACACTTCATGTCCTGGATGCGTTCGCTGGATGCCGTACCCACGCTGCGCGCCTATCGGGAGCACGCCGAACAAATGGGCGCGGCCGAACTCGAGCACGCCAGGCGCCAGATCGAGAACGGTGTCGCCACCGGGGAAGTGCTTGAGACCCTGACCCGCAACCTGGTCAAAAAACTCACCCACGACCCCACCGTCAACCTGCGTTCGGCCATTGGCGAGGGTGATACCAGTCTGCTGGATGCCGTAAGCACCCTGTTCAAACTCAAGAACCGGAAATAAGTAATGCAGGCCAGCATCATTCGCAAACTGGAAAATATCGATGAGCGGCAACAGGAAGTCAGTGCCCTGCTCGCCGATGCCGACACGATAGCCGACCAGGACAGTTTTCGCAGGTTGAGCATGGAATATTCGCAGCTGACGCCCGTGGTAGAGGCCTTTGGTGACTGGCAACGCGCCAACCGCGATCTCGAATCGGCACAGGACATGCTGAAAGACCCCGACCCCGACATGAAACACATGGCGGAAGAAGAATTCAGCGCTGCACAGCAACGTATCGAATCACTGGAACTGCAGCTGCAAAAGCTGTTGCTGCCGAAAGACCCGCATGCTGACAGCAACATCTACCTGGAAATCCGTGCCGGCACCGGCGGTGACGAGGCCGCGATCTTCGCCGGCGACCTGTTTCGCATGTACTCGCGCTATGCGGAAATCAGGAAGTGGCAGGTGGAAGTATTGAGCGAAAGCCCCGGGGAACACGGCGGCTACAAGGAAATCATCGCGCGCATCATCGGCCAGGGCGCATACTCGCGCCTGAAATTCGAGTCCGGCGCCCACCGCGTGCAACGGGTCCCGGACACCGAATCCCAGGGCCGCATCCACACCTCGGCGGCAACCGTTGCCATCCTGCCCGAGGCAGATGAAATAGAGGCCATCGAGATCAACCCCTCCGATCTCAAGGTGGACACCTTTCGCGCCTCCGGCGCCGGCGGCCAGCACGTCAACAAGACCGATTCGGCCATACGCCTGACCCACCTGCCCACCGGCATCGTGGTGGAATGCCAGGACGAGCGCTCGCAGCACAAGAACCGCGCACGCGCCATGTCCCTGCTGGCAGCAAAGCTGCTCAGTACGGAACAGGAAAAGCAGAAGGCACAGGAAACCGCAACCCGGCGCTCGCTGGTCGGCAGCGGCGACCGATCCGAGCGTATCCGCACTTATAACTTCCCGCAGGGGCGCATGACCGATCACCGTGTCAACCTGACCGTCTACAAGCTGGACGAATTCATGGCCGGCAACCTGGACCTGGCCATCGACCCCCTGGTCAGCGAATACCAGGCCGACCAACTCAGCGCACTCAATGAACGGAACGGGTAAGCCTGGCACAATTGCCCACTTGCTGGCACAGGCCACAGTCAGGCTGAACACCGACACGGCCCGTCTCGACGCCGAGGTCTTGCTGGCCCATGTGCTGGGCAAACCACGTAGCCACCTGTTTGCCTGGCCGGACAACATACCCGGTGAGACCCGGCAACAACGCTTTGAGCAGGTCCTGACGCGCCGGCTGGCCGGGGAACCGGTTGCACATCTTACCGGCCTGCGGGAATTCTGGTCGCTGCCACTGCAGGTTACACGCGACACCCTGATACCCCGCCCGGAAACGGAAACCCTGGTCGCACAGGCACTGAGCATGATCCCGGCCAACAGCCAACTTGCTATTGCCGACCTCGGCACCGGCAGCGGCGCCGTTGCACTGGCCATCGCCAGCGAACGGCCGGATTGCCGTGTCGTTGCTACAGACAGCTCGGCAGCCGCGCTTGCCATTGCCCGCGCCAATACACAGCGCCTCCATATCGATAATATCGAGTTCATACAGGGTGACTGGTGTACTGCGCTGCAGGATACATTTGACCTGATCGTCAGCAACCCGCCCTATATCGCTGCACTGGACCCGCATCTGGAAACCGGTGACGTACGCTTTGAACCGCGCAGCGCACTGGCCGCAGGCGAGACCGGCATGGATGCGCTGAGTGCAATTGCGCACTGCGCACTCGCACACCTGAACGAGGGAGGCTGGCTGATGATGGAGCACGGTTATGATCAGTCACACGCGGCCCGGCAACTGCTGGAGTCCACAGGTTATCGCGACGTCGATGACATCCGTGATGATGCAGGGCTGGACCGGGTTATCCGGGGCCGGAGATAGCCACCGGCAGCGCCCCAAACCTTGCTATTTCCGACAGCAGGGGTCAGGATGGAACAGCTGTGATCGAGAAACTCAAAAGGCGATCCATCTGGCTCGACGAGCACGATGAAGACCCTGCGGTGACAGAATCCGCCGCGGCATTGCTGCGCGACGTCAAGGGTGTACTGAGAGTACACATCAAGAAACCAGGGCACCTGGTCGTCAGCTACAATGTGCGCCGCATCACGCTACAAACCATCGAAGCCCTGCTGGGCGAATTCGGCTACCGGATGCGCACCAGCCTGGCCTGCCGCCTCATGCGCAGCCTGTGTTACTACCTCGAAGACATCGAGTGCACCGAGAGCAAGCACGACCAGGCCGACTATACCCGCGAGGCCTTTATCAAGCGTTACCTCGAACGCCCGCACGGCTGCCGCGACCACCGGCCGGAATACCTGCGGCGTTATCTTTAAAATTTATCTCGCGCACGACTACATGGACGATGCACATGGATGTGCAAGTGTCGCGGAAGGCATGGATGCCGTGAGTGACCGCAGGAGGTAGAGCACCAAAAGTAGGCGCTTTAGGCGACGCATGGAGCAGTTGACGGAAGACGCCAAGGCGCAAAGAAAATAGTCTCACGCAGAGAAAAACATAACCCTTTGCCACACGACTACAGGGATGTAGGAGGTAGAGTAACGCAGGAGCAGTTACCGAGAGGGCACAGAGAAACCCATCCCCTCTCCCTCCGGGAGAGGGTTAGGGAGAGGGATACAATAAGCAGGAATCGCGCCTGCAAGGCGCTCCTACAACAATAGACACTCCTGTAGAAGCGGATGCTGTCCGCGATCTTTTACGACGGCAATGATCGCGCTTGCGAAGCGCTCCTACGGCATTTTCCATGACTGGATTCCCGCCTGCGCGGGAATGACGATAAAGGTTTTTAATTCCAGGTATTTTCTTTTCTCTGTGTGCTCTGTGGCATCATTTCATGTGTTTTTCTTTGCGCCTTGGCGGCTTTGCGCGAGAATGTTTTCTTTGCGGCTTGACGCAGGACTTCCTAGAATCAACATATGAACGACGACGACCTGCTCCGTTACAGCCGCCAGATCATGCTCCCGCAAATCGATATCAGCGGACAGGAAAGGCTGCTGGCTGCACACATGCTGATCATTGGCGCGGGCGGACTCGGTTCCCCTGCTGCCATGTATCTCGCCGCAGCCGGCGTCGGCCGGCTGGTGATTACCGACCCGGACACGGTGGAACTGTCCAACCTGCAGCGCCAGTTATTGCACCGTGAGTGCGATATCGGGCGCGAGAAAGCCCACTCGGCCCGGGACACCCTGCTCGACATTAACCCGCATATACAGGTCACTGCCATTAACGCCGCCCTGCAGGGTGTGCAGCTGGATGAGGCGGTGTGTGCTGCCGATGTGGTACTGGATTGCAGCGATAACTTCGACACCCGCTTTGCCGTCAATGCCAGTTGCGTGCAACAGCAAACGCCACTGGTTTCCGGTGCCGCCGTACGCTTTGCCGGGCAGCTGGCGGTTTTCGACGCCGCCAACAGCAGCAGTCCATGCTACAGCTGCCTCTATAAATCCGGCGAGGAGCCCGACCAGGCCTGTACGGAGAACGGCGTACTGGCGCCGATTGTCGGCATCATCGGTGCCATGCAGGCGCTGGAGGCCATCAAGGTGGTCCTGCAACTGGGTGAAAACCTGGCCGGGCGGCTGGTGCTGTTCGACGGCCTGACACACGAATGGCGCAACCTGAAACTGCCGCGCGACCCGGAATGCCCGGTGTGCGGCACACGGCCGTGACCGGTTATTGTGCAGGGATTTCGCCTGTCTAAAAATCTCGCTCAGATGTAAAGACGAAAAGAAAATATTTGCCACAGAGGACACAGAGTAAATTCCACGTCGTTCCCGCGCAGGCGGGAATCCAGTCCTGACAGGTTACTAAGTTTAGTCTGGTCGCACAGTTCAGAGCATTTCTCCTGCTTATATTTATATCGTTATTTCCTGATGATTCCCTGAGGCTGGATTCCCGCCTGCGCGGGAACGACAAAGGG
>CBEULV010000067.1:0-11198 GCA_965544015.1 uncultured Gammaproteobacteria bacterium | reverse complement strand
AATACCTTTGGTCAGGCGATGCTGCATCGTTATGGCGAGCGTGTGCACAAGATTGCCATCGATGCGGATTTTACCTGCCCCAACCGGGACGGCAGCATAGGACGGGGGGGGTGCACCTTTTGCAATAACGCGTCATTCAGTCCCAGCGGACGTAATCCTCCAACTGTCGGGGAACAAATTGCCGCCGGCCGGCGGGTAATCCGCAAGCGCACCGGCGCGAGAAAATATCTTGCCTATTTCCAGGCCTACACAAATACCTACGCAGACATCAACCGGCTCAGGGAGCTCTACGACCAGGCGCTGTCCGAGCCTGATGTCATCGGCCTTTCCGTAGGCACCCGGCCGGACTGTGTGCCTGACCCGGTGCTCGACCTGCTTGCCGACTATCACCGGCAGGGCCATGAGGTCTGGCTGGAACTGGGCCTGCAGTCGGCCTTTGATGAATCACTTGCACGTGTAAACCGGGGACACGGTTTTGCCGAGTACAAAACAGCGGTTCTCGGCGCGCGCAGCCGCGGCCTGCAGGTCTGCACGCATCTCATTATCGGGCTACCTGGTGAAAGCAGGCAGCACTACGAGATGACCCTGGAGCGAGTACTGGAACTCGGCGTGGATGGCCTGAAACTTCACCCCCTGCACGTGGTCAAGGGTACGCAGCTTGCCAATGAATGGCGGCGCGGGGAATACCGGCCGCTTGCGCTGGATGAATATGTCGACACGGCGGCACACCTGATCCGCAGCACGCCGCCGGAAGTCATCTTTCACCGCGTGACTGCTACGGCATCACGCAACATCCTGCTTGCACCTGACTGGTGTTCCAAAAAGTGGCTTGTTCTCAACAGCATAACCAATGCGTTGCACAGGCAGCGCCGGGAATCATTCCAGCTTCCCCATAATGTAGCCAACCGCCAGGAGTTACTAAATGGAACTCGTATGCCCGGCAGGTAATCTGCCCTCCCTGAAGACCGCAATCGATCATGGCGCGGATGCCGTGTATATCGGTTTCCGTGATGACACCAATGCCCGTCATTTTGCCGGGCTGAACTTCAACGACAAGCGTGCTGTGGAAGGAATCCGCTATGCACATGAAAGGGGAGCAAGTGTATTCGTGGCGATCAACACCTACCCACAGCCTTCCGGCTGGCCGCGCTGGCAGGCATCGGTAGACAAGGCCGCAGAGCTTGGCGTGGATGCCCTGATACTGGCCGATATCGGTGTTATGGACTATGCCGCGCGGCAGTGGCCGGAACTGCGGTTGCACCTGTCTGTGCAGGGATCCGCAACCAATGAAGCAGCGATCCGCTTCTATCACGAACACTTCAATATCAGGCGTGCCGTATTGCCCCGCGTGCTTTCCGTCAACCAGGTGCGGCAGGTCGCGGAACACAGCCCGGTGCCGCTGGAGGTGTTCGGATTCGGCAGCCTCTGCGTCATGGTCGAGGGGCGCTGCCTGCTGTCTTCCTATGTTACCGGTCGCTCGCCCAATACCTATGGCGCCTGTTCACCCGCCAACGCCGTACAGTGGCAGGAGACGGCCGCCGGCATGGAGTCGCGGCTTAACGGCGTATTGATCGACCGTTACGACAAGGAGGAACGCGCCGGCTACCCGACACTGTGCAAGGGTCGTTTCCAGGCGCGGGGCAACACCTATTACGCCATCGAGGAACCAACCAGCCTCAACACCCTGGCACTGCTGCCGGAACTGCAGGCCATGGGGATCGCGGCAATCAAGATCGAGGGCCGGCAACGCAGTCCGGCCTATGTGGCCATGGTGGCACAGGTCTGGCGTGCCGCAATTGATGCCTGTGAGCAGGACCCGGCCGGCTACCGGCCGCAGGATGACTGGATGGCAGAACTGGCCAGGGTTTCCGAGGGCAGTCAGACCACGCTGGGGGCCTACCACCGGCCATGGCAATAAGGGAATTTTCATGACAACCAGAACGCCGCAGCTCTCGCTGGGCCCCGTGCCTTACTACTGGCCGCGTGAAGCCCTGCTCGATTTCTACAGCCGTATCGCCGCAACGCCGGTTGATATTGTCTATCTCGGCGAGACTGTATGTTCGAAACGCCGTTCCCTGAAAAAATCTGAATGGCTGGAACTGGCGGCAAGCCTGCAGGCAGCCGGAAAACAGGTCGTGCTGTCCACCCTGACCCTGCTGGAGTCGGGATCCGAGCTTGGGGCCCTGAAAGGCCTGTGTGAACAACAGGATTTCATGGTCGAGGCCAACGACATGTCGGCTGTTCACCTGCTGTCCGGAAACGCCCCGTTCACAACAGGCCCGGCCGTAAATATCTACAATGCACGCACCCTGTCCATGCTGGCCGGGATCGGCCTGAAACGCTGGGTCTTTCCGGTGGAACTGTCACGTGCCACACTTGCGGAAATGCAGACACAATGTCCGGCGGACGTGGAGACCGAGGTATTTGCTTTCGGGCGATTGCCGCTGGCGTATTCGGCGCGCTGCTTTACGGCGCGCGCCCATAATCTGCCCAAGGACGACTGCCAGTTCCGCTGCCTGGATTACCCGGACGGACTGCTGCTTTCCACCCGCGAGGATCAGCCGTTTCTGGTGCTGAACGGTACCCAGACCCAGTCGGCCCACACCCTCAACCTGATTAACGAACTCGACGTTCTCAAGCAGCTGGGTGTGGATGTATTGCGTATCAGTCCACAGTCTGTCGGCACAGAGTCCGTTATCGAAATCTTTCATGCCTGTCTCCAGGGTACCGGCAGTGTTGCCGACGCGGATATGGCGCTTGGCAAATTGATGCCGGTAGGCCCCTGTAACGGCTACTGGCACGGTGCTGCGGGCATGCAATCTCTCCAACAGGCGGCAATGTGATAGCGCAGGGATGAAATTCAGCGATCTTAGAGATTTCCTCAGGAAACTGGAGGCCCGTGGTGAATTGAAACGCATCCACCGGGAAATCGACCCCTGCCTGGAAATGACTGAAATTTGCTACCGCACCCTGAAGGCAGGCGGTCCGGCCCTGCTGTTTACCAACCCGAAGGGCTCATCGATCCCGGTACTGGGCAACCTTTTCGGAACAACAGGGCGCGTCTCTCTGGCCATGGGCAAGGAGTCGGTGACGGCGCTGCGTGAGGTTGGCCGGGTGCTGGCCTTCCTGAAGGCGCCTGAACTTCCCGAGGGGCTGGGGGACCTGCTGGATAAACTGCCCGCATTCAGGAAATTAAGGGACGTCAATCCCCGCGAGGTGAGATCCGCGCCCTGCCGGCAGAACGTGATCGAGGCGCCCGACGTGGACCTGTCGGCATTACCTGTGCAGACCTGCTGGCCCGGGGATGCCGGGCCGCTGGTGACCTGGGGTATGGTCATCACCAGGGGGCCGCATAAAAAGAGGCAAAACCTCGGCATCTACCGCCAGCAGGTGATTGCCCGCAACAAGGTGATCATGCGCTGGCTGCCCCACCGCGGTGGCGCCAGCGACTTTCGCGAATGGCAGGAAACGCATCCCGGCGAACGGTTTCCGGTTGCGGTAGCACTGGGCGCCGACCCCGCCACCATACTGGCCGCGGTCACCCCCATTCCCGACACCCTGTCGGAATATCAGTTTGCCGGTCTCCTGCGCGGCGCCAAGACCGAGGTCACGCCATCCGGGGCCGGCGACCTCCAGGTGCCGGCAGCGGCAGAATTCGTATTTGAAGGATATATAGAGCCGGGTGAGGAGGCAGACGAGGGCCCGTTTGGCGACCACACGGGTTACTACAACGCCGTACAACGGTTCCCGGTATTTACCATTGAGCGCATCACGCACCGGGACAACCCGATATACCCCAGTACCTACATGGGCCGCGCACCCTTTGATGAACCGTCTGTCATGTCCATGGCGCTCAATGAAATCTTTATCCCGCTGCTGCAGAAGCAGTTTCCGGAAATCGTTGACTTCTACCTGCCGCCGGAGGCCTGTTCCTACCGGGTGGCCGTGGTCAGCATCAGGAAGGCCTACCCGGGGCACGCGCGGCGCATCATGTTTGGCGTGTGGTCATATCTGCGCCAGTTTACCTACACCAAGTTTGTCATCGTGACCGATGACGACATCGACGTGCGCGCCTGGAGCGAGGTGATCTGGGCCATAAGCACGCGCATGGATCCCGCCCGGGACACCGTACTCGTGGAAAATACCCCTATCGACTATCTCGACTTTGCCAGCCCCGTCTCCGGCCTCGGTTCGAAACTCGGTTTTGATGCCACCAACAAATGGCCGGGCGAGACCAATCGCCAGTGGGGCCGTCCCATCACGATGTCGGATGACGTGAAGCAGCGGATTGATATGTTATGGGACGATCTCGGAATTACCTGAGCACGCGCTCGTAGTGTGGCAGGGCCTTTTGTAACACGCTTTCCAGTTGCCGGGACAGCCAGAGTGATTCCATATCCTGGCCATCCAGGAAATTCTTCACCTCCAGGCCCAGTTCCGTATCGCCCTCCATAAGCAGCCGGCGCTGGAAAAACAGGGTGTCAGTATCTTCACGCCGGGCTGCAAGCAGCAGGAAGGCATGCAGGGTCCCGGTAATGGTCAGGGCGGCAAGCTGGTACCGGTCACGAACTGCCACCAGCCTGCCCTGTTTCATTGATATGCGGAAGGTCAGCCGCATGTCACTGACATGGACACGCATAATACGTCCCTGCAGAAAGTCCAGCTCACCGTCACGCAGGGCGCCGGCAAAGATCCGGTTAAGCACGGTAACGACTGCCGCACTGTGCACAATGTCGGGGACCATTGCTATTGGAAGAGACAGCAGTCGCGGAAACAGCGGTGAAGTACTGGTTGTATCTGTGTCGGGTTGCATAGTTTCGGATCGGTCTCTGGAGTTGTCTGTATCGCTGTCGATTGCTTGTCCGGGGGAAGCATTATTGCCTCAACCGGGGGCTTGCAATTTGACCGAAATCAAGAATGCCACGGTTCCGGCTATATCTTCATAGCCCCCTGTATCAGTGGCGGGTTCAACCGGGCAATACGTGGAATCAATTCCGATCCAGAGACCGGTAAACTGATGTCGGAACGCGTTTACAAATGAACTGGTTATGATGACAGGGCGTTACATGGCTGGCCGGCCAATTCACCGAAGACATGAAAAAAGGGCTTCCTGAAACCAGAAGACCCTTTAAATAATATGGAGCCGGCGAGAGGAGTCGAACCCCCGACATCTTCATTACAAGTGAAGCGCTCTACCAACTGAGCTACGCCGGCAAACTGGCCGCAACAGGCAAGGCGCCCTATTCTAGTGAATGGGCTGCCGTCCTGCAATGAAGCAGCAATGCACCGGTTACAGGCACGACAGCTCGTGCAGCTGCAGGTCTGGATACTGCCCCATGATTGCAGACAACTCCTGCTCTGCTGAAGGTTGCGCGCGGAATTCCAGCCAGTAGGCATCATGCGTCCTGAAGCGCGCCTCGAGGATGGCATCCAGTTCCAGCTTGCGCACCTGTCGCAGGCGCACCTCGGCACGCTTGATGTTATTGAAGGCGCCGAGCGAGATGAGGTTGTCCCTGCCGATGAAATAATCGCTGTCCCCGTTTTCATCCAGTTTGCGGGTAATCTCCAGGGCAGCAGCCCGTTCCATGGCTGGCACATAGACCCAGTAACCATTCTCTTCCCGAACCTCGGCTATACGCTGCCGAGGTTGCAAACCCAGTTTATCCAGCCGCGCAGTAACCGCTTTAACCTCATCCACAATTTCAAACGGGCCCAATGCCTGACAGGCCGGCATACCGGCACCCGGCGGCCTGGCTGCGGTCAGCGTTTCGATTGCGCCGTCGTCCGATGATGCTGCCGAGCGCTGTTGCATTTCCTTCAGGGTTACCAGTGGCTTTGCGCTCTCCGGGACAGGCGGAAGCGCACTCAACGAGTCGCTACCGGCATTGCCCGGCAACAGGTTCCAGCCCAGGTAGACGAGATTGGCAACCAGCATCAGGTAAACAACGTGTCGCATTATTTCACTCCGGCCAGTACGGCAAGCCCTTTCAGCACCAGGTCAGGATCATACCTGGCAGTTATGGTCAGCAACGGCAATACGCGCACGGCATCACCACCGGTCAGCACGGTGTGCAGCGGCTCCTTGCTGGTGGCCGCGATATCACCGGCAATGCGATCAATCGCCGCTGCCGCGGCGTACAGGCTTCCGCTGGCGATTGCATCGTCCGTATTGCAGGCAAGCAGGGAGACATCATGTCTTGCGCCGGGAACCCGAAGGTTCGCGGTACTGCCCTGCAGCGCCTGCTGCATCATGTCGATACCGGCCAGGATCAACCCGCCCCGGTGCACGCCATCGGATGCAACATGGTCCATGGTAATCGCAGTGCCACAGTCCACCACGCACAGCGCGCCAGTATAGTCCATGCGAGCACCGAGCATTGCCGCCCAACGGTCGACCCCGAGCGTTTCCGGATGCGTGTATGCGTTGGTCAACCCGGCCACCTGTCTTGCCGCGCGGATAAAGCATGGTTTCAGCTGCCAGTGCCGCTCAGTCCACGCATTGAGGCTGGCAGCGATGGCCGAACCGGCGACATTGGACACAACGACCCTTTGCGGCGTATCGATTGCCTGCCAGGCGTGGCTGGCCAGCGACTCAAAGTCAGCATCACGATGCATAACACTGCCACCGGCCAGCAGTGTCGTCCCTTCTGCCTGCGCCCATTTTATTGAACTGTTGCCAATATCCAGCAACAGGTTCATGTCGTAACCCGCAGGCTGACTTCTCCGGACAGAAAACGCTCCTCCCTGCCGCCTGTGGTTTCTACCAGCAGAGCCCCGCTGGCATCGATACCCCGGGCCGTTCCCTGCACACGGGCATGCGGCAGTTGCAGGCTGACCGGATGCCCCGCCACCACATCATGTTTACGCCACTCCTCCTGAAACGGTTGCAAGCCCTGGCCGTCAAACTCGGCAAGCACTTCAAACAGGTTATCGATGAGCATTGCCGCCAGCTGGTTGCGCGTCAGGTCACTCGCGCCCTCCAGGGCTGACAACTCGGTCCAGGGCTGGTCAATGGCAGCACCTGCCGACCCCGGCAGGCTGATATTGATACCAATGCCGATAATCACGGCACAAGGCCCGGAGACTTCCCCTGCCACATCGATCAGGATGCCGGCCAGCTTGGCACCATCAACCAGCACATCATTCGGCCACTTGAGCCCCGCGCCACGGATACCGGCTGACTGCAGGCAACGCAACACCGCAATGCCGGCAACCAGCGACAATCCACCAAGCGCGGCGGCACCCAGGCCAGTGCGCCATAACAGGGAGAGGCAGAGATTACCGGCAAACGGTGAAACCCAGTGACGCCCGTGACGACCGCGGCCGGCATGCTGCAACTCGGCCAGGCAAACGGCGCCGGACCGGGCACCCTTGAATGCCTGTTCACGCAACCAGCTATTGGTCGAGTCCACTTCCAGCAACACGTGCAGCGGACCGAGCCCGGCACGGGCTTGCGGACTGAGCGCCGCCAGTATTAGCTCCTGATCAAGCAGGTCGCAGGATGCCGGCAGACGGTACCCCTTGCCGCGCACGACCTCGAAGTCCAACCCCAGTTCACGCAGCGCCTTGAGGTGCTTCCAGACCGCCATGCGGCTGACCCCAAGCGCCCTGCCCAGGGCCTCGCCGGAATGAAACTGACCGTCCGCCAGGTGGTTCAACAGCTGACTGCGCAATTGCATGCGCGGAAGGTTATCACACTCCCCGGGCAGGCAATAACAGTGCCGGCAACAGGCTGTCCGGGCATTACCCGGCGGGAATTTGGTGAGATCGGCCAGAAAAATCGCGGGCCATCCCCGGGGGGATGAAGTGCAGGAATGGCCCACGCAAGACCCGAGCATAAAAAAGTCACCTGCCCCCGTCTGTAGGATATTTCCGATACCCGGTGCCGGGATGCGTAAAAGATACGCGCATGCTACTGCGCTATACCGTACATCACGTTCCTCGCCACCGCGCGCACCGTATCATCCAGTGTTTGCGCGCCATCACCCGGTGAAACCGGCAGTTGCCCGGCGGCAACGAGCATCGCCAGTCCATGCATCGCCGTCCAGGCGGCCAGCGCCAGTTCCCCGGCATCACGCTGGCGGAATGCACCGCTGGTTATTCCGGCGCGAATAATCTCCACCAGCGCCGCGAAGGCTGCCGTCGCAGCGGCATGCTGGACACCGCCAAACATCAGGCGGGACATTTCCGGATGACGCACGGCCTGGTGGACGTAGGCCACACCGGCCTCGACCAGTTGTTGTTCCGGGTTTTGTATGGCCCCGGCAGCCGCGTGTTCAATGGCGTGCCGCAGTCGCTCGAACCCGCGCTGCGCCAGCACCTGCAGCAGGGCCGCCTTGTCCCGGAAGTGCCGGTAGGGAGCCGCATGACTGACACCCGCCGCCCTGGCAACCTCGCGCAGGCTCAGCCCGGCCGGTCCATCGCGCTCCAGCAGGGTTTCCGCGGCCTCCAGCAGGGCATTTTGCAGGTCGCCATGGTGATATTGTGCAGCCGGTTTCCGGGTCTTCATTGTGCCTCCCGCAAACCATACTACTGCCCCATGTTTACATTGTAAACATGGGGCGAATGAATATCCGCTTCGCCAATACCCACATGTTCATTAGTATTTACAGGTAGTTATGACACTCCCCATTCAATGTCTGCCTGTCTACCCGACAGGTCAAGGCATGCATGCGGCGGCGGCCATCGCCCGTCACCGGGTCCGCCGCAAGGACCTAATACAAAAGGTACAGGGGAGACTAGTAGAGAAGACCTAGAGACATTGCCGCAGGCAGGGTGTAGCTTGAAATTGCAGCGCAGCTATTGCTGATTGTTTTTTTCATGAGACTCCTCGGCGGCCACCCGGCCGCCGTTTTCTTTACCGCTTTCGACAGGCCTTCGGCTCGCCGCAGCCCGGACCGGCAAACCGTTACTTAACTGCAACGCACCCCGGTGCCGCCCAGCCCGCAATAGCCGCGCGGATTTTTCGCCAGGTACTGCTGATGATAATCCTCGGCATAGTAAAACACCGGGGCCTCGATGATTTCCGTGGTAATGGCACCAAATCCGTTTTCGGCAAGCCGCGCCTGGAACCCCTCGCGCGCGGCCAGTGCCGCGGTAGTCTGGTCACCGTCATAGACGTAGATGCCGGAGCGGTACTGCGTGCCGACATCATTGCCCTGGCGCATGCCTTGTGTCGGGTTGTGCGCCTCCCAGAAAATCCGCAGCAGTGCATCAAAACTGGTTTCGGCCGGATCAAACACCACCAACACCACCTCGTTGTGCCCGGTCAGCCCGGTACAGACCTCCTGGTACGTCGGGTTGGGTGTGTAACCGCCGGCATAACCCACCGCCGTGCTGTACACGCCGGGTGCCTGCCAGAACTTGCGCTCGGCGCCCCAGAAACAACCCATGCCAAACATCGCAGTTTCCATCCCGCCAGGGAATGGCGGTTTGAGCGGATGCCCGTTCACATGGTGCCGCTCCGGCACCGGCATGGCCTCGTCGCGACCGGGTAACGCTTCCCCGGGATCCGGCATTGTTGTCATTCCCGCCATGGCCTTCTCCTGTGGGGTCAGAGCACAATTTTTACTAATATTGGCAACGCTTAATATTAGTAAAAATTGTGCTCTGACCCCATTATTATGGCTACACCTCGATCCTGATCTCCTGCTCTTCCTCCATCCGACGGATGGCATCTTCCAGATCGATCTGCTCCGGGTTGTCGGTGCTCTGCTCCATGAGGCGCGCCGTCAACTCGGCCTGCTCCAGGGTGTAATGGCCACCCTTGCCATCCTGTATATAGGCCGCCCAGGGTACGCACTTGGTCAGTGGAAAGGTCTGTCCCTCGCGCGGGGAGATATCGATATTGAGGCACGATATGAACACCATACGTCTGCTCTGGTAGCGTTTCTCCTTCACGATACTGCGAAAGGCCCGGTCGAACTCGGCCTGTGTATTGACCTGCGCGGCCACCAGCAAAGGCGAGGAAGATGTCACGATCCACGGCATGGGATTGAGCAGGTTCTGCTCCAGGTGACTGTGCCCCTCTATGTCGCCACCAATATCACGCTTGAAACGAAACAGCTCGGGGACCAGGTGATTACCGATTGCAGTCTCGCCGCCGCCCGCCCAGAGCTCCGCAGGCAACAATTTCACCAGTGAGTCAGCTGCAAGATAGGAGCGTGCCGTACTCAGCGTCCGCACCGGTTGCGGGTTACCGTGTTCCTGTCGGACGATCCGCTCGAGATTAAGAAACAGGCCCTCGGTCCGCCCTTCATTCAATAGCTGGTTATCAATGGTAACGCTGTATTGATCACCCGACTTGCCCAGGAAAATATTCTCGCCCGCGAAGGCATACTCATCCAGATACCAGTGGAGGACATCGCCAATCTTGCCGCAGGAATCCGATGATTCGTTTGCCTCGGTCTGCAGGCGCCGGTAAGTGCCGAACGTCTGCGTGTCCGGGTCATAGCCGACGTGGCTGGCCTGGATGATAACGAGGTCCTTGCCGTGATCGGCATGCGGACCGTGGCGGTCAGTGGCCACGATACCGCCGACCATGCCGTGGTTAAAAGGAAAGGTCCCGAAATGCTTGGTAATCAGGATAATCGGGAAACCCTGGCTTTCATCGGAGCAGAAGGCACGCGAGGGCATGATCTTGCCTGCCTCGAAGCCCAGTGACTTGCACAGGTTATACAGGCGCGGCACAAACAGGCTGTAGCGCATCATGTTGTCGATGCGGAAATCACCGATCACCAACTGCAGGTTACTGCTTGAGGAAAACATGGGCTACCCCGCTAAGCCATCGTGGAAGCACATTATAGCGTCAACCAACTGCCAGGGAATCCCGCCGAGGGAAACATTCGGGGCGCCTGTCTCACAGCCGCCAAGCTAGTCTCAAGGCATAACTATGCTAAAATTTCCGGTTTCCGGTTCCACCTGCGAATAAAGACAAGTACACACAATGCAACTGATCAACGGACTCCACTTCAATAATATCCGCGGCGACATCTATGGCGGCATGACCGCTGCGGTGGTCGCCCTGCCGCTCGCCATGGCCATGGGCGTCGCCTCCGGGGTCGGTCCCATCGCAGGACTCTATGGCGCGATTTGTGTCGGTTTCTTTGCCGCCCTGCTCGGCGGCACCCCCGCCCAGGTATCAGGCCCGACCGGCCCGATGACGGTCGTGATGGCGGCCATCTTCGTCCAGTACACCA
>CBEULV010000066.1:0-11235 GCA_965544015.1 uncultured Gammaproteobacteria bacterium | reverse complement strand
CAGAGGCGCAAAGAAAAGAAAAAACACTTGCCACAGAGAACACAGAGAAAAACATTACGTTGTTACCGATCAGTCGGTAACCCGATCCCGATCAAAACGCCAGTACGATCGCGTCTGCAAGGTACTCCTGAAGAAACAAGCAAGGCCTGTAGGCACTCCGTCTTGTCGGAGGTGGTCGGGTCCATCAGGAAAATTGCCGGTGGCAAGGTTTTGATCATATTAACTTGACGCGCAAAACTGTAATGAATCAGAACAGGTGGATTTAATCTTCGCCACAGAGGGCACACAACTACAGGGATGTAGGAAGTAGAGTAACGCAGGAGCAGTTACCGAGAGAGAAATATTCTTCAAATCAGCCCCGCAAGTATATTTGTAGGAACGGACCGCGTCCGCGATCTTGTTGGGAAAAACATCGCGCTCGCGGAGCACTCCTACAGGCCTTGCTTATTCCCGTGAAGCATCTTCCGGGCGTGGTTCTTGCTTATTGCATTCCCTCTCCCTAACCCTCTCCCTATCCATAACCCTCTCCCTAACCCTCTCCCGGAGGGAGAGGGGATGAATTTTCTCTGTGCCCTCTGTGGCAAGTGTTTTTTCTTTTCTTTGCGCCTCTGCGACTTTGCATGAGGGTTCTGGTATTTATCTAGCGACCGCGCAAAAACAGCTTGTCCAGCTCCGGCAGGCTGATCTGCACCCAGGTCGGTCGGCCATGGTTGCACTGCCCGCTGCGCTCGGTCCGCTCCATATCTCGCAGCAAGGCGTTCATCTCATCGATCGTCAGGCGGCGGTTGGCGCGCACCGAACCGTGGCAGGCCATGGTGGACAGCAGTTCGTTAATGGATTCCTGCACGCGCTGGCTGCTGCCGTGCTCCAGCAGGTCCGCCAGTACATCACGCACCAGTGCACTCATGTCGGCCTCGTGCAACAGCGCCGGCACTGCGCGCACCACGATCTGCTCACGGCCCTGGCGATCAATATCGAAACCCAGGTCGGCAAACCAGCCCTGCTGCGCCTCGGCCAGTTCGGCCTCCTGCGCACTAACGTCGAGGGCGAGTGGTACCAACAGCGGCTGCGAACGTATGCCTTCACCGGTCTGTGCCTGTTTGAGATGTTCATAGGTAATCCGCTCGTGCGCGGCATGCATGTCGACCAGCACCAGCCCGTCGGCATTCTGGGCCAGCACAAACACGCCATGCAGCTGCGCCAGTGCAAATCCGAGCGGGAAATTCTCCGTATCAGCCGCCATTTCGGTTGCGGCCGACGGGTGCAGCGCCGCGTAGCGTTGCAGTTGTTCCCTTACGCCTAACTGCATTCCGGGCTGGGCCGGCAGCGCGCCCGTATCAGCGCTGACCTGTAAGGCCTCCAGCGGTCGCGCCGGCTGCGGCGGCTGCTCTGCTGACGGGCGCATTTCGGCCAGCGCTTCGTGCAGGGTCCGAAACAGGTAGTCATGGACCAGTCGGCTGTCACGAAAGCGCACCTCGTGCTTGGTCGGGTGTGCATTCACATCAACCGTGGCCGGATCGAGTTCCAGGAACAACACGTAGGCCGGGTGGCGGCCGTGGAACAGTACATCCTGGTAGGCCTGGCGCACCGCGTGCGTGACCAGCTTGTCACGCACCATGCGATTGTTGACATAGAAATACTGCAGGTCCGGCTGGCTGCGGGAAAAGGTCGGCATGGCAACCCAGCCGCGCAGCGTCAGCCCGGCGGCGGCATGTTCGATATAGAGGGCCTGCTCCATGAACGCCTTGCCACACAGATCGGCAACCCGGCGTTCCTGCTGCGCCTGTGTCTGCGCTGCAGCAAGCTGGAATACTGTTCGCTGATTGTGCTGCAAGCGGATTGCGACCGGGAAACAACTCAGGGCAATGCGCCGCACCACGTTCTCGATGTGCTTGAGCTCGGTAGCCTCGGTACGCATGAACTTGCGCCGGGCCGGGGTATTGAAGAACAGGTCCTGCACGTCCACCGTGGTGCCAACCGGATGTGCGGCTGGCTCCGGCGCTAGCTGCCGGTCGGAGCCATCCCCCTGCACGCTCCAGCCCGCGTCTGATGACGGCACACACGCACTCAGGCGCAGGCGCGATACCGAGGCAATACTGGGTAGTGCCTCACCCCGAAACCCGAGGCTGCCGATCGATTCAAGATCCTCCAGCGAACTGATCTTGCTGGTGGCATGACGCGACAGCGCCAGCGACAATTCATCCTTGCCAATGCCGCAGCCATCGTCACGCACGCGGATGCGCTGCCGGCCGCCCTGCCCGATATCCACCTCGATGCTGCGCGCCCCGGCATCGAGGCTGTTTTCCAGCAACTCCTTGACCACGGATGCCGGACGCTCGATGATCTCGCCGGCGGCAATCTGGTTAACCAGACGGGATGGCAGTACCTGGATGGGCATTACGGCAGCAGAAGTCGGCGCATGATGCGCAGATGATACCGCCAGGTGTTATGTGAGTGCTAGCTGTCCCGGGTCGGCGGGATGCGCAGGGTGTCGCCGATACGCAGGGTGTCGGACTTGAGGCTGTTATAGCCGCGCAGCTTGGCGAGGCTGATGCTGAACTGCTGGGCGATTTCACTGAGCGTATCACCCCTTTTTACCACGTACTGGCGAGCGATCCGTGTCCCGGGTGGCGGGTGCTTGCTGAAATAGTCACGGATACCACTCAGCATGGCATGGGCCAGTTTCTGCTGGTGGCGCTTGTCGCGCAGCTTGTTTTCCTCTGCCGGGTTGGAGATGAACGCGGTCTCCACCAGTAGCGAGGGAATATCGGGTGACTTCAACACCACGAAGCCGGCCTGTTGTACGGTCGACTTGTGTGTCTTGCCCATGTGCCTGAGTTCGCCAAGCATGTTGTCGGCCACGCCGAAACTGGCTTCCCGTGTGGCCGTTTGCGAAAGATCCAGCAGTACCTCGCGCAGCAGGTCATCCTTGTCATCCAGGCTTACCCCGCCGACCAGGTCAGCGGCATTTTCGCTGGCGGCCAGTACCCGGGCCATTTCCGAGGACGCACCCCGCTTCGACAACACGTACACCGAGGAACCCCTGGCACGACGATCCCGGAACCCGTCGGCGTGAATGGAAATGAACAGGTCTGCCTTATGGCGACGCGCCTTTTCGATACGCTGGCGCAGGCCGATATAGTAGTCCCCTTCGCGAATCAACACCGGTCGCATGCCCGGCTCCTTTTCCACCAGCGCAGCCAGGCGCCTGGCGATAGCCAGCACCACGTCTTTTTCACGGGTCTTGCGCCGACCGATGGCACCCGGATCATCGCCGCCATGCCCGGCATCGATGGCGATCACCAGGTCACGTAGTTGCGCCGCTTGATTGTCAACATCCTGATTGACCACCGGCCTGGCAGCCGTACCGCTTGCCGGACCCGGGGTTGCCTCGTAAAGATCGATCACCAGGCGGTGGCCGTATTGGTCATTCGGGACGAGGTTGAAGCTGCGGGGTTTGACCGATTGCTTGAGGTCCAGCACGATGCGGAGTACGTCCGGCGTGTTTTGTGCCGTGCGGATGCCCTTGACCAGCCCGCCGGAAGCCGCCAGGTCCGGTACCGAAGCCGGTACTTTTGCTGCCGGCACATCGATTACCAGCCGGGCCGGATTTTGCAGTGTAAAAATATTGTGTGTCACCGGGCCGCTGGTATCGAACACGACCCGGGTATGATCCGGCGCTGCCCACAGACGGACACTCTGAAAATCCGCACCCGCAAACGCAACGCCTTGTCCGGCAAGTAAAAAACACAATACTGTGAACAGACTCTTCACGTGATCACCCGCCCGGATACCCTGATTATTGCTGGGGGATTCTAGCCACAAGCGGCACAGAATTGCAACAAATCCTTTTTAATCTCTTTGAGATAGCGTTCAAACCTGTCTGTCTGATAGAGCTGTTGTAGCTAACAAACTCAATCGTCAAGACATGGACCGACCCAATATCTGCCGTCCGCGCTCGGTTTGAGCCACTATATCCACGCTGCGGCCCCCGCCCGACGGGGCAATCTGCACAACCAGGTCGGCCTCCGGCAGTACGCCGCCGCCCCGCTCCGGCCACTCGACCAGCAGCATGGCCGGCTCTGCCAGCATGTCGCGCAGTCCCAGCCATTCCAGCTCCTCGGCATCGACCAGCCGGTACAGGTCGAGGTGGTAGACCATTCCCTGGTCGACGTCATAGGGCTCCACCAGGGTATAGGTCGGGCTGCGTACCTTGCCGGCATAGCCCAGTCCGCGCAGGATACCGCGCGCCAGCGTGGTCTTGCCGGCACCGAGTTCCCCCTGCAGGTAGACAATTGCATTGTCGAGCACGGGGGCCAGCCGGGCACCCAGCGCCTCCATAGCCGCTGCATCAGCAAGCTGCAGTTTCATGGCGTGGCATTCACTACGCTGCGCAATTCGGCAATGACATCGCGCGCCAGCAGGCCGCGCTCTCCACCACGCGCAGCACGATCACCGGCACAGGCATGCACGCAAACGCCGGCCCGGGCCGCTGGCCCCGGTGCCAGTCCCTGCGCCAGCAGGCTGCCCAGCACCCCGCTCAACACATCACCCATGCCGGCCGTCGCCATGCCGGGATTGCCGGCGGCGCAGACCATCGGTCGCTGTGCTTCGGCATGCACGATACTGCCCGCACCCTTTAATACCGTGACCCCGCCGTATTGCTGGTTGATGGCCGCTACCGCCGCAAAACGGTCGGACTGGATGGTTGCAGTGTCCTGCTGCAGCAGGCGCGCGGCCTCGCCGGGATGCGGCGTCAGGATCCAGCGCCGCTGGTTTACCGGCTCACGCGCCAGCAGGTTAAGCGCATCGGCGTCGACCACCAGCGGCTGCGTCGTTTCCAGCACGGCGGCCAGCAGTTCAGCCGCCCAGCCAGACTGCCCCAGGCCGGGACCGATGACGATGACCGAGGCCTTCGCCAGTTGCGCCTTGAGTTGCCGGGCATTTTCGACACCGTGGCAGATCAGCTCCGGGCAACCGGCCATGATCGCGGCAGCATGTTCCACTCGCGTGGCAACACTGACCAGCCCGGCACCACAGCACAGCGCGGCTTCACCGGCCAGCCGAACCGCCCCGGCCATGCCATGATCACCTCCGACAACCAGCACATGACCAAAACTGCCCTTGTGAGCGCTCCGCGCACGCGGCGTGGTCAGGCCCTGCAAATCAGCAGTCCCCTGCAGTTCCGCAAGCGGCTCGACCTGGCTCAGCACCGTAGCCGGCACCGCCAGGTCAGCCAGCACGATTTCGCCGGCCTGCTCCGGTCCCGCTCCGGTATACAATCCGGCCTTGTGCCCGATGAAGGTCACGGTCAGCTGCGCCTTTATGGCGGCATCGGCAACCGCGCCGCTGTCACTGTGCAAACCGCTGGGAACGTCCAGCGCCACCAGCGGGACAGCACTGTCATTGACTGCACGGATGGCGGCCGCCCACTGCGCATCCAGTGCACGTTCGAAACCGGTGCCGAGCAGCGCATCGACAACAACATCTGCCGAAGCAAGGGAGGCCTCGTCAAATTCTGCGACCGCGCCACCGGCCTCGAGCCAGTCATTCCGCGCCGTGAGTGCATCAGCGCGGATGCGCCCGGCATCCCCCAGCTGCAGCACGCGCACCTGGCAACCGTCGGACCGTGCCAGTCGCGCCAGCACGTAACCATCGCCACCGTTATTGCCGGTGCCGCACAGCACCACCAGGCTACGCACAGACGGCCAGCGCGCCTGTATCTCTGACCAGGCCGCCAGTGCGGCCCGCGTCATCAACGTGTAACCGGGGATGCCGGCCTGCTCGATAGCCAGCCGATCCAGCTCACGCAGCTGGATAGCGCTGTATAGGGGAACGGCTTGTGCGGCAGATGGAAGTACGTTCATCTTGTTGCTGTCATTGGTTATACAATCACCGGTACTATCGGCAACATACTCTGAAGCACCTACAGAAATCCAGTGAGCATGAGCGACCCCCCCGCGCCCGACATCGACTATGCAGCCCTTGCCGCACAGATCCGGCAATGGGGCGCGGAGCTGGGCTTTCAGCAAGTCGGCATCACCGGCACAGAGCTGACCGAAGACGAGGCGCGCCTGCTCGACTGGCTTGCTGCCGGTCATCACGGTGAAATGGACTACATGCAGCGTCATGGCCCCCGGCGCAGCCGTCCGGCCGAACTGGTGCCCGGCACGCTGCGAATCATTTCGCTGCGCATGGATTACTGGCCGGGAGATGCACATGCTGCCGATGCGGTGCTGGGCGACCCGTCCCTGGCCTACCTGTCACGCTATGCGCTCGGACGTGACTATCACAAGGTCATTCGCAAGCGCCTGCAGCAACTGGCCGACCGTATCAGCCGCCTGACCGGGCCGTTTGGCTACCGCGCCTTCACCGACAGCGCCCCGGTACTGGAAAAGGCGCTGGCGCGGAACGCCGGACTGGGCTGGGTCGGCAAACATACCAACCTGATCAACGAGAGCGCCGGCTCGTGGTTCTTCCTCGGGGAGTTGTACACCGACCTGCCGCTGCCTGTGGACGACCGGAGCGACAATCACTGCGGCAGCTGCCATGCCTGTATCGACGCCTGTCCGACCGATGCCATCATTGCGCCCTATACGCTGGATGCGCGACGTTGCATCTCCTACCTCACCATCGAACTGCGTGGCGCAATACCTGAAGCATTCCGTCCCCTGATCGGCAACCGCATCTATGGCTGCGATGACTGCCAGCTGGTGTGTCCCTGGAACCGCTTTGCCGAACCCACGCGGGAAAACGACTACAGTCCGCGCCACGGACTGGACAGCAGCGCACTGGTCAGGCTGTTTGCCTGGGACGAAGCGGAATTTGATCGCAACACGCAGGGCAGCCCCATCCACCGCATCGGCCATACCTGCTGGCTGCGCAACATCGCCGTGGCGCTTGGCAATGCACCGGGCACGGATGCCGTAATCAGGTCACTCAACGCCCGCCTCGATCACCCGTCGGAGCTGGTGCGGGAGCATGTACAGTGGGCATTGCGGCAACACAGCCGGGATAGCCAAAAAGCCTAGCTCACATACGACCACATGGCCGATGCACATCGATGTGCAAATGTCGCTGAAGGCATGAAGGAGGCTGCCCTGGGCCATGCCGTGCATGACCGCAGGTGGTTTGGCAGCATACTTCGCTTTCTCCTGCTGTCTCCGGTATAGTTCGCGCCAGTTCGGTGCACTTCGGTCTGCACCCGAGTCCTCGCGGTAACCCTTCCGGCAAACCTCGAACATCAACAACCATATTCCGCCTAGACCGTCCCGGGACATGTGTCACCGGTAGGCCGATCCAGGAGCATTCCATACCATGTCATTTGACACCCTCGGCCTGTCGGCCGAACTACTTCGTGCTGTCGCCGAACAGGGCTACAGCGAACCCACGCCGGTGCAGCGCCAGGCGATCCCCGTCATTCTTGAGGGGCGGGACATACTGGCCGGCGCACAGACCGGCACCGGCAAGACCGCCGGTTTCACCCTGCCGCTGTTGCAGCACCTCAGCACGCGCCCGCAGCAGCACAAGGGACGACGCCCGGTGCGCGCCCTCATTCTGACACCGACACGCGAACTGGCTGCCCAGGTTGCAGAAAGCGTCAACACCTATGGCAAGCATTTGCCGCTGAGCTCGATGGTGATTTTCGGCGGCGTCAAGATCAATCCGCAGATACAGCAGCTGCGTCGCGGCGTGGATATCCTGGTGGCGACACCGGGGCGGCTGCTGGACCATGTATCACAGAAAACCCTGGATCTTTCCGCCGTGGAGATCCTGGTGCTGGACGAGGCCGATCGCATGCTGGATATGGGGTTCTTACCCGATATTCGCAGGATTCTCGCTTTGCTGCCGAAGCAGCGCCAGAACCTGCTGTTTTCCGCCACCTATTCCAGCGACATCAGGCGACTCGCCGATAAACTGCTGGATGCGCCCGTGCAGATCGAGGTAGCGCGCCGCAACACTCCTACCGAGCTGGTCTCGCAGGTGATCCATCCGGTGGACCGGGAGCGCAAGCGCGAGCTGCTCTCCTTCATGGTCGGCTCACAGAACTGGCGCCAGGTACTGGTGTTTACCCGTACCAAGCACGGCGCCAATCGTCTCTCCAAGCAGCTGGAAAAAGATGGCATCAGCAGCGCAGCGATCCACGGCAACAAGAGCCAGGGCGCACGTACCCGCGCACTGGCCGACTTCAAGTGTGGCGAGGTGCGGGTACTGGTGGCCACCGATATCGCGGCGCGTGGCCTGGACATCGATCAATTACCGCATGTGGTGAATTATGAACTGCCCAACGTGCCGGAGGACTATGTACATCGCATCGGCCGCACCGGTCGTGCCGGCAACGAGGGGCAGGCGGTGTCGCTGGTGTGCGTGGACGAACACAAACTGCTCGTTGATATCGAACGCCTGCTGAAACGGGACCTTCCCAAGGTCGTGATTCCGGATTATGAGCCGGATCCATCCATCCGCGCCGAACCGATCCAGCGACGCAGCAATGCGCGCGCGGGGGCAAGACCCAAACCCCGTAACGGCTCCGGGCAACAGCGCGGCAAAAGATCCGGGGGCGGTGGCAGCACAGCGGCCAGGTCGCGTTCGGGCACCTCCGCAAGTCACGGCAAACCAAAGAACGCTGCAGGGGCTAACCAAAGCCGAAAATTTTCCGGGAACTCGCGCCGGCGCCCGGCAACATCAGGCCGGGCGTAACGGCCGCTACGGCCGACTGCCCCCGGGGGCCGCAGACGGGTCTGCCAAAGCAGACTGGATGCCTGGTGCGACAGCTATCGCCGGGTCGTGTTTATCGAAGGGGGCGGCAGGGGGAGTAGAAAAAGCGAGGGGTTCGGCACAGCGCGCCGTCGCCCGGGACAGTTAACGACGCTTGCGTCCGCGTGCGGCACGCGGGTCATCGAAACGTACGCGCAGGGACCTGTCGTCGCTAACCATGTTACCGTCCAACCCTGCTTGCGCGGCACGTGCCTCGTGACCTTCCATTTCAATAAAACCGAATCCCTTGCATCTGCCGGTGAAGATATCCGAGGCCACGCTGATGGAGCGCACGGTGCCGTAGGCGGAAAACATCTCGCGCACGGATTCTTCAGTGGCGTCCTGCGGGAGGTTGCCGATAAACAGCTTTTTCATGTGCACATCCTCGTTGGAGCCGTGCGGTTGTCGCCGGCTACGGAAAAAAAAGAACCCCGCAAGCGGGGTTTTTATTCTGATACTGGCAACGGGCTTTATCAGTTAGCCAGCGTATCGCTGGTGGCAAGAATATCGTTCAAGGCAGGGAATAACAAGCGGTTTCTCCGTAGCCGCGGTTATGCTCGCATGATACACAGCGGCTGCCGTCAGCAGCGCCCTGCCCCGGCCACCCGAAACAGCTGGCAGGCCGCTCGCTCTGTTTTATCCCCTCTCCTCAACCCTCTCGGCAACTGCGTCCTGCGTCGCTCTACCTCCTGCGGTCGCTCACGGCATCCATGCCTCCCGCGACACTTGCACATCCATGTGCATCGTCCATGCAGTCCTCCCTGGGGGAGAGGGAATCGGTGGGACAGCAGTGGAGGCCGGGTTCCCGCCCCGCCTGCGCGGGAACGACATGTGAGATTACCCTGAGAACTCCGTGGACTCTGTGGCAAGGATTTTATATTTTCCGTTCATCCTGGCAGATTTAGACGAGGAGATTCTGGAATCACTCCCCCCGCTTCAAACCCAGCCCGTATTCATACAGACGGTTCTTTGAAACCCCGCTAATCTTCGCCGCCAGCGCAGCAGCCTGCCTGAGCGGCAATTCTGCGAGCAGCACCTCCAGGGTGTGCCGCGCAGCCGCATCCAGTGCGGCCGGATCGGTAACTGCACCCTGCACCACGACCACGAATTCGCCCTTTTGCTGGTTGCTGTCCGCCTGTATCCAGTCGTTCAGTTCGGCAAGCGTGCCATCGTGCACCGTTTCAAAGGTCTTGGTCAGCTCGCGCGCCAGCGTGGCATTACGCCCCCCACCCAGGCAAGCGGCCATGTCGGCCAGGCTGTCGACGATCCGGTGACTGGATTCATAGAACACCAGCGTAGCGTCGACGTACTGCAAAGCGGTCAGGCGCTCGCGGCGTGCGGCCGCTTTTGCCGGCAGGAAACCCTCGAAATGGAAACAGTCGGTCGGTAATCCGGCCACGGAAAGCGCCGCGATCAGGGCTGACGGACCCGGCACCGGCACCACGCGGATGCCGGCCTGGCGGGCCGCACGCACCAGCACAAACCCGGGGTCGCTGATCAGCGGTGTGCCGGCATCGGAAATCAGGGCGATATCGTGGCCGTCCGCCAGTTTGCGCAACAAACGCTTGCTGATATCCCGCTCATTGTATTCATGCACAGCCTGCAGGTGGCCCGCGATACCGTAATGGTTCAGCAGCTTGCGGCTGTGCCGGGTATCTTCCGCGGCAATCAGGCTCACCTTGCCCAACACCCCGATGGCGCGTTGTGAAATATCCTCCAGATTGCCAATGGGGGTGGCAACCACATATAACACGCCGCACTTCCCGTTATCCATCATTGTCCTGGTCATTTCCGGAATATTGCTTTCTATATTAAGGGTATAAAACCGCCAAAGAGTGGACGCCGCTATGCCTTTTCAGTAGAGTCACCGGCATTCACTGATTGTTCGATTACGCATGCCCTCATCCATCAACCGACTGGCTAACCTGCTACTGATTGTCCTGCTCGCCGGCCTGCTGGCTGCCTGTGCCGGCATGCGGCCCGGCGGCCCGTCGACCGCGAGCAAGTTGCAATCCGGGGCCAATGCCCTGGAGGCGCTGGGTAATTACCAGGGCGCTGCACAACTGTATCTGAATGCGGCGACTGCCGCCGGTATTCCGGAAAAATATTCACTACAGCTGCTGGCCGCCGGCAGCCTGATTCGCGGCGGGGCCTTCCCGCCTGCGACCCGCCTGCTCGATGAGTTGCAGGCCGCGCCGCTGGACGATGACCTCCGGCAACGTCTTGTTATCCAGCGCGCAACGCTGGCACTGGCCGAGCAGCGCCCGGACCAAGTGCTGGCGCTGCTGCAAACCGTGCCGGCCAATACCGCCTACCGCGCAGACTATCATCGCCTGCGTGCAGAAGCCTATCATTTGAACTCGCAGTTCTTTCCGGCTGCACAGGAACGCATCAAGCTGGACCCCCTGCTGGTGGAGGAAAAAACGCAACTGGAGAACCAGCGCGGCATCTGGGATGCCCTGAACAGCCTCACTGATG
>CBEULV010000065.1:0-11298 GCA_965544015.1 uncultured Gammaproteobacteria bacterium | reverse complement strand
TAAATGACTGGTTCAGGGAGGGGAACTGGTGGCCAGACACAAGCGGCTTGTTCTGCCGGGTCAACCACAGCATGTAATTCAACGAGGCATCAACCGTGATATTATTTTCGCGGATGATGACGATTACCGCTTTTATCTGGATAGCCTGAAGCAAGCATGTCAGAAAAGTCATTGTTATTTACATGCCTATGTATTGATGACAAACCATGTACATTTGCTGATCACGCCCGATACAGGTGATGGGTTGGGAAAAGCCCTACAGTCCTTGGGTAGGCGCTATGTTCAGAATTTTAACTACAAATACCAGCGAACTGGAACCTTGTGGGAAGGGCGCTACAAGTCGGCCATGATTGATACGGAACGGTATTTGTTGACTTGCTACCGATATGTCGAATTGAATCCTGTTCGTGCCGGCATGGTGCATTCGCCTGGCGAATACCCCTGGACAAGCTACCATTTTAATGCGCTGGGAAAACCAAATGGTTTTATTTCGCCACATCCACTTTATTTGCGACTGGGCGGTACGGCTGCTGAGCGTCATTCGGCCTACCGTGCATTATTCAGGAATCTTATTGATACTGTTGTGCTTGATGAAATCAGGAGCATGACCAACACGGAATGGGTTATAGGTAATGACCGGTTTGCCCAGCGAGTGGCCGAGTTACTTGGTCGTCAGACACGACCGAAGGTGCGAGGTGGCGACAGAAAATCAGGAAATCGCAAAGAGAATGACTGATCAATCGACACTGACCCCATTGAACTCACCTTCGCCCCCTGCCGGAAATATCCTTCATATCCAGCAGATTACCTCTGATAGCCTCTCGACCACCATCCGGCTATTCTTTACTAATTGAATTATAGTAAAGATACTGCTATTCTTTACTTATAGCCACATTGTAAAGGTGATTGAGACATGCCAAAAGTCAGTTCTAAAAGACAAATCACATTACCTGTTGATCAATGCCAGCAAGTTGGTATCGAACCCGGTGACGAGTACCAGAGCTTTGTTGCTGGTGGTCATATCACTATTGTCAAAAAGATCCCTGGCGCAGCCAAAGGGATTCTCAAACACGTCAAAGGTGATACCTCAGTGACCGACGAAGCATCTCTACAGAGTGTCCTGGACCAGGGGTCGGCATGATTGCGATCGATACCAATGTACTGCTTCGTTACCTGCTATGGGATAACAAAACGCAAGCGGCAAAGGCCGACAGATTAATTAATGGCTCTACACCTGTGTTGATAACAGACGTGGTGCTGGCAGAAACCCTGTGGACACTCAAAGGGAAAAAATACAGGTTGGGCAAAACAGCGATGATCAATGTGCTTAATTCGTTATTTGAAGAAGCTAATATTTGTTTTGAGGACGGGCAAACCGTGTGGCGAGCCTTGAATGACTACCGACAAGCAAAATCGGTTAGGGTCGGCAATAAAAAGAAAGAAGCCGATTTTCCTGACGCATTGATCGTTAATAAAGCGAAGTTTTATGCGACGGAAAAGGGCGAAGCGCTCAACGGCGTTTATACTTATGACCTTGCTGCGCAATTAATTCCCGGAACAGTGGTCCCGTAAAGGGGACAGATTTATTTTTTCCACATATCCTCCAGTGCAAGAAAATTGCTTTACACTAGAATATGCAACCACGGCATTCAGTCAGACATTTCCTAAAATAAATCTGTCCCCTTTTTGTGTGTCCCCTTTTTGTGCCTAGAAAGAACAAAGCAGCCCAACAGATGTCTACCTATAATAGTCGCCAGCAAACACCCCAGGAGACCCTTATGCAGCCATCCAACCCGGTAGATCGCGCACGCCGCGTTGCCCTCAAGACCCTCGGCCTGTTCGGCGGATTGCTGGTCGCCGGCAGGGCAAAGGCACATCACACCGAGACACACTTCGAAGACAAGTCGGCGCACAACATCGTCTACCAGTGTAACAAGGCCGATATCGAGTATTGGCAGAGTATATTATTCTCGGCCGGCGAGCTGTTACGTAAATACGGTGATGACGTGCAGATCGTAATAAGCGCCATTGGACCGGGCCTTAACCTTATTGGCAAGCACCCACAGCGTCCGGTACCTGTGGAACTGCAACAGCGCGTCTCATCGCTGGCACAATACGGCGTCGCCTTTCATGCCTGCGGCAATACCATGAAGTCACTCAAATGGACGAAGGAAGACCTGCTGCCGTTCGCAAAGGTCGTTCCCATCGGCGCCGATGACATCATGCTGCTGCAGGAACAGGGTTTTTCCTATATGAGCTGGTAACATCCGGCACCGACATGCAGCATGCCGTTCACAGACGGTCAGCGTACAGCGCACGAATTTCATCAGTAAACTGCTCCAGCACCCGCGCACGTTTTACTTTCAGCGTAGGGGTTAACAACCCGTTGTCCACAGTCCAGGCCTCACGCGTCAGGATAACGCGCCGGATCTTGGCGTAGCCGGGGAAATCCTTCAGTGCTTTCCTGATGCCCTTGAGCAATTCAGCATGCAGTTTCCGGTCCTTGAGACTGTCTTCGGCATCGGGGCCCAGCCCGTGACGCTTCGCCAACCGCGGCCATTCTTCCGGATTCAACACCAGGATGGCCGCGAGCCAGGACTCACCCTCCCCGATCACCAGCGCCTGCTCCACGGCGGGCAGCAGGCAGACCGCCAGTTCCATGTCCATGGGCGGTATCTTTTCGCCGTTGGACATGATCAGAATGTCCTTGATACGCCCGGTAATGTAGATGTGCCCGTTCTCGATACGCGCCTGGTCACCGGTGTGCAACCATCCGTCAGCATCGATGATCTCGGCGGTAGCGACATGGTTGTTCCAGTAGCCCTGCATCATTCCGGGTGTCTTCACCTGCAGTTCCTCGTTGTCCCCGATGCGCACCTCGACATCGTTCAGCGGGATACCGACACTGGCGGGCTCGTTATCTTCCGGCACGTTCACGCTGATCACCGGACTGGTCTCGGTCAGCCCATACCCCTGAAGGATCGGTACGCCCAGACCAATAAAGATCTTCGCCACCGACAGCGACAGGGGAGCGCCACCACTGACTGCCATCCGCAGGCGCCCGCCCAGTTTTTCGGTGACCTTGCTGGCCACCAGGCGGTTGAGTAACGGCCAGGCCAGTAGTCTGGGCTGCCAGCCGGCCCGCCCCTGCTGACGCTGGAAGCGTTGCCAGCCGACTTCAGTGGTCAGGTTGAACAGTGCACGTTTCAGCGCGGACTGCTTGTCCATCTGTCCCTGGATACGCGCAAACACACGTTCGAAGATGCGCGGCACAGCAATCAGCACGGTGGGTTGTATATTCTGCAGATCCTCGGCCAGTAGCAGGATGGAACGTGCATAGGCCACACCGGATCCGGACATGACCGGCAGGTAGTAGCCGGCAGTGCGCTCAAGGGTATGCGACAGTGGCAGGAACGACAGGAACAGGTCTTCCTGGAAAACGTCGATCATGATCAGCGCCGAATGGGCAATCGACATCATGTTGTGATGCGACAGCATGACGCCCTTGGGCCGCCCGGTGGTACCCGAGGTATATACGATCGATGCCAGTGCATGCGGATCACCGTCACGCTTTTGTAATGGCCCGGCCTGTTCCGGCAGCCAGTCGGAGACATATCGCACCCGGTCATCCTGCAGCAGGGATTCCGGGGCATCACGTTTCGACGGATTGAGAATCAGCACACGCTGCAGGTCTTCCTGGCCGGCCAGCGCCGGCGCCAGGCGCTTCCAGCTGGCGGCATCCTGCACCAGCAATAACTTGACCGCGGAATTCTCCATGATATAGGCAATATTGTCCGGGCGGTCATCGGGATACAGCGGCACCACCACCAGCCCGCAAGACAGCGCGGCCTGGTCGAAATACACCCATTCCTTGCTGTTGCGCATGTGAACGGCTACACGATCGCCAGCGCCCAGCCCCTCGGCAGCCATTGCCGCCTGCCAGCGGGCGATCTCACGGCCAACCTCGCCCCAGCTGGTGTCGCGCCAGCGCTTTGTATCGGCATCATAGCTGCGATAGGCCAGTACATCCGGGGTGCGGCGAACACGCTGAAACATCAACCCGTCAAGGGTGCCCGCCTGCTCGACGGAAATGATGTCTTCTGTCATGAGTGTCATTAAACGCCTCTCCTCCCGCCGAACATCGGTGCGGCCACGACGCGCCGATTACGGTAGAATGTCCCTGGTGAACAGCCCCGACAAAACCATGGATATTACTGTTAACGGTACCACCCGGGCCGTCCCGGGCCAAACCAGCGCCAGCGAATTGCTGGATTCACTGGGCCTGGCCGGCAAGCGCCTCGCGCTGGAGATCAATCGCGAGATCGTGCCACGCAGCCGCTTTGATCATCATCTGATTCAGCCTGGTGACCGGGTCGAGATCGTGCATGCCATTGGCGGTGGTTGAAAACCCTGTAAAACTGTTATCTTTATCATATAATCAAAGAGTTATCCAGCTATGTCCACTGTCCTGCAGCCCGTAGAATCTTCACCAGATCCACTTATCATCGCCGGGGTCGAATATCGATCGCGCTTGCTGGTCGGCACCGGCAAGTACAAGGATATGGCAGAAACAAAGGCCGCCACCGAGGCCAGTGGCGCCGAGATTGTCACCATTGCCATTCGCCGCAGCAATATCGGCCAGGACCCGAACGAGCCCAACCTGCTGGATGTGCTACCCCCGGAGAAATACACCCTGCTGCCGAATACCGCCGGCTGCTATAGCGCAGAAGACGCGGTACGCACCTGCCGGCTGGCACGCGAACTGCTGGACGGGCATGACCTTGTAAAACTTGAGGTGCTGGGTGATGAAAAGACCTTGTTCCCGGACATCATGCAGACGATTGAAGCTACCGAGACACTGGTGAAAGACGGCTTCAGGATCATGGTCTACACCAACGACGACCCGATTATCGCGAAGCGTTTCGAGGATATGGGTTGTGTCGCGGTAATGCCGCTGGCCGCGCCAATCGGCTCCGGGCTGGGCATCCGCAACCCGCACAACATCATGACCATCGTGGAAAACGCCACGGTGCCGATCCTGGTCGACGCCGGTGTCGGCACGGCATCCGATGCCGCCCTTGCCATGGAGCTGGGTTGTGACGGCGTACTGATGAACACCGCCATTGCCGGCGCCAAAGACCCGGTGCTGATGGCCTCCGCCATGAAGAAAGGCATCGAGGCCGGACGCGAAGCATTCCGCGCCGGACGAATACCGCGCAAGCGTTTCGCAAGCGCATCGTCACCCATCGACGGAACGTTTTTCTAGAACCAATCTCGCGCAAAGCCGCAAAGAAAACATAAAAACAAAGCCACAGAGTACACAGAGATAGAAAATACCGTCATCCCCGCGCAGGCGGGGACCCAGCCAGGATAAATGCGCAGGTATTACCCACCAACAAGCCTGTCTCCACGAATATGGGGGCGCTTCTGCAAGATGTTGCCAGCAGGTAGTTTTTTAAGGCTGGATTCCCGCCTGCGCGGGAACGACGTAGTGTTATTCTCCAAGAACTCTGTGTTCTCTGTGGCTTTGTTTTTATGTTTTCTTTGCGCCTTTGCGGCTTTGCGTGAGAATGTTTTTCTGTTCGTCCCTGCGGCTTTGCGCAAGGCATTTTATGCCGGATCGGCCCCGACAGGTGAATTCATATAACGCAGATTCACATCGCGCTGCGGGAACGGAATGGTAATGCCCGCTTCCTTGAAGCCATGCCAGATCGCCAGGTTGATATCCGACCTGATACTGCCAACACCCTCCTCGGGATCGATAAGCCAGATACGCAGCTCCAGCGCGATGCCACTGTCGGCAAATTCCATCAGGCGCACCACCGGCTCGGGTTGCTTTAAGGTACGTGGCTGTGCCTTGCCCGCATCCAGCATGATGGCCATGGCCTGCTCCGGGTCATCGCCATAACTGATCTGCACGGGTATGCGCACGCGCACATTGCGATCACTGTAGCTCCAGTTAATCACATCCGTGGTCACCAGGTTTTCATTCGGTATGAGTGTTTCCACGCCGTCGCGGTTGCGCACCACGATGTAGCGCGCGCGCAGCTCCTTGACCCAGCCGAAGTTATCACCCACGGTGATGACATCACCCGGTCGTATCGAGCGATCACCGAGCAGAATAAAGCCACTGATAAAGTTGCTAACGATCTTCTGCAGGCCAAAGCCCAGGCCGATACCGATTGCGCCGCCGAATACGGTGAGTGATGCGAGGTTCAGGCCGGCCTCGGTCAGCGCCATCAGGATGGCCAGCGTCAACAGGGAGAATTTCACCACCTTGGACAGGCCAACACGGAGACTGGCGTTGATATGCGGCGATGCCCTCAGGCGCTGCTCCACCAGACCGGATAGCCAGAATGCCAGCAGCAGGTACAGCGCTGACAGCAGCACCAGTTTTACGACCATCAGTAACGAGATATGGCCGTCACCAACCTCGATGGCCAGCTTGTCCATGCCATTAATGACCGGCTGTAGCCAACCCACCAGGTGCAGTGCCACCACTGCCCACACCGTAGTGCTGATGATCTTTTCCCAGGCCTTGAGTGCGGGGCCCTGTGCAAACCCGACCCGCAGGCCGTAGACCAGCATGCGGATGATGGCCAGTGCAATCAGTAACTGGGCGACGATCTCCAGCAGCGCGGTTTCATGTCCAAGCAGTCGCAGCAGCAGGTCGCCAGCCAGCACGATCAGCAATGCAGAAAGGGGGAACACCAGGCGGCGCCCGGAGCGCAGGATCAGTTCTCGCAGCAGAGTCAGTCCCGGCGTCTTGAGTCGTGCAGCAAGCTTTCTGTCGGCAAGACGATGAATAACAGCGGCGACCGCCACCGCAAGCAATATCGGCATCAGCTGCAGACCGGTCTCCAGGGTCGCATGATGCTCCAGCTGTTGCAGCAGGCTACCGAGATCTAACTCAAACATGTCCATAAAGACGCTCCCCCGAACAGCATGTTTTTACCTACGGGACAATAATACCTAAAATAGCCCGCATGCCGACAAGAATTCTGACACTGCCATGAGCGCTGACGCTTTACCCCTTACCCGGAAAATCCGCTCCTTCGTGCGCCGCGAAGGGCGCATGACGGCCGCACAGCAGCGGGCACTGCAAGAGCTCTGGCCGCGCTATGGTATTGACAGCCACACGATGATCGACCCCTCTGCCCTGTTCGGGCGTAGCGCACCCGTAACGCTGGAGATTGGATTCGGTAACGGGGACACCCTGCTGGACATGGCACGGGCCAGCCCGGAGAGCGACTTCATCGGCATCGAGGTGCACCGCCCCGGTGTGGGCCGCCTGTTACAGGCGCTGGAGGAGCAGCACATCAGCAACGTGCGCGTGATGTGTGACGATGCCGTCGAGATTTTGCAACACAATCTGCCCGATCATTGCCTGCAACGGGTGTTGCTGTTCTTCCCGGATCCCTGGCACAAGAAACGCCACCACAAACGCCGCATCGTCCAGCCTGGGTTTATCGGGCTGCTGGCAAGGAAGCTGCAACATGGCGGAATACTGCACATGGCGACCGACTGGGAAAACTACGCACAACATATGCTTGAGGTGGTCAGCGCATCGAGCGCGTTCCGGAATTGCGCCGGCCCCGGACACTATTCCGGGAAACCTGCCTGGCGCCCGACCACGAAATTCGAACGGCGTGGCCAACGCCTCGGCCACGGGGTGTGGGACCTGCTGTTCGAGCGGGTTTAGTGAAGCTGTCGGATTACGGCGCTGCACGCCTAATCCGACCTACAGGGGTGCGTCATTTCAGCCGTCAACCGAAGCTGGCGGGTCGCCGCCTCAGGACTCGGCCTCTACCGGCTGCGCCACACGCAACGGGCAGGTCTCGGCGTGGTTGTCACCGAGCCGGTCCCAGGCATAGTTGAATGCCTGGGTGCGCAGTGCAAAGACATGATCACGGCCCAGCGTTTCCATCAGGTTGGTGCGCTCAAAGGTATCCCAGAGCTGCTTTTTCGCGCGCGCGATAATGAGCTCAACACCGGCCTCTCGCAGCCGCTCCGTAAGGGTGTGCAGCATTTCCTCGCCGGTTGCATCGATCTCGTTGATCCCTTCCGCGTCAATGATGACGAACTTGAGATCCGGCTTGAGCGCCACGCGCTCCAGTACCTTGTCCTCGAAATAACCGGTGTTGGCAAAATACAGCGGGCCATCAAAACGGATCAGTGTAATGTTCCGGCAGGTTTGCAGCTTGCGCACATCGGCATCGCGCAGGCTGCCATCCGGATCGCGTGACAGCACCGCGACGCGGGGGGCCATGGAACGATACAAAAACAGCATCAGCGACAGAATCACACCCACCATGATGCCCTTGTCGAGATGCGGCGCCCACACTATGGTCAGCACAAAGGTGACGACAGACACGATCGCATCATGACGCTGCACTTTCCAGGCATGCTTGATCGGCCCAATCTTCACCAGGTTGATCACCGCCATAATGATCACTGCCGCGAGTGTTGCCTGCGGCAGGTGGTAAAGCAGTGGCGTCAGGGCGATCAGGGTTATACCCACCACCAGGCCGGTAACCACGGCAGAGAAACCGGTCCTGGCACCGGCGTCGATATTCACTGCCGAACGGGAAAAAGAACCGGACACCGCGTAGCCACTGGATAAACTGGAAAATATGTTGCCAAGGCCCTGGCCAATCAGCTCCTGGTTGGCATCCAGCCGCTGGCGGGTACGCACGGCCATGGCCTTGGCAATGGAAATCGCCTCCATGAATCCAATAATGGCAATCGCCACCGTCACGCTCAGCAGCTGTGCCATGATCTGGAAATCAAAGGCCGGAAGTGCGATCGGCGGAAGGCCGGCCGGCACGACACCAACTACCCCGCCCCCCATTGCTTCAAAGCCGATCTGCCAGGAAACCAGCGTGGTCACCACCACCGCCATCAGCACGTTGGGAATGACCGGCAGGTAACGTTTCAGCAGGATCATAATGGAAAGTGCCAGCACGGCCATCATCAGGGTTTCGATATGGGTATGCTGGGTTGCGGCAACCAGGGTATTGAACACGGTTTCGTAGGTATGCTCGGCCTTCTCGGCAGTGACACCAAACAACTTGCCCAGCTGTGAGGTACCGATGATGATCGCCGCAGCATTGGTAAAACCAACGACCACCGGATGGGACAGGAAGTTAACCAGCACACCCATGCGCAGCAGACCAAGCGCCATCTGGAACACACCCACCATCAGGGCCAGCATGATGGCGTAGGCAATGTAGAGTTCAGGGTTGGCGCCGGCGATTGGCTCCAGCGCCGAGGCGGTCATCAACGAAACTACCGCGACCGGGCCGGTGGCAAGCTGGCGCGAGGAACCGAACAGTGCCGCTACGATGCCAGGCAGAAAGGAAGCATACAGACCATAATAAGGGGGCAAACCGGCCAGCTGCGCATAGGCCATGGATTGCGGCACCAGCACCAGCGCAACCGTGACACCGGCGATCAGGTCGGCGCGCAGGACTCCCGGTTTCTTTAGATCACCCAGCCAGGCAAGGAAGGGCAGGAACCGGTCCTGCCAACGGTCTTCTCGTCGTTTCTCGCTCATACTCGCTTACAATCCCATATTCAGTTCGGTTTCGATTACGTTATCCCCAGGTTCCGACGTGAAACGGAACACAAAGCAGGTCATTATATTCCATCCTCCTGCATGACTGAAATTGCTCCCCCTGATGCTACACGCAACGAACTTGCTACCCTTTCTGGCCCCGCGCACTGGCCCCACAATCCGGCGCCGAAAGCCGATCGCCCACCGGGGTTCGTAACCGGCTACGGGCGGGGAACCCGGTATTTTCTTCATGCCATTGATATTATTAATTAATATTGAGATCTTCGGGCGCGAGAAAGGTACAACTTGAGTTGGTTGCGATAAAAATGGTTCAATACGCGGCTCGTTTGGACCACACGATATGCAATCGCTGTGCACGGCACACGAAGCCGGTATGACCGCAACCGCCGCTTCGCCGCCATCTGCTAACAGATTTAACAATGAGATAAGGGCCAGGAGCTACTCATGTCCAGAAAACATCCGATTCTTGCCGTGACCGGTTCTTCCGGCGCGGGCACCACGACCGTCAAGGTCGCCTTTGAACACATCTTCCTGCGCGAGGGCGTCAACCCCGTTGTGATCGAGGGTGACAGCTACCACCGCTATGACCGTGCCGCGATGAAGGAAGCCATGCAGGCTGCCGAGGCCAGTGGCAATACGAATTTCAGCCATTTCGGTCCGGAAGCGAACGTCTTCGACAAGCTGGAAGAGACCTTCAGCAGCTATGCTGAGACCGGTGCCTGCGAACGCCGTTATTACCTGCACAGCAAGGAAGAGGCCAAACCGTTTGGCCAGAACCCGGGCGAGTTCACACCCTGGGAAAAAGTCGGAACAGACACCGATCTGCTGTTCTACGAGGGGCTGCACGGCGGTATCGTCACTGACGATAGCGACGTTGCCAAGCATGTCGACCTGCTGATCGGCGTGGTTCCGATCGTCAACCTGGAATGGATCCAGAAAATTCACCGTGACTGCGAACAACGCGGTTATTCCGCCGATGTCGTCACCGATACCATTCTGCGCCGCATGCACGACTATGTGCATTACATAACACCGCAGTTCTCACGCACTGACATCAACTTCCAGCGTGTACCGACCGTGGACACCTCCAACCCGTTTATCGCCCGCGACATCCCGACGCCGGATGAAAGTTTCGTGGTCATTCGCTTCAAGGACCCGCGCAAACTGGAGATCGATTTCCCCAACCTGCTCAGGATGCTGGATGATTCGTTCATGTCACGCCGAAACACCATTGTGGTACCGGCCGGCAAAATGGGCTTTGCCATGGAAATAATCCTGGCACCGATCATTGAACGCATCATGCACAACCGCGACAGCTGACCAGCCGTCCATGCAGTCACGGACCGGGGCGACATCCAGCGTCCCGGTCCTTATTCACTCCGGTCAATCATTAACTCCTTGTTTCCAGCCAACTTTATTGGCTGACTTGGCGGGTAAATTGCATACCCGCGATTCTCTCCTATACTTTTTTACACGCTGCCCACCCTGTCAGGCTGGCATGTAGCTTCATGAAAAGGAGGAAGAACCGGTTGATAACCACCACATCATTACACCCACCCGGATACACATACATACAGTCGTGGCCGTTGTCATGACGCTGATCGGCTCCTACCTGAATTCCTGCCGCGAATTAAGCCGCTTCTGCTCCCGGGACGGCTGGATCGATAGCGGCTCGTTGCGCTTTACCATCATCATGGAAATCGGCAACGAGATTATCGTGG
>CBEULV010000064.1:0-11415 GCA_965544015.1 uncultured Gammaproteobacteria bacterium | reverse complement strand
TGGCTCAAGCGTACTATCCATGTATCGGCGCAACCGCCGGAATCTGAAATACGGGACCGGGCTATGCTATCCTTGGCGCCCGCCCGGGCCATGTTATGCCTGCCCGAATTAATCGAAAGGTGCTGATTTTGAAAGGTTATATCAGGCGACTCGCCGGACCGGCCCTGTTCTGTTGCCCGCTCCCGGCAACCGCACAAGCCGCCTTGAGTGGCGGCGAGACACTCGACCTGACACAGGCCCCAATCGGGCTGTTCACCATCGGGGTCTTCGTACTCGCCTACCTCCTGGTGATGACGGAAGAATTCACGCACCTGCGCAAGTCAAAGCCCGTCATCCTGGCAGCCGGCATCATCTGGGGTGCAATCGCATTCGTGTATGCGGGCAATGGTGACACCCACACGGTGGAGACGGCGCTGCGTCATAATGTGCTGGAATTCTCCGAACTGTTTTTGTTCCTGCTGGTCGCGATGACCTACGTCAACGCCATGGATGAGCGAATGGTCTTCGAATCACTGCGTGCCGACCTGGTACGCAGGGGCCTCGGTTACCGGGGTCTGTTCTGGATGACCGGCCTGCTGGCATTTCTCCTGTCGCCCATGCTGGATAACCTGACGACGGCACTGGTGATGTGTGCGGTAGTACTGGCCGTTGGCAAGGATAACAAGAAGTTTGTCGGTTTGGGCTGCATCAATATCGTGGTCGCGGCCAATGCCGGCGGTGCATTTTCACCATTCGGTGATATCACCACGCTCATGGTCTGGCAGAAAGGCCTGGTGGACTTCGGGGCATTTTTTCGGTACCTGTCCAGGGGTAACCCCCGCCAGGGGCCTGTCGCGCAGTTGCCGCCACTCGCAGACGCCCCTGCAAACCTCGCTGATAATCCTGGTTTTCTTGTATACTGAAAACGAGGACTGTAAAAAATGCATCCTGATGGTTGCTGCCAGTCAAGAATCTTAATTTGATCAAGAGGCACCTGCTATGAGTACTATCTGGATTATTGTAGCCGACTCAAGCCGGGCTAGGATCTTCTCCGCGGAGAAACCGGACAGCTCGCTGATAGAGGTTCAGACCCTGGCCCACCCCGAGGCCCGAATGCATGAAGGTGACATGGTCTCTGACAGATCAGGCAGGGGCCGCGGCCAGAGTCATGACGTAGGACACGAATCAGCCGCCAAGCAAGAGGGGAAAATGCATTTCGCGGCACGTCTGTGCGAGACACTGGAGTCTGCCCGTGTCAGTGGAAAAATCAACAGGCTCTACGTGGTAGCCGAGCCAGGATTTCTCGGCATGGTAAGAAAAAACTGTTCGGGCGCCCTGCAGCAGCTGGTGGAGTCTGAAATACCGAAGAATCTTGCGGCCCATAGCCTGGACGATATTCGCAGCCACCTGCCTGCTCGCCTCTAGCGTCGCGTCATGAAGAATGATAGCGGCCAACAGCCGCTGCCACCCGATCAGCTATACCACGGCTGCAATCTGGAAAGTCTTGCATTTGAGACCACCGCTGAGCTGGAGCCGCTTCCGGACATCCTTGGCCAGGAAAGAGCACAGGAAGCCATTGAGTTCGGTGTAGGGATGCCCTTCGAGGGATTTAATCTCTATGTCATGGGCTCAACCGGTCTGGGCCGTCACGTACTGATTGAAAATACACTGAAAAAGCAGGCTGCAACCAGCCCGCCCCCCGTGGACTGGTGTTATGTCGCCAATTTCCATGACCCCAACTGCCCGGAGGTACTGGAAGTTCCTCCTGGCCTGGGAATGCAATTGCGCGTGAATATGCAGCAACTGATCGATGATCTGCTAAGCGCCATCCCGGCGGCATTTCAGGGCGACGAATATCGTCGCAGGGCGCAGGAAATAAAAGACGACTTCAAGAACCGTGAAGATCAGGCTGCCATGCAGATCGGCAAGAAGGCAGCTGCAAAAGGCATTGTACTGTTGCGCGGCCCGACCGGGTTTACATTAACTCCACAACGAAATGGAGAGCCGCTTTCACCGGAAGAGTTCGAGAAACTGCCGAAAAGGGAGCAACAACGCCTGGGCAAATCTCTCGATAAAATGAAGGAGGATCTGCGCAAAACCATGCAGCTGGTCCCTGAATGGCAACGCGAGCTGCGACAACGGTTCAGGGCGCTGGATCAGGAAACCATTGAACTGACGGTTACCGGGTTTATTGCAGAGCTGGAAAGGCAGTACCAGCCATTCGATAAGGTCATCACGTATCTTGGAGAAGTGAAACGGGACATCATCGAGAACGTCGATATGTTCCGTCAGGCGGGAGACCCCGAAGAGCCGGTTTTATCCAGCCAGATTCCCGAGTTTGTCCGCTATGAGGTCAATGTGCTGGTCGATAACTCGGGCACAGAGGGTGCCCCGGTTATTTATGAAGATAATCCCACGCATCACAATCTGCTTGGTCGGGTGGAACACTTTGCGCGCATGGGAACACTCAGCACCAACTTCACCCTGATTAAACCCGGGGCATTGCATCGGGCCAATGGCGGTTACCTGATCCTGGACATTGAGAAGGTATTATCAAACCCGTTCGCGTGGGAAGGGCTGAAACGCGCCATCAAGGCAAAGAAAGTCCACATCGAGTCACTGGAACATCAACTCAGCCTGATCAGCACCATATCGCTCGAGCCACAACCGATTCCGATAGATCTGAAGGTGGTGCTGGTCGGTAGTCGCCTGCTGTTCTACCTGCTTAAATTCTACGATCCCGAGTTCAGCCTGCTGTTCAAGGTCACCGCTGACTTCGCCGAGGAACTGTCGAGGGAAGAAAACAACGAACCGCTCTATGCGCGACTGGTTGCCACGCTGCAAAGCCGCGAAGGTCTGCGTACTATCGATCGTGACGGTGTCGCACAAATCATCGAGCACAGCGTCCGCGAGGCACAGGATGGCCTGAAGCTGTCGCTGCATATGGAGGGGTTACTGAAGCTGCTACAGGAGGCGGACTATGCGGCCGGAAAGGCAGACAGCTCCATAATCACTGCAACCCATGTACAAAACGCGATAGATGCCCAGATCCACCGTGTCAATCAACTGCAGGAACAACTGCAGGAAGATATATTAAACGGTACCATCAATATTGAAACCAGTGGCTCACAACTTGCCCGGATAAACGGCCTTACGGTCATTTACCTCGGTGATTATCTTTTTGGTACGCCGACCCGCATCAGCGCAACCGCACGACTCGGCAGCGGAGAGTTCGTGGACATCGAACGCGAAACCGAACAGGGCGGGTCTATTCATTCCAAGGGGGTATTGATCCTGACCTCATATCTGGCCCAGCGTTATGCACGACACCAACCCCTCTCGGTTTCGGCCAGCCTGGTATTTGAACAGACCTATGGCCAGGTCGAGGGCGATAGCGCCTCTGCAGCCGAACTCTGTGCCCTGTTGTCTGCATTGGGCAGCATCCCGCTAAAGCAGTCGCTGGCAATCACTGGCTCCGTCAATCAACATGGACAGATACAGGTCATTGGGGGTGTGTGCCAGAAAATTGAGGGGTTCTTCGATATCTGTAATGCGAGAGGTCTGACCGGGGACCAGGGAGTGATTATTCCTTCTGCAAACGTAAAGGACCTGATGTTGCGCAAGGATGTTGTGGAGGCCGCGGAAAATGGCCAGTTCAGCATCTATGCCATGGATCACATAGAACCTGCCATGGAGCTGCTGACCGGTCTGGAGGCCGGCGTGCCGGATGCGGACGGCACCTTCCCGGAGCACACAATTAACCACCGCGTCCAGCTGCAGCTCACTGAGTGGACAGCGCTACGTCAGCATTATGCAAGCAAATCCAATGAAGAAAACTGACCCGGTTTTTCCTTTCCTCAGGCGTCCATGCGACGCCACACCGGGACATCGTCGCAACTGCCGTCAATGGCATCCAGGCGCGCCTCGTGTGCAGCCAGTTCATCCACTGTTGCGTGAATCACTTTCAATGCCGGACGATCGGCCGCCAGCTGCCGGATGGTGGCATCCGCACCTTCATTGTGCGCAGCGCTGGCGGCATCCAGTGACAGGCTGACCTGCCCGCCGGTCATGGCAAGATATACATCAGCCAGGATCTCGGCATCCAGTAATGCACCATGCAGTTCGCGTTGCGAATTGTCGATTTCATAGCGTCGACACAGCGCGTCGAGGCTGTTGCGCTGACCGGGATGCATACGTCGCGCCAGCCCCAGGGTATCCAGCACACTGCAGTACTCTTCCAGGGGGGCGGTTGCATCACCCAGCAGACGGAATTCATGGTTAATAAAACCGACATCAAACGGCGCGTTATGAATCACCAGTTCGGCATCGCGAATAAAGTCGAGAAACTCACCGGCAATATCGGCAAAGCGCGGCTTGTCGGCAAGTGATTCATTGGTGATGCCGTGTACCTCGATAGCACCCGCATCGATCTGGCGATCGGGCTGGACGTACTGGTGGTAGGTGCTACCGGTCAGGCGCCGGTCAATCATCTCTACACAGCCGATTTCTATAATACGGTGCCCGTCAGCCGGCTCCAGGCCGGTGGTTTCAGTATCAAGAATAATCTGTCGCATAGTCTATTTTTCAGTGTCTTGTTGTGTATATAAAATGTCCGTACGCGCACGTCGCAAGTGTGATTTGTGACAGGCGGCCACTACAACAGCTCGTCAATGGCCTTGTTGGCAAGCGCATCGGCCAGCTCGTTTTCGGGGTGGCCGCTGTGACCTCTCACCCATGACCAGCGGATATCGTGGCCATTCGCGGCCTTGTCCAGGCGTTGCCACAGGTCGACATTTTTTACCGGTTTCCTGGCCGCCGTCTTCCAGCCGCGCCGCTTCCAGCCTTCCAGCCATTCCTGGATGCCCTTTTGCACGTATTGCGAGTCCGTGGTGAGCTGTACCCGGCATGGCCGTTTCAGGCTTTCCAGTCCCTGGATGGCCGCCATCAGCTCCATGCGGTTATTGGTGGTCATCGGCTCTGCGCCGTAGAGCTCTTTTTCGTGTCCATTGTGGCGCAGCAGCACGCCCCAGCCACCCGGGCCGGGATTGCCGCGACAGGCACCATCAGTAAAGATCTCGGTTTCAGTTGACTCTGCGCACATTGCCTTGAGTGGAACTTGGTATACCCACCGGAAATAACCGCTTGTGCATACGCTGTGCATCGCGCAGCGGGGTCATCACGATACTGCGCTTCCTGGCCACCAGGATATAGCCGGCAGACAGCAGCATACGGCCCGTGCCAGCCGCCGGCTCCATGAACTGCAGCCTGCGCAGCACATGCTGGCTTTGCACCGGGGGACGCTGAAACAGGTAATGGCTGTGCAGGGTATCGAATCCAAGCAGCTCGAGCCAGTCCTTGATGCGATGCAGGCTCTGGAAGCGCGCCCCCCAGGGCAGCCCCCCGCTGCGCCATGATAGCAGGCGCCGCAGACCCCATGGGCCAAACGGGTTGAAGCCGAGGATGACCAGGTGACCGTCCGGAATCAGGCTGCGATCGGCCTCGCGCAGCACCTGGTGCGGGTTGGCACTCAACTCCAGCGTGTGGGGCAACAGCACCACATCAACCGAGTCCGTCATGATCGGCCACTGGTCGGTGTCTGCAGACAGACCAACGCCGGGGCGAGCTAAAGGCCCGACACTCTGAATAACCCGGTGCGCGATCCGGCTGTCGTCCAGTACGCACTGCTCCCAGGGCGGATCGACGACAAGCATGTGATAGCCAAACAGGTTGGTCAGCCGCTCGGTAAGTGCGGCAAGTTCCGCATCCGCCAGCGCGCGGCCCAGCGGACGCCGGTACCAGGCGTACAGTGAAGTGGCGCGCTCAAAGACAGGAACATCCTTCTTCATTGCCGCGAAATGATACCGCATATTGCGTCGACCCGCGTCATAAAAACCACACCTGCCCAAAACGTTTGACCTGCACGGCCCGGACTGTCAGCATTCGCCTGCGCCACCGGCAGGCAGCATCCCGGCAGGGGCCCTGTAAACTCACAACAGTGACCTGCGTCACATTCATTGTCTCAAGCGCGTTTTCGAAAGCGTCGATAACTGAATAATATGAAGGGAACGCAACTAACACAGATTGTCCTTGTCATCCTGCTGCTGGCCGGTTGTACCTCTGTGGCAACCCGCACGCAGATCGTGGAGCCGCCCACAGCCCGCCCCGAGAGCACGGCACCCGGCGCACAGACAACGCGACCGCCAGCTCAAGCTGCGGCGCAGACAGCACAACCGGTGATCGCCAGCGCGGAACCGGTCGATTTCTGGACCCGCCTGCGCGACGGTTTCGCCTTACCGACCAGCAACCACAGAACCGTCGTAGCACAGACCCGCACCTACAGCAGGCACCCCGGTGACGTGGAAAAGATTTTACGGCGTGCCTCGCCCTACCTGGCCTACATCCTTGCCGAAGTCGAGAAGCGTAATTATCCCACCGAGATTGCACTGCTACCGTTTGTCGAAAGCGGCTATGACCCGTTCGCCTATTCACACGGCCGTGCCGCCGGACTGTGGCAGTTCATTCCCGGCACCGGCAGGATGTACGGACTGAAACAGGACTGGTGGTATGACGGCCGGCGTGACGTGGTCGAGTCCACTACCGCGGCACTGGACCACCTCGGCAGGCTGCACAAGGAGTTCGGCGGAGACTGGCAGCTGGCACTGGCGGCCTACAACTCCGGCGGTGGCACCGTGCGTAATGCCATCCGGCGCAACCGCCAGGACGGCCAGCCGACCGACTTCTGGCACCTGAGACTGCCCAGGGAAACGGCCGCCTATGTGCCGCGGCTGCTGGCAATCAGCGCCATCGTGCGCCAGCCGGATCGCTATGGCGTATCACTCGCCGCTCTGGAACCCCTGCCGGCATTCTCGGTATCTGACACACAGGGACAGCTTGACCTGGCGGTCGCCGCTGAACTGGCCGGCATGGAAACCGCGGCACTTCACCGGCTCAACCCGGGATACAATCGCTGGGCAACGCACCCGGACGGCCCGCACCAGCTGGCCATTCCCGCCGACCGTCTGGACAGCTTCCGGGAAAACCTCGCACAACTGCCGGATACACAGCGCACCCGCTGGGTACGACACAGAATCGAGCGCGGTGAGACACTCAGTCATATCGCCAGTCACTACGACACCACCGTGGCCGTGCTACGCAGCACCAACACACTGAGCAGCACCCGCATCCGCGCCGGACGCTACCTGCTGGTACCCGTGGCTGCACGTGACCCGTCGCAATATGCCAGTCTGAACGGCAAACACCGCGGCAGCTCAACGGCCAGTCAGACGCTGGCCTATACGGTGCAGAATGGCGACAATTTGTGGGATATCGCACGCAGGCATCAGGTCAGCGTGCAACAGGTCAGCCACTGGAACGGACTGGATGCGTCAAAGCTCATTCGCCCGGGCCAGCGACTGGTGATTCACACCAGGGATTCCGGCAATAGCAGCGAAAAACATGTCCGCACCATCAAGTACACGGTCAGGCGTGGTGATTCGCTGTACAAGATTGCCAGGAAATTCAATGTCAGCATCCAGGACGTGCGGCGCTGGAACAACCTGCCCAGGGATAAGTACCTGCAGCCGGGACAGCGCCTCAGGCTTTATATCAATGTTACCGATCTTGCGCGCAACTGACCGGGTCAGCCCGACAGCTTTCCGTCGGTAAACTCCTGCATCAGTTTTGCAGAACCTGCTCCGCAACTGATAATCGAGCGCATGGCATCCTGTACCGGCACATTCACCGGGTGCACGTACTTTCCTTCCAGGTGATAGATCAGTCCGGAGGTTGGATTCGGGCCAGTCGGAACAAACAGGGTGTAGCTGCCATCCGCATGTGTATCGGTGATAAACGCCGTCACCAGGGTTTCGTTACCAAACACCTGCGCCAGCGCAACCGATGAGAAAGGTGAATCCTTCTTGCTGCCAAAGATCTGCAGCACGGTCTCCTTGATCATCGAGTAGCCCGGGGCAAGCCTCAGGATACGGTTCTCGATCAAGCGGTAGAAGAACGCCCCGAGCCGCGTGCGAACCAGCACACCGACAAAGAAACAGGCCGCCAGTATCAATATGATAACTATGAAATCGGCCGCAAATACATTGACTTGTGAATCCTTTATCAGAAGCCGCGTTAATGGCTCGATCAGCCCCGTTATCAGGCGGAAGATCCAGAGGGTCACAGACACCAGGATGGCCACCGGCAGGATCACGAGCACGCCCCCCAGCAGGGATGTCATCAGGAAGCTTTTCAGTCTGCCCATCAGTACATGCTCGCCTGGTTATTCCGGACGCATGTGCGGGAACAACAACACGTCCCGGATGGAGGGCGAATCGGTAAACAGCATTACCAACCGGTCGATGCCAATGCCTTCCCCGGCCGTCGGCGGCATACCGTGTTCCAGGGCACGGATGTAGTCGGCATCGAAGTGCATCGCTTCCAGGTCGCCGGCATCCTTGTCCACGACCTGCTGACGGAAGCGCTCGGCCTGGTCCTCGGCATCGTTCAGCTCTGAAAATCCGTTGGCCAGTTCGCGCCCACCGACAAAGAATTCAAAACGGTCGGTGACGAACGGGTCATCGTCATTGCGGCGCGCCAGCGGCGACACCTCCGTAGGGTAGGCCGTGATAAAGGTCGGATCGTCCAGTCGCCCTTCCACGGTTTTCTCAAAGATCTCGATCTGGATCTTGCCGAGACCGTAGCTGTCCTTGAGTGGAATATTCAGCGCATCGGCAACGGCCCGCGCCCGTTCAATGTCATCGATATCGGCGGCTGATAAATCAGGGTTGAAGTGCAGGATCGAGTCGCGCACCGTCATGCGCCGGAACGGCTTGCCGAAGTCGTAACGACTGCCCTGGTATTCCAGCGTGGTAGCACCAAGCAACTGCTGCGCCATGCTGCGCAGCAGATCTTCGGTCAGGTCCATCAGATCCTGGTAATCCGCATAGGCCTGGTAAAACTCCAGCATGGTGAATTCCGGATTGTGGCGCGTCGACAGACCCTCGTTACGGAAGTTGCGGTTGATCTCGTAGACCTTCTCGTAGCCACCCACGACCAGCCGTTTCAGGTACAGCTCCGGTGCAATGCGCAGGAACAGATCCATTTCCAGTGCGTTGTGAAAGGTCGTGAACGGACGCGCCGTGGCGCCGCCCGGGATGACCTGCATCATCGGCGTCTCGACCTCCAGGTAACCCTGCCCGTTGAGGTATTCACGAATGAACTGCACGATGCCGCTGCGCATGCGGAACGTTGCGCGTGAGGTCTCGTTCATGATCAGGTCGACATAGCGCTGCCGGTAGCGGGTTTCCTGGTCAGTGAGGCCGTGGAACTTCTCCGGCAACGGGCGCAATGACTTGGTCAGCATGCGAATCGTATCGGCTCGCACCGACAACTCGCCGGTCCTGGTTTTGAATATTGTGCCCTCGGCGGCAATAATGTCACCGATATCCCAGCCCTTGAAGGCCTGGTACACGCCATCCGGCAGGCTGTCACGCTGCAGGAACAGCTGGATGCGGCCCGACATATCCTGTAGCTGTGCAAATGAGGCCTTGCCCATAACGCGCTTGGCCATCAGTCGACCGGCCACCTTGACACGCACCGGACTGGCTTCCAGTGTCTCATTGTCCTTGTCACCGTACTCGGCGTGCAACTCACCGGCAACGGCGTTGCGGCGAAAATCATTCGGGAAGGGATTACCCGCCTCCCGCAATGCCGCCAGCTTGCTGCGCCGTTGCGCAATGAGTGCGTTTTCGTCCTGGTCTGTCATGATTTTCCGTACATGTTAATTCATATTCGAGGTGCTGGCACACCGCATGCAAAAACAATTATCGTCATCCCCGCGCAGGCGGGGATCCAGCCGGAAACGATCGTACACCGCTCAAGGCTGGATTCCCGCCTGCGCGGGAATGACAACACGGGTTCTCTGGCTGCCTTCAAGACTAAAGCCCGCTTTTCAGGCTGGCTTCTATAAAAAGATCAAGATCACCATCCAGCACCGCCTGGGTATTGCCGGTCTCCACACCGGTACGCAGGTCCTTGATGCGCGACTGGTCCAGCACATAGGAACGGATCTGGCTGCCCCAGCCTATATCCGACTTGCTGTCTTCCAGGGTCTTCTGGTCTGCGTTGCGCTTCTGCACTTCCAGCTCGTAGAGTTTCGACTTCAGCTGCTTCATGGCCGTTGCCTTGTTCTTGTGCTGCGAGCGATCATTCTGGCACTGCACAACGGTACCGGTCGGTTCATGGGTAATGCGCACGGCCGACTCGGTACGGTTCACATGCTGGCCACCGGCGCCACTGGCACGGTAGACATCGATACGCAGGTCGGCCGGGTTGATCTCGATATCGATGTCGTCATCCACCTCCGGGGCAACGAACACCGCGGCAAACGAGGTGTGGCGGCGGTTACCGGAATCGAACGGTGACTTACGCACCAGCCGATGTACACCGATCTCGGTACGCAGCCAGCCGAAGGCATAGGACCCATCAAACTTGATTGTCGCACTCTTGATACCGGCCACTTCACCCGGCGACACCTCGATCAGTTCGGTTCGGAAGCCGTGCCGCTCTCCCCAGCGCAAATACATGCGTAACAGCATCTCTGCCCAGTCCTGTGCCTCGGTCCCGCCGGAACCGGACTGGATGTCCATGAACGCGCTGGACTCATCCATTTCGCCAGAGAACATGCGCCGGAATTCCAGGCTGGCAACCTCCTTCTCGAGGTCATCGAGATCGGCGGCAATACTGTCGAGCATTTCCTGGTCACCTTCTTCCGCGGCGACTTCGACCAGTTCGCGGGAATCCATCACGGACTGGTTCAGCTTGTTAAGCGTGAGTACCACTTCCTCCAGGCGCACCCGCTCGCGCCCCAGTTCCTGGGCGCGCTCCGGGTTGTTCCACACGTCCGGTTGTTCCAGTTCGCGGCTGACCTCGGTCAGCCGTTCCTCCTTGCTGTCGAGGTCAAAGGTACCCCCTAAGGCTCGTATAACGCCCGTCAAGGTCCTTGATGTGATTCCGGATTGAGGTCAGGTCAGACATGGCTAAGGTATTCTATTGGCTGGAAATTAAACGCGTTATCATACTACTGTTAGGGGGGTGAAACTACCGGGCCAAGGTAATCTGCAGCAGTAGTAAATTGCCGCACCCTGGAATGATGTTACCTATCCTGACAGCCAGCACTTCTGGCATAACTTATTGTCTTTGTTATTGTTACCAGGAAACATGAATACCCGGCCGAGGCGCTGTCTATAGAAAACCTTACATCCTGAAATTGTGATAGGATGGCACTCGTTAGTAACTCATTGTTGCAGTTGGCATTTGGCACACTGGTATGGAAGTCGTCAGATGACTGGCTAAATAAGCTGACCCGGTTTCAGCAAGATATAAAATCATAACAACGTTTGTGCATGGAGATTCAAAAATGAAGAAAATCATCATCGGCCT
>CBEULV010000063.1:0-11467 GCA_965544015.1 uncultured Gammaproteobacteria bacterium | reverse complement strand
GGCCGACAATCATCTTGAAGTGCTGACGCGGCCGCAGGTGGCGACCGACCTTCAGCAGCATAATGTCGTCCAGCTCGTATTCCCTTGTGCCGCGCGTCTTCCACAGGTCTTCCAGCTTTACCGAATACTGCCGGTCCGTCAGGAAACAGCAGCCGCCCGCCGGTTGTGCAAAATCCTCGAAGCCATAATGGGCAGCCAATGCAATCTGTGGCTTGCGGGAACGGCCATTAAAACCATGCAGCAGGTCGCGGTCCAGCCAGCCCTCCTGTTCCGGCAATGTCGGCGGCAGGTTCTTTGCGCATAGCGGCCGCACCAGCCGGTCTTCTGCTCCGGAGTCGCGCGCCACCACCGGCATGGTGTCCTTGCGCTGTGACATGGGACGCTGCCCGATCACTTCTCCGGTAATAATGAAATCAAAGCCGTGTTCGTCCATCCACTGGCGCGCCTTGTTGACCATAAAAATCTTGCAGTCGAGACAGGGATTGAGGTTCGCGCCATAACCGTGCTTCGGGTTGATGACCACGTCCTTGTACTCGTCGATGATGTCGATAATGTGCAGCTTGATGCCGAGCTGTTCGGCCGACCACAGTGCATTGTTGCGTTTAGGTCTTTTGCGGTCCTGTTTCCGGATAGCGTGCGTATGGCCCTCGACGCAGAAGCCGGTGAAAAAGTTGATGCCCTCGACATGGATACCCTGGTCCATGGTCACGCGCGCAGCCAGCAGGGAGTCGAGACCACCCGAGATCAGTGCAACAGCTTTACGGGAACCTGCCATAGCGAGAGAAAAACACAGTTAGCGAAAATGACCGCATTCTACCTTAATGCGGACGCCAGCGTGCAGGGCAGGGAGTTCAGTGGCTGCTGCGTGAACCAGGCGTTGGAGTAATGCAGCCGCCATCACACAGCTGCCGGTAGCAGCGCTGGCTGCCAGTTTCCTGCCAGAGTTCCAGCGCCTGGATTGGCGTCAGCAGTGCCTCCCCGCCAAGTCCACGCATGGCGTGCAGGATATCCATCAGCACGATGAAGGCCTCGGAGATATTGCCATAGACCCGCGCCCAACTGTGATCCAGCACATCCGACAACTGACGGTACGAGGCACGCCCGATATTGACGAAATAGCTGATGCGCACCAACCTGCGCTCTGCCAGTTGCGGAAACAGGCCGGAGAACAACAGGCAGTGATCGCCCACATCACGCAGCAGGTCAATCCGGTCGCTGCCCTGCGTCAAATGGGAATTCAGAAAGTCCTCGGCCATGATGCGCGCGGTACAGTGCGGTTTATCGGCAAAACGCATCAACAGAAACACCAGATAACTTTCCAGCGCCTCATCAAGATTGCAGCCACAGGCAGCCTGGGCTTCCTGTACCAGGGCCTGCCACTGTGCAACGGATGTAGGTTCCAGAATGAGCCGTGTCATGCCGTTCCTCCGCCGGGATACAGGCTGGTTGTCGACCGTGTCCGCCCGGCACTTGAGTGCCCGCATATTCTGTAGACTTCCGGCAATACCATAAATTTCTCCGGCAGGTCACGACTGGCCATTTAAATCTGCAGGTAAAACGCCAGCTTGGGAAATTCACAGACCACAGGCTATACTGCCGTGCCGGCAACCGCAGCGACCAGATACCGTGTCAGAAACACCAAAAACATTTCAGGGCCTGATCCTCGCACTGCAGCAGTACTGGGCCCGACAGGGCTGTGCACTGCTACAGCCCTACGACATGGAAGTCGGCGCCGGCACTTTTCACCCGGCCACTTTCCTGCGCGCCATCGGGCCGGAACCCTGGCGCGCCGCCTACGTACAACCATCACGACGGCCTGCCGACGGCCGTTACGGGGAAAATCCGAACCGGCTGCAACATTATTACCAGTTCCAGGTAGTACTGAAGCCATCGCCGCTGGACATCCAGGAGCTGTACCTCGGCTCGCTGCGCGAACTTGGCATTGACACCCTGGTTCATGATGTCCGTTTTGTCGAGGACAACTGGGAATCACCAACACTCGGCGCATGGGGGCTGGGCTGGGAAGTGTGGCTGAATGGTATGGAGGTGACCCAGTTCACCTATTTCCAGCAGGTTGGCGGGATGGAGTGCCGGCCGGTAACAGGGGAAATCACCTATGGCCTGGAACGCATCGCCATGTACCTGCAGGAAGTCGAGAGTGTGTTCGATCTGGTCTGGACACAGGGGCTGGATGGTCCGGTGACCTATCGGGACGTCTACCACCAGAACGAGGTCGAGATGTCGGCCTACAATTTTGAGTTGGCCGACGTCAAAGAGCTGCTGCACGAGTTCGATGTCTGCGAACGCGAGAGCAACCGACTGATAGAAGCCGGGCTGCCGCTACCGGCCTATGAAATGGTGCTCAAGGCATCGCATGCCTTTAACCTGCTCGATGCACGCAGCGCCATCTCGGTAACTGAGCGGCAACGCTATATCCTGCGCGTGCGCACCCTGTCGCGCCAGGTTGCCGAGGCCTATTATGCGCGGCGCGAATCGCTGGGCTTCCCGATGATGACGGGGACCGCAACATGAGCGCCACACAGGACCTGCTGTTTGAAATCGGCACCGAGGAACTACCACCCAAATCACTGCGCCGCATGCGTGATGCGCTGCAGGCCGCCATTGACAACCTGCTTGACGAGCACCACCTCGCACACGGTGCCAGCAAGTCATTTGCAACTCCACGCCGGCTCGCAGTACTGGTGCATGATGTGCCGCTGAAGCAACCGGACCGGGACGTCACGCGGCGCGGACCGGCACTGGCCGCGGCCTTTGATGACGACGGCAAACCGACCAAACCGGCCGAGGGTTTTGCACGCTCCTGCGGTGTCAGTGTCGACGAACTCGACAGGCTGGAGACCGACAAGGGCGCATGGCTTGCCTATAACGCCAGCGAAACCGGCAAGACGGCTGCAGAGATTATCCCCGGAATTATTGAAAAGGCACTCAGGGCCATCCCCGTGGCGCGCCGCATGCGCTGGGGAAATGCCGACTTTGAGTTTGTACGCCCTGCACACTGGATTGTGCTGCTGCTGGGCGATACGCCGCTGCCGGTAAAAATATTCGGTCTGACGGCCGACCGTTACACGCGTGGACACCGTTTCCACCATGACGAGCCCATCGCCATCGACACCCCGGCAGACTACGCAGAGCTGCTGCAGTCACGCGGTCACGTGATGGCCGATATGGAGCAACGTCATGACTCGATCCGCACCCAGGTCATTGAAGCCGGTATAGCGCTCGATGGAACGGCGCGGATTGATGATGATCTGCTTGATGAAGTGACCGCGCTGGTGGAATGGCCGGTCGCGATTACCGGCAGCTTTGAAGCCCGCTTCCTGGACCTGCCGGACGAGGTACTGATCTCCAGCATGCAGGATCACCAGAAATTTTTCCCGGTGACCGGCCCGGACGGCCAGCTGATGCCGAACTTCATTACCATTGCCAATATCGCAAGCCAGGATCCGGAACAGGTAAAGGCCGGCAATGAACGGGTGATACGGCCGCGCCTGGAAGATGCCGCTTTTTTCTGGGCGCAGGATCGCAAGCATTCGCTGGCCAGTCGCACTGAACAACTGGACGGCATGACATTCCAGAAGCAGCTGGGCTCACTGGGTGACAAGCAGCGGCGTGTCGCGACACTGGCCGGTCACATCGCCACAACCCTGGGATTCAATGCGGCTCAGGCACAACGTGCCGCCGCCTTGTGCAAGTGCGACCTGGTCACCAGCATGGTGTTCGAGTTTCCGGAACTGCAGGGCATCATGGGGCGTTACTATGCGCAGCGCGATGGCGAGGACGATGCCGTGGCAGTGGCACTGGATGAACAGTACCAGCCGCGCCATGCCGGCGATGATCTACCGGCATCGCCGATCGGTCAGGCCCTGGCCATTGCGGAACGCCTCGATACCCTGGTCGGCATCTTCGCCATCGGTCAGTCACCCGGCGGTGACAAGGACCCGTTCGCGTTGCGCCGGGCAGCACTCGGTGTCATGCGCATTATCATCGAACGACAACTGGATATCGATCTGCGCGAGCTCATCGACCAGGCGGCAAGCCATTTTCCGGCCAGCGTCAATGCCGGCGCCATCACCGATGAGTTGTTTGCCTTCATGATGGAGCGCCTGCGCAGCTGGTACCTGGATGCCGGTTACCAGACACCGGTATTTGATGCCGTACTGGCACGGCAACCGGCCCGGCCACTGGATTTCGACAGCCGCATGCAGGCCGTCAGGGCCTTCCGGGCACTGCCGGAATCCGCCAGCCTGGCGGCTGCAAACAAGCGCATTCGCAACATCCTGCGCAAGGCGGAAATGGATGTCCCGGACCAGTACCGGCAGGACTTGCTCATTGAGTCGGCCGAACAGGCGCTTGCCGGTGCCATTGCCACACAGGCCGAAGCGGTACAGCCGCTGTTTGCCCGGCGTGAATACACCCCCGCACTAAGCCTGCTGGCCGGGCTGCAGGCGCCAGTAGACAAATTCTTTGATGATGTCATGGTCATGGCAGATGACGCGGCATTGCGTGATAATCGTCTGGCACTGCTGAATACCCTGTCGGAACTGTTCCTGCAGGTCGCGGATATCTCACTGTTGCAGTCATAGGACATCGCCTCGGCGGTAGAATTTTTCGGAGCATACAGCCAATGAATGATGCCGATTCCTACACACATATGCTGGATGCCGTGCAGGCCTTTCACGACAAGCACGATTTCAGGAACACGGGTGGCGAGGACCTCGTCTACCGGGTTGCACTGATGGCCGAGGAGCTTGGCGAGATCTCTGCCTGTATCACCAAGGGCAAGGACAAGCATGAACTCATCGAGGAATGTGCAGATCTGTTCATCCTGTTGATGGGTACCGCGATTGCAGCCGACTTCGACCTGGCTGCAGCATTTTGGGACAAGATGAAGAAACTTGAACAGCGCGAATCCCGCACCATCAACGGACGCATCCGCGTTTCCGAATTCCGTAACAGCTGATGCAACTCGCCATCCTCGATCGCGACGGTGTCATCAACGAGGCGTCGGATGACTGCATCCGGTCACCAATCGAGTGGCGACCGATCCGTGGCAGCCTGGAAGCCATTGCACGCCTGAACCGTGCCGGCTGGCGTGTCGTTGTCGCCATGAACCAGCCAGAACTCGCCAGCGGGCTATGTAACCTGGATACATTGGCACGCATCAATGAAACCATGCAACGCAGCGTGAAGGCATCCGGTGGCGTCATCGACGCAGTATTTTTCTGCCCGCATGCTGCCAGGGCCAACTGCAAATGCCGCAAGCCTGCCCCCGGCCTGTTACTGGACATAGCCAGCCGTCTGCACATCAAGCTTGGATCGGTGCCGGTAATCGGTGATTCCATCAACGATATACAAGCGGCACAGGCCGCCGGTGCCTTGCCGATGCTGGTAAAGACCGGCAAGGGGTTTGGCACGGTCAGCCTGCCCGAACTGGACCCCGCCGTACCTGTCTTTGATGACCTGTACAGCGCCGTCGAATCCCTGCTCGGCAGACCCGCCACATGAAGCAGGCCGAACCACCTTGCCTGGTACTCTGGCTGCGCTCACTGGCCTTCTGGCTGATGTTCCCGGTAACCATTGTCTGCTATGCCATCCTGCTGCTGTTCACCTTCCCGTTTTCGCTGCGGGTACGCTGGGCGCTGTTGCAGAGCTGGGTCGACTTCATCCTGTGGTGGCTCCGGGTCACTTGCAAACTGACTCACGAGATTCAGGGCCTTGAACACATTCCCGACGGTGCCGGCATCGTATTTGCCAAGCATCAATCCACCTGGGAGACCATCGCATTGCAACGGATTTTCCCGCTGCAGGTATGGGTCGCCAAGCGAGAACTGATGTGGATTCCGTTCTTTGGCTGGGGACTGGCACTGATGAAATGTATCGCCATCAAACGCGGGAGCGGACATGCCGCGGTAAGGCAACTGGTTACCCAGGGCAAGGCACGGCTTGAACAGGGCATCTGGATTGTCATCTTCCCCGAAGGCACTCGCATTCCGGCCGGCCAGCGTGGCCGCTACCGTATTGGTGGCGCCGTCCTGGCCGAACACAGCGGCTTTCCGATCGTTCCCGTTGCACACAACGCCGGGGAATACTGGCCACGGCGCAGCTTCATCAAGCACCCGGGGGTGATCCAGGTACGCATTGGCGCCCCAATCACCAGTGATGGTAAATCGGCACAACAGATCCTGGACGAAGCCGCCGGCTGGATCGAGGCGCGCATGGACGAGATCACTACGCTGACATAAGCAAGCCAGCCACAGAGAACACAGAGAAAATCATCTAGCGCGAAGGCGGGGCAAATTCGTCAGAAACGAACCTGGAGGTCCACAGGTTGACCCCAAGCACAGGACACAGGGACGTATCCCGCAATCCAGTCATAATCAATCAACAGGTGAACGGGGTATTTTTATCGACCCAACTAATTTAGTCCCAACCCATAAAATATATATTCCAACAATATTATTGTATTCAATAAGATTTAATCTTTTAAAAATAGGTGGTTATTAATATTTAGATATTACGCTATGCGTAATATCGCTGAAAACGGGCAATAAAGGCCTTCTCTGAGCCCTCTGTGGCTTTTGTTTGCGTCCAGTTAGACGTCCAGATTGGACACCGACAGCGCGTTCTGCTCGATGAATTCGCGGCGCGGCTCGACCTGGTCGCCCATCAACGTGGTAAAGATGTCGTCCGAGCCAACCGCATCCTCGATCTGTACCTGCAGCAGGCGGCGCGCTTCCGGATCCAGCGTGGTTTCCCAAAGCTGGCCAGGGTTCATCTCACCCAGGCCCTTATAACGCTGGATGTGCTGGCCACGCTTGGCCTCGTCCATCAGCCAGGCCAGCGCCTGCTTGAATGAGTTGACGCTTGCCTTGCGCTCCCCCCTTTCCACGTAGGCACCCTCGCTGAGCAGACCGTCCAGCTGTCTTCCCAGTGCGGCGATCTGCCGGTACTCGGTGCTGCTGAAAAACTCCTGTGTGAAGGTGTGCTCGCTGGCGACGATCCCGTGCGTCCACTTGCTCATGCAAACGGCATCGCCTTCCGCTTGTTCGACCACGCTGCATTGATAGCGCTGGCCACGCTTGGCCTCGTCCATCAGCCAGGCCAGCGCCTGCTTGAATGAGTTGACGCTTGCCTTGCGCTCCCCCCTTTCCACGTAGGCACCCTCGCTGAGCAGACCGTCCAGCTGTCTTCCCAGTGCGGCGATCTGCCGGTACTCGGTGCTGCTGAAAAACTCCTGTGTGAAGGTGTGCTCGCTGGCGACGATCCCGTGCGTCCACTTGCTCATGCAAACGGCATCGCCTTCCGCTTGTTCGACCACGCTGCATTGATAGCGCTGGCCACTGCTCAGCCCGGCGTTGATGAGCTGTACCAGCTCGGTAAACCAGTCACTCATGACGCCCTTGCCGGACAACGCTGCCGCATCCAGTGCCGGCATGTAAATCATCTTGTCCAGCACCTCGGGGGCAAAGCGGCGCGCCAGCCGGCGGATGGTCGCCATGACCGCCATGTAATCGTTGGCCAGGCTTTCCAGTGCCGGTCCACTGACAGGTGGCGCATCCGGATTGACGTACAAGTGCGCCTTGTTGATCGCCGCGGAAAGAAGCAGTGCATTCAACGCGGCGTCATCCTTAACGTATTGTTCTTGCTTGCCTTTTTTGATTTTGTAGAGCGGCGGCTGGGCGATATAGATATAGCCCCGCTCAATCAGCTCGGGCATCTGGCGGTAAAAAAATGTCAGCAGCAATGTGCGAATGTGGGAGCCGTCCACGTCAGCATCCGTCATGATGATAATGCGGTGATAGCGCAGCTTATCGATATTGAATTCCTCACGGCCAATGCCACAACCGAGCGCGGTGATGAGGGTGCCGACTTCTGCCGAGGACAGCATCTTGTCGAAACGCGCCTTTTCCACATTGAGGATCTTTCCCTTTAGCGGCAGGATGGCCTGCGTGCGCCGGTCACGACCCTGCTTGGCGGAACCGCCGGCGGAATCGCCCTCGACCAGGAACAGCTCGGACAGGGCCGGATCGCGCTCCTGGCAATCGGCCAGCTTGCCCGGCAGGCCCGCAATATCCAGCGCCCCCTTGCGCCGCGTCATCTCGCGCGCCTTGCGCGCTGCCTCGCGGGCGCGCGCCGCATCCAGGATCTTGGAGGTGATCGCCTTGGCCTCGGCCGGGTTCTCCAGCAGGTAGTTCTGGAATTTTTCACCCACTACGGACTCGACAATGCCCTTAATCTCGGAGGACACCAGCTTGTCCTTGGTCTGGGATGAAAACTTGGGGTCCGGGACCTTCACAGACAGCACTGCGGTCAAACCTTCACGCGCATCATCGCCGGTGGCGGACACCTTGGCCTTGCGCATCATGCCTTCCTTTTCCATGTACTGGTTCAGGGTGCGCGTTAGCGCACCGCGAAAACCGGCCAAGTGGGTGCCCCCGTCGCGCTGCGGAATATTGTTGGTAAAGCAAAAGATATTTTCCTGGTAGGAATCATTCCATTGCATGGCCAGCTCGACACCGACCTCATCCTTTTCCCCGGAAAAATAAAACACCGTCGGGTGCAGCGGTGTCTTCTTGCGGTTAAGGTGCGCTACAAAGGCTTGGATACCGCCCTTGTACTCAAAGATATCTTCCTTGTCGGTGCGCTCATCAGTCAGCCGGATGCGCACGCCGGAATTCAAAAAAGATAGCTCTCTCAGTCGCTTGGCGAGAATATCATAGTGATACTCGGTGTCGGTGAAGATCTCCGTACTGGGTTTGAAATGAATTTCCGTACCGGTCCGGTCGGTGTTACCCGTCTCGGCCAGCGGGGCCTGCGGCACCCCCAGGTGGTATTCCTGGCTGTGAATGCGGCCATGACGACTAATGGTCAGGCGCAGGGTTTCGGACAGGGCATTGACGACGGATACCCCTACACCATGCAGGCCACCGGAGACCTTGTAGGAATTGTCATCGAATTTACCGCCGGCATGCAGCACCGTCATGATGACCTCTGCTGCCGACACCCCTTCTTCCGGGTGGAGATCGACCGGGATCCCGCGGCCATTGTCGGTGACACTGACCGAATTGTCGCTATGCAGGATTACGCTGATTTCACTGCAGTGTCCGGCCAGCGCTTCATCGATGGAGTTATCGACCACCTCAAACACCATGTGATGCAGTCCGGTGCCGTCATCGGTGTCGCCGATATACATGCCCGGCCGCTTACGCACGGCATCCAGGCCCTTGAGGACCTTGATATTGGATGAATCGTATGTGTCTTCAGTCGCCATCGTGGTCCCTCGTATGCAAGCGGGCCATTATAGCACCTCCCGGATATTGCCATGTTCCACGTGGAACCTGGCCACACTCTCCCAGTCCGACACCGCTACCCGGTCACCCTCGATGGCAGAGACAAACACCTGCGCATCCAGTTCACGCAGCGCCCGCAGCACACGCCGCTGATGGTCGTCATCCAGCTCACTGCACAGGTCATCCAGTAAAAAAGCACCGGGCGGCGACCGCCGTTCCTGCTGCAGGCGCAGTTGCGCCAGCAGGAAGGCAACCAGCACAGATTTCTGTTCGCCACGCGAACAATGTCCGGCCACATCATTACCATCGATCAGCAGCCGGAAATCAGAACGGTGCACCCCGTAACGGGTGTAACCATGGGTCCGGTCCTTCTCAAGGGCGCCAGCCAGGGTTGCGGCCAGGTCGGTATGGGCCGGCCAGCCCGGCAGATAATGCAGCTCGACGCCAGCACCCGGTAATAACTGCGTGACCTCCTGTACCAGCAGGACCTCGAAACGCTGTAGATAGGCTTGTCGCAAACCATCGATCTGGGCAGCCGTCTCTAGCAGTTCGCCGTCCCAGCTGGTAACAAGACGGGTATGGGCGTGGGTCCGCAAGGCGGCATTGCGTTGCCGCAGGATGCGTGTATAGCGTTGCCAGATATCACGGTAGCCCTGTTCCACGTGAAACAGCGCCCAATCCAGCAACTGGCGGCGGTAGCGCGGCCCCCCGTTCAACAGGTTCGGCGTATCGGCACTCAATACCTGGACAGAAAAGCTGCCGGCCAGGTCCGAGAGTCGGCGCACCGGTTCACCGTCAAGATGCACTGTCAATGATGAACGACTGCGCTCGATACCGACCGGGAGTGACTGCCCTGCTCCCCGGCTTATCCTTCCCACCAGGCGATAGCAGGTCTGGCCGTAGCGTATTGGCTGTTCTGGCTGGTGAGTTCGAAAGGAGCGCACACGCCCCAGACAATAAATCGCTTCCAGCAAACTGGTTTTTCCGGAAGCGTTCTCGCCACCAATCAGATTCAGGCCCGGGCTGAAGGAAAGTGACGCCGCCTCGATATTGCGGAAATTGACGATCTCAAGGGCTTGCAGCCCTCGCGGTGACAGTAGCGCAGGAGTACCTGGCGCGATCTTGGCAGGTGCAGGCATTAACGCTTGGCCCGGGGAGTCGGCCCTACAGCCGCATCGGCATCACGACGTACCGACAGTCCTCTGCTCCGGGCTGATGAATGAGCGCACTGCTGTTGGCATCACTCAGAAAGATTTCCACATCGGTAGTATCGAGTACGTTCAGCACATCCAGCACATAGGTCACATTGAATCCGACCACCAGGTTTTCATCCTTGTAGCGGGCTTCCAGTTCCTCGACCGCCTCTTCTTGTTCTGGGTTATGTGCTTGAATTTTAATATTATTTTTAGAAACATCCAAACGGATGCCACGGTATTTTTCGTTTGAGAGAATCGAGGTGCGGGTCAAGGCTTGGCGCAACTGGTCACGATCGACCTGCAATCGTTTGTCGGCATTCTTGGGGATCACGCGCTGGTAGTCCGGGAAGCGGCCATCGATGAGCTTGGAGGTGAAGCGCAACTCGGCCGTGGTAACGCGGATATGATTCGAGCCAATTTCCATTTGCACGTCAGTGTCCCTGTCTTCCAGTAAGCGCTGCAGCTCCTGTACCCCCTTGCGTGGCACGATGACCTGCTGTTCTCCCGCCTCTCCCACATCAACCGCGATCTGGCACAATGCCAGGCGATGACCATCGGTAGCCACCGCACGTAATACCCCATCGCCCGGTTCCAGCATTAAACCGTTCAGGTAATAGCGCACGTCCTGTTGGGCCATGGCAAAGGATGTGCGCTCGATCAGCAAGTGCAGTTTGTTTTCTGCCAGGGAAAACTTGCGTGCACTCTTGAGCTTGTCGATGACCGGAAACTCACTGGCAGGTAACGTCGACAGTGTGAAGCGGCTCTTGCCGGACTTCACCACGGCGCGTTCATTTTTCACCGAGATATCCAGTTGCGCCCCTTCCGGCAAGGTACGGCAGATATCGAGCAACTTGCGTGCCGGCAGGGTGATGTCACCCGGCTCGGTAACAGCAACGGCGACGTGCACCTGTAGTTCTACTTCAAGGTCCGTTGCAGTCAGCTTGATCTGCTTTTTGCCGG
>CBEULV010000062.1:0-11522 GCA_965544015.1 uncultured Gammaproteobacteria bacterium | reverse complement strand
TCTGCGGCACACCGCGCGGTGACGGCGGGATATCGCTCAGGTCAAAACGGCCCAGTGACTTGTTGGCCGTGGCCACGTCACGTTCGCCCTGCAGCACGTGCACGGTCACGGCAGACTGGTTGTCATCGGCGGTCGAGAATACCTGGTTGGCCTTGGTCGGGATGGTGGTGTTCTTTTCGATCAGCTTGGTCATGATACCGCCAAGCGTCTCGATACCCAGTGACAGCGGGGTCACATCGAGCAGCAGCACGTCCTTGACTTCGCCACCCAGCACGCCACCCTGGATCGCGGCACCGACGGCCACGGCCTCGTCAGGGTTCACGTCCTTGCGCGGCTCCTGGCCAAAGAAGTTCTTGACCGTCTCCTGCACCTTCGGCATGCGTGTCTGGCCACCGACCAGGATAATGTCGTCGATTTCACTGCTGGACATACCGGCATCCTTGAGCGCTATCTTGCACGGCTCGATGGTGCGGTCGATCAGATCCTCGACCAGTGATTCCAGCTTGGCGCGCGTCAGCTTCATGGTCAGGTGCTTCGGGCCACTGGCATCGGCCGTGATGTACGGCAGGTTGACATCGGTCTGCTGGCTGAACGACAGCTCGATCTTGGCCTTTTCCGCACCCTCCTTGAGGCGCTGCATGGCGAGCGGATCGCCGCGCAGGTCCATGCCCTGGTCCTTCTGGAATTCATCCGCCAGGTAGTCGATCAGGCGCTTGTCGAAGTCCTCGCCACCAAGGAAGGTGTCACCATTGGTGGACAACACTTCAAACTGGTGTTCACCGTCGACATCGGCAATTTCGATAATGGATACGTCGAAGGTACCACCACCGAGATCGTAGACCACGATCTTGGAATCGCCGCGCTTCTTGTCCATGCCGTAGGCCAGTGCCGCGGCGGTTGGTTCGTTGATGATGCGCTTGACGTCCAGGCCGGCAATACGCCCGGCATCCTTGGTTGCCTGGCGCTGGGAATCGTTGAAGTAGGCCGGCACCGTCACCACCGCCTCGGTCACTTCCTCGCCGAGATAATCCTCCGCGGTACTCTTCATCTTCTGCAGCACGCGCGCTGACACTTCCGGTGGCGCCATGCGCTTGCCCTGTGCCTCGACCCATGCGTCACCGTTATCGGCCTTGACAATCTTGTAGGACACCAGGCCAATGTCGCGCTGCACCACGTCTTCATCGAAGCGGCGGCCGATCAGGCGCTTCACGGCAAACAGGGTATTTTGCGGATTGGTCACTGCCTGGCGCTTGGCCGCCTGGCCGACCAGCACCTCGTTTTCACCGGTGAAGCCGACGATGGACGGGGTGGTGCGATCACCCTCGCTGTTCTCGATTACCCGCGCTTCACCACCTTCCATCACCGCGACGCAGGAGTTGGTGGTACCCAAGTCTATTCCGATAATCTTGCCCATTTTCTCTAATCTCCATGTAACTACATGATATTTAATAAATTGGTTTTAAATCGCCATTACCCATAAATTGGGGGCGGTATTCCCTAAAATCAAGACCCGGCGCGCATTTACCCCGCATCCGGCGCCTTCGAGACGATCACCATGGCCGGCCGGATCAGCCGCTCGTTCAGCAGGTAGCCTTTCTGCACCACCGCGACGACGGTATTCGGCGCCACATCATCGTGTTCCTGCGTGGATATCGCCTGGTGGAAATCCGGGTTGAAGGTTTCTTCCTGTGGGTCCACTTCGCGGATATCAAATTTCCCCATGACGGCAGTGAGCACCTGCAGGGTCAGCTCGATGCCCTCCTTGTGCTTGTCGGTGTTTTCCGTGTCAAACGCGGCCAGCCCCATTTCCAAACTGTCCCTTACCGGCAGCAGTTCACTGGCGAACCGCTCCAGCGCAAATTTGTGCGCATGGGCAAGATCCCGCTCCGCGCGCTTGCGCAGATTGTCGATGTCGGCCTGCAGGCGCATGCACTGGTCCCAGTGCTCGTCCACCTTGCCACGGGCATCCTCCAGCAATGCGGTGAGTTCCGCGTGGTCGGGCACACCCTCCGCTGCTGCAACTTCACCCTCGACCTCGATCGCGTCTTCCGCAACTTCATCGACCTCGTTTTCTTTCTCTGCCATAGACTTGCTCCACATTCCTGAGATTCTTTGTAATCTACGCAACCGGCTCACTGCCGCCGCCCGCTGCTGCCGACCGATATGGGGTTTATTCCTTGGTATTCAAGGCCGCACCCAGCAGGCGCGCAGTGGCATCAACGATCGGGATGACGCGGTCGTAGGCCATGCGGGTGGGACCGATCACCCCGAGCACCCCGAGTATCTGGCCATCAACGCTATAGGGCGCGGTCACCATGCTGCACTCATCCAGCATCTTGTAACCGGACTCATCGCCAATAAAAATCTGGATACCCTCGCCGTGTACGCACTGATCGAGCAGGTGCAACATATCGCGCTTCTTGTTGAAAGCGTCAAACAGCTTGCGCAGTTTTTCGATATCGCACAGCTCCTGGAACTCCATCAGGTTGGTCTGCCCGGCCATGATGTAATCCTCGTCGCGATTGGTTTCCAGCACCTGCTCGGCCATCTGCATCGCGGTATGCATCATGTCGTTCATGCTGGTTTGCGTTTCCTGCATCTCGCGCAGCAGGGCGGCACGCACCTCGGCAAGGTCCTTGCCGGCAAACAGATGGTTGAGGTAGTTCGATGCCTGCTGCAATTCAGCCGCGCTGCACACCTTCTCGGTGCTTAATACGCGGTTCTGCACCTCGTCCTTGCCGGTCACCAGGATGGCCAGCACGCGATTCTCCGACAGTGGCAGAAACTCCACGCGTTTGAACAGCGGGTGTTCGTGCCTGGGCAAGGTGACCACACCGGCCAGGTGTGTGATATCGGACAGCAGGGCGGAGGCCGACTCCACCAGGTCCTTCGGACTCTGGTCAGCAGCCAGTTCGGCACGCATCCTCTCCACCGCGCGGCGGTCCAGCGGCTGCACGGTCAGCAGCGTATCCACGAAAAAGCGATAGCCCTGCACCGTGGGCACACGGCCTGCCGAGGTATGTGGCGAGGCCACGAAGCCGAGCTCCTCGAGATCCGCCATGACATTGCGAATAGTCGCCGGACTCAGCGTCAGACCGGCATCGCGCGCCAGCGTGCGTGAGCCCACCGGCTGACCGTCCAGCACGTAGCGGTCGATCAGCGCACGCAGCATTTGCTGGGCCCGTTCGGAAAGTCCTGAAGGTATCTCGGTCATGCGGTTGAATCGGGTCAAGGTCTCTGCTGGCATGATAAAACATTTAGCACTCCCGCGGATAGAGTGCCAACACCATCCAGCTCCGGCACTCGCCACACCGGGAACGGTTGGCGCACCCGCGAAGTCGTGGTAGTTTCGCAGCTATAACAGGCACTCACACAGTTCATGACCACTCACTTCACCCGTATCGGGCTTATCGGCAAGACCAACGACCGCAAGGTGGCCTTGACCCTGCAGGCACTGGCGCAATACCTGGAGGAGCGCCAGGCCGACATCCTGCTGGACGCTGAAATTGCCCCCCTGCTCCCTGACGCCGGCCACCGCGTGGTGGAACGGGTCGAACTCGCCGACCTGTGCGACCTCGCCATCGTGGTCGGTGGCGATGGCACCCTGCTGAATACCGCCCGCAGCCTGGCTGAATCCGACGTGGCGGTGCTTGGTGTCAACCTTGGCCGACTGGGGTTCCTGGTCGATGTCTCGCCCGAGGACATGACGCAACAGCTGGACTGCATCCTGGCCGGTGAATACATCGAGGAACAACGCACCCTGCTGCATGCAACCATGAGCCGCGGCGACGAGATCCTCAGTGAGAGCACCGCGCTGAACGATGTCATCGTGCACAAGCGCGATATTGCACGCATGATCGAACTGGACACCTGGATCGACGGACGCTTTCTGAACACCACCCGCTCTGACGGCCTGATCGTGGCAACCCCGACCGGCTCCACCGCCTATGCCCTGTCCGGCGGCGGACCGATACTGACCCCCAGACTGAATGCCATCGCACTGGTACCTATCTGCCCGCACACGCTGAGCAACCGGCCCATCGTTATCGATGATGACGCTGTCATCGAGATTATCCTGCATGAAGGCACGCTCGAGGCCAGTGTTTCCTGCGACGGCCAGGTCAGCCAGCCACTGCAGGCCGGAGATCACGTGCGCGTACGCAAACATGGCCACACCCTGCGCCTGCTGCACCCGCCGGGCTATGATTACTTTACCGTGCTACGAGAAAAACTGCGCTGGAGCGAGCAACCGTGACGGCACCTGTCACATGCTGAGCCACATTCACATCCGCAACCTGGCCATTGTCGACGAGATCGAGGTCGAGCTGGACGCTGGCATGACTGCACTCACCGGCGAGACCGGTGCCGGCAAATCCATCCTTGTCGATGCGCTCGGGCTGGTACTGGGCGATCGTGCCGAGGGCAAGGTCATTCGCCACGGCGCCGAGCGCGCGGAAATTTCCGCGTCTTTTGATATCAGCGGGCAAGAAGGCGTCCGTGAATGGCTGGCACGGCGTGATATGGACCTGGACGGGGAATGCCAGTTGCGCCGCATTATCAACCGGGATGGCCGTTCGCGCGGCTACATCAACGGCCAGCCGGCACAGATGCAGGCATTGCGCGAACTGGGCGAGCATCTGGTTGACATCCACGGGCAACATGAACACCAGTCACTGTTGCGCAGCGCGGTACAACGGCAGTTACTGGATGATTTCGGTGGCTACCCGGTATTACTGACCGAGGTCACGAAACTGCACCGGGAATGGCAGCAGGCGCACACGGCTCTGGATTGCACGATCAGCAGCGAAGCCGACCGTGATGCCCGCATCGACCTGTTGCGCTACCAATTGAGTGAACTGGAGGCGCTCGGGCTGTCCGCGCAGGACATCGCCTCCATAGATGAAGAGCATGCCCGACAGGCCAACGCGGGACGCCTGCTGGAGGCCGCGCAACGCGGACTGGAAAGACTGGACGGCGAAGAAGTTGACTCCGCCGCAACCCTGGTCAACCGCACCCTGGATGAAATCGGCGAACTGACCCGGCACGATAGCGCGCTGGATGACGCGGCAAGGTTGCTGGGAGACGCCGCCGTGCTGGTGCAGGAAAGCGTGGATGCATTACGCCACTACGCCGAACGCCTGGAGATCGACCCCGAGCGCCTGCAATGGCTGGAACAACGCATCGGCAGCCTGCATGACCTGGCACGCAAGCACCGTTGCAAACCGGCGGAATTACCGGATACCGAAACACAGCTGCGCAGCGAACTGGAAGCGATCGAGAACGCCGATGCAAACCGCGAAAAGCTCGCGCAGCAGCTGGCGCAGCTGGAACAGGACTACCTGTCAGCAGCAAAGAAACTCACTACAAAACGCCGGCAGACAGCAAAAGCGTTTGGCAAGGAAATCACTGCGGCCATGCAGACGCTTGGCATGGCCAGCGGGATATTCGAGGTGCACATCAGCACGCGCAGGGAAGACCGGCCCGGCCCGCACGGCATGGACAACATCGAATTTATGGTCAGCGCCAACCGCGGACAGCCGGTACAGGCGCTGGGCAAGGTTGCTTCCGGCGGTGAACTGTCACGCATCAGCCTGTCCATCCAGGTGATCTCGGCAGACAGTGCAGTTATCCCGACACTGATCTTCGATGAAGTGGACAGTGGCATCGGCGGCGGCGTCGCCGAAATTGTCGGCATGAAACTGCGCGCGCTGGCCGGTGACCGGCAGGTGCTGTGCGTCACCCACCTGCCGCAGGTTGCGGCCCTGGCCCATCAGCAGCTGCAGGTCAGCAAGCTGTCGGGGGATGCGACCACGCACACGCGTATCCGGACACTGGATGAAAAGGAGCGCATTGATGAACTGGCGCGCATGCTGGGTGGCGTCAGGGTCACCCGACAGACGCGTGAACACGCCCGCGAAATGCTTGGCATGGCTGGTAACGGCAGCGGGAAACCGGCGCGGCGCAAAAAAACCAGGTCTGACTCCGCCTGAGCGGACCACATTCAGGATGCCGGGGCGACTACTTGTCCTGGCAGCTGCGGCAGACCCCGTACATGTACAGACAATGATCGGTCATCTCGTAACCGAGCTCACTGGCAATCGCCTTCTGGCGCTTTTCAATCGTCTCGTCAACGAACTCATCCACGCGGCCGCACTTGAGACAGACGATGTGATCGTGATGCGTCCCCTGGTCGAGCTCGAACACCGAGTGGCCACCCTCGAAATGATGGCGCTTGACGATCCCGGCCGACTCGAACTGGGTCAGCACACGGTAAACAGTGGCAAGGCCAATATCCTCACCCTCTTCCAGCAGCGCCTTGTAGACATCTTCCGCACTGTGGTGACGGTTGCTACTGGATTCCAGGATGTCGAGGATCTTCATCCTGGGCAGCGTGACCTTCAGGCCAGCCTTGCGTAACTCACTGGATTCCAATGTCTGTTCTCCCGTAATGATGCCATTGATGATGAACTTGGGGTATCATCCGGCCGGTCATTTTCGAGAACCGGCATACCCCTGAATGAAAAAGCCTCTCATTCTTATTATAACCTGCTTCACCGTCTTTTGGCTTACTGCCTGCTCAATTGCAGACTGGCGCCTGGTACACCGCATAGACGTGCAGCAGGGTAATGTCATCAGCCAGGATGCGATCAACCAGCTGACACCCGGCATGACTCGCCGCCAGGTACAGTTCGTGATTGGTTCACCGATGGTTACGGACGTGTTTCACCAGGACCGCTGGGACTACATTTATCTCATGCAACCGGGTAGCGGAGAGGTCAGCAAGGAGCATGTGACGTTATTTTTCGAGAATGACACGCTGGCCCGCATTAGCGGCACCCTGCGTCCGCAGCAACCGGCAGGCGATGTCTCTCCGGCAAAGGAACAGGTTACGCTGGTGGTGCCGCCGCAAGAGCGGGTGTCTCCCGGACTGCTCAACCGTTTCTGGCACTGGATTACCTTCCGCGATATTGACAAAGACGGTCTGAACTGACCGGTGGCAGGCCGGGCTCAGGAATCACCGGTTGCAGCAGCGCCCTTCTTCATCCCCTTGCCCTGCGCGGCACGTTTCTTTCTGACTTCCTTCGGGTCGGCAATCAACGGACGGTAGATCTCCACGCGGTCACCCGCGTACAGGATGGTATTCAGCTTCGCCAGTTTGCCGAACACACCAACCTTGTTAATACCCAGGTCTATTTCCGGGAACTTCTCCAGCATGCCCGAGGCATGGATCGCCTGCTCCAGCGTGGCATCCGGCGCCACGTCCAGTTTGAGGACAAGCTGCCGGTCCGGCAGCGCATAGGCGACTTCCACGGGCATGCTGTCAGCGCTGACCATAGACCTCGGCCGCACGTTTCTGAAAGGCGGAAATCAGTGAGTTGGCGATCTGGCCGAACACCGGCCCGACCACCATGCCTACTATTTTACTTGAGAAATCATATTCCAGGTCCAGGGAAATCTTGCAGCCGGCATCACCGAGCGGCTCAAAGCGCCAGCTGCCTTGCAGCTGGCTGAATGGCCCCTTCACCAGCTGCATGAGGATAGCCTCATTGCCGATGTAACGATTGCGTGTCGTGAACGACTTTGAAACGCCACCCACAGCAAAGTCGATACGGGCACACGCCTCGCCATCCTCGCACGAGAACGTTTCGGCACTACTGCACCAGGGAAGAAAACGTGGATAGGTGTCGACATCACGAACCAGGGCAAACATTTCCTGCTGCGTGTAGGGCACGAGCGCCGAGCGCGATATGGATTCCAAGTCTGGTACCTGCATTCAAAATGTCTTCAGATAATGTCGATGGCATGCATAAATACAATAGTGACACCGACCGGCGTGATATAGCGTACCAGCACTCTCCACAACGGGTACCAGAACCGCTCACCCATCACCAGTTCGTCAACGCTGGATGCACGTGACATTTTCCATCCCGCAAATACCGCAATCAACAAGCCCCCGAGCGGCAACATGATATTCGCGGTCAGGTAATCAAGTAAATCAAATAGTGTCTTGTCGGCAACCGGCTTGAACCCGGACCAGATATTGAACGAAAACACCGTCAACAGGCCGAACGCCCAGGTCGCGATACCGGCCAATACGGCGGCATTCACACGGGTCATATTCCGGTTCTCGACCAGCCAGGCGACGGCGGGCTCGATCAGAGAAATTGCCGACGACCATGCAGCGAACACCAGCAATACAAAAAACAGCATGCCGAAGAAGGCGCCGTAGGGCATGTGGCCAAAGGCGATTGGCAGGGTCTGGAAAATCAGCCCGGGACCGGCCCCCGGCTCCAGACCGTTGGCAAACACGATCGGAAAAATAGCCATACCCGCCATCAGCGCCACCAGTGTGTCCATCAGTGAAACCACGATGGAAGTTTTGGCAATCGATATCCCGTCGGGCAGATAGGAGCCGTATACCATGATGGCGCCCATGCCGAGGCTGAGCGTGAAGAAGGCATGCCCCATGGCAATCAGCACACCATTGGCCGTGATCTTGCTGAAATCCGGCTGAAACAGGAATTCCACCCCCTGTTCGAACGATCCGCTGTTCCAGGCATAACCGACCAGGATTACCAGCAACAGGAACAGTGCCGGCATCAACAGGCGCACGGCCTTTTCCAGTCCGCTGCGCACACCGCGCGCAACCACGATCATGGTCATGACCATGAACAGGGTATGCCAGGCAAGCAGACGTTCCGGCTCACCGATCAGGTTGTTGAAGATGCTCTGCACCCCGTCGGCCGTCAGCCCGGTAAACAGGCCGCTGCCGGCACGAAATACGTAGGCAAGCGCCCAGCCGGCAATCACGCTGTAGTAGGACAGAATCAGGAAACCGGCAAGCACACCGGCCCAGCCCAGCCACTGCCAGTGCGGACTGGCGTTTTCCTCGGCGGCGAGGTGGCGCATGGTATTGATCGGACTGCGCCGGCCACGCCGGCCCAGCATCACCTCGGCCATCATGATCGGAATACCGATGACCGCAATGCACAGCAGGTAAATCAGCACAAAGGCGCCGCCACCGTTCTCGCCGGTGATGTAGGGAAATTTCCAGATATTGCCAAGGCCGACCGCGGAGCCGGTTGCAGCCAGTATGAATGCCAGGCGGCCGGACCACTGGCCGTGTATGGGTTCGCGCTTGGTTGCCATGTTGCTCTCCGTTGACCGACGGGTTGGGCAGCACGGGCATTGTCCGTGAAATACGCGCCTATCACAACCGCCGGCAGCACGGTAGGATGAGCCCTGTCCCGCTTGATATACTGCACCGATGGCAAAGCAGAAAACCAAGACTCCCTCGAGCACCATCGCACTCAACAAGAAGGCACGTCACGATTATTTTATCGAGGACCGCTTCGAGGCCGGACTGGCGCTTCAAGGTTGGGAGGTCAAAAGCCTGCGCGAGGGTCGCGCACAACTGACCGACAGCTACATTATCATCCAGAACAACGAGGCCTGGCTGTTCGGCTTCCACATCGCACCACTGCTGAGCGCCTCAACGCATATCACGCCGGACCCCACCCGCACCCGCAAGCTGTTGCTGCATCGACGTGAACTCGACCGGCTGATTGGCGCCGTCGAGCGCAAGGGATATACACTCGTCCCGCTGGCGCTGTACTGGAAAAAAGGCAAGGCCAAGCTGGAGATCGCACTTGCGCACGGCAAACAGGCCCACGACAAGCGCGCCAGTGAAAAAAACCGCGACTGGCAACGCGAAAAGCAGCGCCTGTTGCGCGGGCGCTGAAAAACAGGATTCCGGGAGACGATTATGAAAAAACCCGTCTGGTATTAATACAACTGTTGCTCATGCTGCTGTTTGCCAGCAACGCGTCCGCGGAAGACACATACAAGGACATCGAAAAGGAACTGGCCACCTGGCAGGACATGCTCAAGACCGTGCGTAACCGTATCGCGGCGAAGATCAGGGGCAAGGCGACGCTGGAGGATATCCAGACAAGTCGCCCGACCGCGGGGTTTGATGCGCGCTACGGTGGCGGTTTCATCAACAGCGAATCTTTTGTCAAAATGCTCTATGAAAACCTGACTCAGGGTGACGGCTGATCCGGCGCCTTGCCGGCACCTGCCGCGCGCCCGTTCGCATTCATACCTTCCAGACGCGCAATCAGGCCATCCAGTCCCTGCTCTCTTATTTCGCGCGAAAAACCGGAACGGTGGGAAGCGACCAGGCTGATTCCTTCAACCGAGATGTCGTAGATCAACCAGCCATTACCCGGATTGTGCAAACGAAAACTGAGGCGTATCGGTGGCCCGCCCGACTGCTCGATCTCGGCATCGACCACGGCACGCCCCGTGCGCGGCGGCACGCGTGACGGGATGATGCGGATCACGTTCTCCCGGTAGTTACTCACAGTGCGCATGTAGGTATTCAGCAACAACTCGCGGAATTGCTCCACGAAACGCGCACGCTGCCGCTGGTCGGCATGGCGCCAGTGCTTGCCCAGCACCCACTGCGCGACCGCCCCGAAATCGATGTGCGGCAATACATAACGATCGGCCAGCGCACGTACCCGTGCAATATCGTTCAACCGGTCAGGATCCTTGCGAATCTCCGCAAGCATCCGGTCGGTCATCTCCTGCAACATGGCCTCCGGACCCGGCTCTGCATGTAGCGGCAGGCTGACTGCCATTAACAGCATCCAGAAAAACAGGGGCGCACACCACTGGCGTTGTCTGTACTCTCCCATCTCAAGACCTCTTGTTGTGTTTATTGTTTGGCCTCAACCGGCTACTGCCCGTACACTTGAACCGGCTGAAAGAACCTCCCGGATGGCACAATCCGGAGTCCCAGCTATTTTTTTAGCAGGATAAACCCTGCATGGCAAGCCGGTAACACCGGACAATCAACAGGGAAATGGCATATTTTCATGGCTGGAAAGCTGAAAGAGCCCCGGGTGATTACCGATCACCGGCGCGAACCGGTGTGTATCCTGCCCGCGGGGTTTTACTTCGACGATGCGCGCTGGGACAGGATCTGGGAGCGCTTTGAGGAAAAGGGCGAGGCCCTTTCGCACGCGGACCTGCTGGAGCTGTTCCCGGACGAGCCGGTCCTGCAGAACAGAAAGCTGTAGGAGCGCTGCTCGCAGCGCGAACCTATTCGTGGGGTTCGCGCACTTCGCGGAACAAGTTCCGCTCCTACAGTCCTGCCTGCAATGCCGCGATACGCTGTTCCAGCGGCGGGTGGCTCATGAACAGTTTCTTCATGCCCACGCCAATACCTCCTGAAATCCCGAACGCGGCAAACTCCCCTGGCAGGTCATGCGGATTGTGTGCACGCTGCAATGCTTGCAGCGCACCGATCATCTTCTGCCGACCGGCCAGCGCGGCACCCCCGGCATCGGCGCGGAATTCGCGGCGGCGCGAGAACCACATCACGATCGTCGAGGCCAGGATAGACAGGAATATCTGTGCAACAATTGAGGTAATAAAGTAGGCCGGGCCGTAACCGCGCTGGGTCTTGAACACCACGCGGTCCACCACGTGGCCGATAATACGTGACAGGAAAA
>CBEULV010000061.1:0-11539 GCA_965544015.1 uncultured Gammaproteobacteria bacterium | reverse complement strand
AAAAGAAGAAGCCCGCCCGTTCCAAAGCCGAACCCAGGCAGCGCAAGGAACGCGGTGAGCGCAAGGGCAAGCCGCAGACCCGGCCCGCCCAGGAAGGCATGGAACGGTTTCGTATTGAAGTGGGACACCAGCACAAGGTCAAGCCCGGCAATATCGTCGGCGCCATTGCCAATGAGGCCGGACTGGATGCCCAGCACATCGGTCGTGTCGATATTCACACGGAATACAGCCTGGTCGACCTGCCCATGGGCATGCCGAAAGATGTGTTTCAGGATCTCAGGAAGGCCTGGGTATGCGGCCAACGCCTCAATATCTCACTGCTGGAGCAGCCCGTAAGAAAGAAGAAAGTCGGGAAAAAGCCGAAAAAGAAGAAACCGACGAAGAAAACGGCAAAGAAAACTGACAGCTAGTTAGATAGTAATGGGGTCGGTCGGACAGTTCCAGGCTGGGTTCCCGCCTCGCCGCTCTCGGCATCCATGTACATCGCGCGGGAACGACGTGATTTTTTCTCTGTGCCCTCTGTGGCAGTCCGCTATAAAGATCGCGGATGCGATCCGCTCCTACAAGATGTTTTTCCTTGCGTCTTGGCGCGAGAACATTATTCCATCAGGTCGATATGAATACCCTTTGCCTCCAGCGCCTCGGCGCGGGCGGCGATGTAGCGCTGGAACTCGGTCTGTTCCCGGTAGGCCCTCGACGCGACGTAGTCCATCGATGACTGGGTGTGGAAAGCCTTGAGATACGCCTCGGTGCGGAACACTTCCTTATTGTCCGCATCAAAGAACACCAGCGAGGGCGCATACTTCACATCCAGTTCCCTTGCCCACTCGGCAACACTGCTTTGCTTTCCGTCGGCACGTCTGACCGGCTCCTTTGACCACATGTCGAGCACCACCACGTCGAAGCGCGCCAGTTGTTCGCGGCTCTCCGGACGTTTCAGGATATCCTGGTGCAGCTCATCGCAGGGACCGCACTCCTTCTGTTCAAACATCACCAGCAGGGGTTTGCCACTGTCGCGCGCGGCAAGATCGGTGTCGGCCGCCAGGAAGGAGGGATCACCGTGCAGCTTTCCGCTGGCCGGTACCGGCGCGACCTGTGCGAGGTACTCGCGGAAGCTCGGGTTGTTACCGCCATGTTCGGCAGCGTAATCCAGCGCGACATTGAACTTGTGTGGCGGATAGTAGCCGTTCATGCGCAACACCACCTCGCCCTGCTCGTCCATGAACAGCAATGTCGGGGTAAACATCACGCGCAGCGCCCTGGAAAACTCTTTCTCGGTGGTGATGGTTCCGGACAGGTCGGTCACTTCGCGATCACCCCACATATTGATGGCGATGACCTCGAAGTTCTCGCGTGTGCGTGTCACGGTATCCTGCAGGGAGAAATTGATCTCGAGCAGCTTCTTGCAGTACGGACAGCCATCCTGGTAGAAGTACAGCAACACGCGCTTGCCGGCGGCCTGCGCCTCGTCTATGTCTTCCCGGATATCAAGGAAGGAATTGGCGAACCAGTCCGGCTTTTCCTGGTAACCCGGGTTTACCATGCCGGCCGTAAGCCCCTCTACTGCTTCGGTCGCAGCGTGTTCGACCGCGGCCGGCTCAGCACGGGATTGCACCTGCTCTTCAGCGGCCGGCTCGTCGACAAGGGGCATGGGTGGCTCATTGTCACAGGCCGCAAGCGGGAGCGTTGCCAGCAGACAAAGCAGGCCGGACCGGAAACTTTTACAGGTAAATCGAGTACCAGATTTCATAAATCATCCCCCGCTTCGTGTTTCCCGATTCTAGCAGTTAATCGCACACTGCCACACACCGGCTGCTGAGTACACAGCCACCGCAGCGCGGTTTCACGCGGCAATGCTGCTTGGCATGGTGCACGATCAGTGCATGATATTCATTGAACAGACCGACATCCGCCCCGAGCGTGCCCTCGATGGCCAGCCGCATCTCGTCATACGGTTCGTCACCGGCAAACAGGCCAAGGCGCGCAAACAGGCGGCGCGTGTAGGCGTCGATAACGAAAACGGGACGCTCAAAGGCATACAGCAGGATATCGTCGGCCGTCTCATGCCCGACACCGTTCACCGTCAACAGGGCGTTGCGCAGCGTGTCGGTATCGAGTTGCGTGAGTGAATCAAAGCCGCCGTTGTCGAGGTACCAGCGGCAGAAATTCTTCAATCGTGCCGCCTTGACGTTGAAATAGCCGGAGGGGCGCAACCAGTTGGCAAGGTGGTCACTGCGCGCGCGCACGATCTGCTGCGCATCCAGCTTGTCACGCGCACGCAGGTTCTCGATGGCCCGTTCGACATTGCTCCACGCGGTATTCTGCGTCAGCACCGCCCCGACCATGACCTCGAATGGCGTATCCGCCGGCCACCAGTGCTGCGTACCAAGGGCGCCGGACAGCTGCCGGTACACCAGCGGCAGTTCCCGGCTAATGCGCCGGCGCGCGGCCATCAGCGTGCACGCTGGCCGCGCCGCGCGGTACCGCGCCGTGGTGATGCACGTCTTGCGGCAGCCGGTTTGGGGGGCGGCAGTTTCACCGCCGTGTACAGCGCCTCGACCTCCTTCCGCTCAAGGTCACGGAAGCGCCCGCGGCTCAGGCCGGCCGGCAGGCCGACCGGGCCAAAACGCACACGGATCAGGCGACTGACCTGCAGGCCCTGCGACTCCCACAGGCGGCGCACCTCGCGGTTGCGGCCTTCCCGCACCGTCACGTGATACCAGTGATTGGCGCCCTCCCCACCCGCATCCCTAATGGTGCCGAATGCCGCCATGCCGTCATCGAGCATGACGCCTTCCAGCAGGCGCTGCAGCACCTGATCATCCACCTTGCCGAGGATGCGCACGGCATATTCACGCTCGATCTCCCAGGACGGGTGCATCAGGCGGTGCGCCAGCTCCCCGTCGGTGGTAACCAGCAGCAGTCCGGAGGTATTGAAATCCAGCCGGCCGATGGTGATCCAGCGGGCATTGCGGATGCGCGGCAGGCTGTCGAATACCGTGGGCCGGCCGGCCTCGTCCTTGCGCGTGGTCAGTTCGCCGGCGGGCTTGTGATAGATCAGGGTACGCGGCGGGTGATCTTCCTCTGCCAGCTTGATCAAGCGCCCGTCGATACTGATGCGGTCCTTGCTGCTGACGCTGACGCCGAGCTCCGCAGGCTGGCCGTTGACGGTGATCTTGCCGGCGCGGATCCATTCCTCGATCTCGCGACGCGAGCCATAGCCGGCACGGGCCAGTACTTTTTGCAGGCGTTCAGCCATGGGGAATCATGCCAACCCCGCTCCGGGGTCAGTGCAGTGTCGCGACGTTATCGTCGTTAGACGAATCAACCGGTGACAGCTCTTCCGTGACAGTCTCGTCTTCTGTTTCCGCCTCGTCATTGGCCGACTCGGTCACGATACCGGGAATGTCGTTGAGATCCAGCTGCAGGTCCTTGCCGATGGCAGCCAGGTCGCGCAGCTCGGCCAGCGACGGCAGTTCATTGAGGCTCTTCAGGCTGAAGTAATTGAGAAACTGTTTGGTGGTGCCGTACATGGCCGGTCGACCCGGCACGTCGCGATGCCCGACCACATGCACCCATTCGCGTTCCAGCAGGGTTTTCATGATCGAGCTGCTGACGGTAACGCCACGCACCTCTTCGATTTCGCCGCGCGTGATCGGTTGACGATAGGCAATCAGCGAGAGCGTCTCCAGTAGTGCGCGGGAGTAACGCGCCGGTTTTTCATCCCACAGTTTGGCGACCCATGGCTGCATGGTGTCACGCACCTGGATACGATAACCGCCGGCGACTTCAGAAACATTGATGCCGCGCTCATCATAGTCTTCCTGCAGCAGTGCGATGGCCTCGCGAATCGCACTGCGCTCCGGCTTCTCATGCAGGTCGAACATGACCAGCAACTGGTCGATGTTGAGCGGGCGACCAGCGGCCAGCAGGATGGCTTCAAGGATCAGTTTTAGTTGTGTAGTTTCCATCGTTATCAACTCAGGCAGTGGCCGGCTCGTCGCTGACAGCCTCAACTGCACCGGGCTGTTCAACGCGTGAAGCGGCCTTGACATGGATCGGCGCAAACGCTTCACCCTGTGTCAGCTCCAGCAGGGATTCCTTGACCAGTTCAAGGATCGCCAGGAACGTTACCACCACGCCCATGCGCCCTTCCTCGGGCGTGAACAGCTCGGAGAAATTGGTGAAGTGCGTGCTATCTACCTTGCTTAGCACGATGGACATGCGCTCGCGCACCGACAACGCCTCCATCTGCACGTGGTGATGGGCATACATCGAGGCACGCTGCATGACCTCCTGGAATGCGCCAATCAGGTCCTGCAGCTCGACCTCCGCCGGCATCCGCACCACCTTTTGTTCGGGGGCCACGGCACTGGCCTGGAACACATCGCGGCCCAGCCGCGGCAGCACGTCGAGGTCTTCCGCCGCCTGCTTGTAGCGTTCGTACTCCTGCAGGCGCCGGATCAGTTCGGCACGCGGATCATCCTCGTCCTCTTCGATACCGGCCGGACGTGGCAACAGCATGCGTGACTTGATCTCTGCCAGCATCGCGGACATGACCAGGTACTCGCCCACCAGCTCCAGCTGCATTTCCTGCATAAGTTCAATATATTCAACATATTGGCGCGTTATATCGGCCACCGGGATGTCGATAATGTCGAGGTTTTCCCTGCGGATCAGGTACAGCAGCAGGTCCAGCGGGCCTTCAAAGGCCTCGAGAAAGACCTCCAGCGCCTCCGGCGGGATGTACAGATCCCGTGGCAGTGAGTCGAGGGCCTTGCCCTTGACGATGGCGAGGGGAAGTTCTTCCTGGGAATGGATGTCGGGTGTGGCTTCGTGGACAGGACTTTCGCTCATTGACTACCCCAAGCAAACGACCGATGCCGTTTGCAGGATACTACCCTATTGCACCCGGAATGTCGTCTCTTTTGCATGATTTGCCTGACAAAACCGCTAGTATTTCAGGCCCATTACCTGGCGCACTTCATCCAGCGTCTGGCGCGCGACATCGCGTGCCGCCTCCGATCCCTCGTTGATAATGGCGCGCACGCGGCCCGGATCCTGCTCGAATTCACGCGCCCGCTCCTGGAGGGGTTTCAGTTCGTTCAGCACCCCTTCGATGATGGGCTGTTTGCAGTCCAGGCAACCGATCCCTGCCGTGGTACAGCCTTCCTGTACCCAGTTCTTTACCTCGTCGTTCGAGTACACCTGGTGCAACTGCCAGACCGGGCACAGCTTTGGGTTGCCCGGATCGGTGCGCCGCACACGCGCCGGATCGGTCGGCATGGTGCGCAGCTTTTCCTGCACCGCGTCCGGGTCTTCGCGCAGGCTGATGGTGTTGTTATAGGACTTGGACATCTTCTGGCCATCCAGTCCCGGCATCTTCGACGCCGGCGTCAGCAGCGCGGACGGCTCCATGAGAATCACGCGCCCGCCCCCTTCCAGGTAACCGAGCAGGCGCTCGCGATCACTGAGTGCGAGGTTCTGCTGCTCCTTCAACAGTGCCTGCGCGACTCCCACGGCATCGTGTTCGCCCTGTTCCTGGTAACGTTTCATCAGTTGCCGGAACAGCTTCGCGTTTTTCTTGCCCATCTTCTTGATGGCCGCCTCGGCCGCCTCCTCGAAGCCGGCCTCGCGCCCGTAGATATGGTTGAAACGTCGCGCCACCTCGCGCGTCAGCTCCACGTGCGCAACCTGGTCCTCACCGACCGGCACCTTGTCGGCGCCATAGATGAGGATGTCGGCACTCTGCAGCAGCGGATAACCGAGAAAGCCGTAGGTGGCGAGATCGCGTTCGCGCAGTTTCTCCTGCTGATCCTTGTAGCTCGGTACGCGCTCCAACCAGGCGAGCGGGGTGACCATGGATAGCAACAGGTGCAGCTCCGCGTGCTCCGGCACCTGCGACTGGATGAATAGCTGTGCCGAGCCGGGGTTGACACCGGCTGCCAGCCAGTCGATCACCATGTCCCAGACACTTTCGGCGATGATGTGCGATTCCTCGTAATGCGTGGTGAGCGCATGCCAGTCGGCGACGAAGAAAAAACAGTCGAATTCCTGCTGCAGCTTGACCCAGTTTTTCAATACGCCGTGATAGTGACCCAGGTGCAACTGGCCAGTGGGACGCATGCCGGACAGGACCCGGCTGTTTTTGTTCAGACTAACCAAGAGAATCTCCCGTGTTTACATGAGCACATTCAGCACCCGCATGAATTCAATGAACTGCAGGCCGGAAATGGGGAGCAGCACGGCCAGCACGAGGCCCAGTAGTGGCCACAGTATCAGACCCAGAATGCCGGTGACGAGCAGGCCGATCAGGATGAAGAAGCCATAGGGTTCGATGCGGCTGAATTTGTACGCCAGCGGTCCCGGCAACAGGCCGGTCATCACGCGCCCGCCGTCCAGCGGAGGCAGCGGCAACAGGTTCAGCGCCATCAGGATGGCATTGATGAAGATACCGGCGATGCCCATATAGAGCAGTGCAGTACCGGCCTCCCCCAGCATGGCACTCACCCGGATCAGCAGTGCCCAGCAGATCCCCATGCCCAGGTTGGACAGCGGCCCGGCAATGGCAACAATGGCCATGTCGCGTTTGGGATGGCGCAGGTTGCGCCAGTCCACCGGCACCGGTTTTGCGTAACCGAAAATGAAACCGCTCTGCAGCAACAGCAACATACCGGGTATCAGGATCGTCCCCACTGGATCGATGTGCTTGAGCGGGTTGAGCGTGAGCCGCCCGAGCATCAGTGCCGTCTTGTCGCCCAGGCGTGATGCCACCCAGCCATGGGTAACTTCATGCACGGTGATGGCCAGCAGCACGGGAACGACCCAGATGGAGATTTTTTGCACAAGGCTGAGGGTGAGCATCGGCGAATTATAACCCGGTGACGGTCGATTGCATTACCGTCCCAGCCCCTCGATCGGACCGCGACCCTTGCGCACCACGTGTGGCGCACCGTCCATCATTTCAACGACCGTGGTCGGCTCCAGTCCGCAATTACCACCGTCGATGACCAGGTCCAGCTCATGCTCCAGCCGTTCACGGATATCGTGCGCATCGGTCTCCGGCCGGTCGCGCCCCGGCAGAATCAGCGTGGAACTCATTAACGGCTCGCCCAGTTCGCTCAGCAGCGCCAGCGTAATGGGGTGGTCCGGCACACGGATACCGATGGTCTTGCGCTTCCCCTGCTGCAGGCGGCGCGGCACCTCGTGGGTGGCACGCAGGATAAAGGTGTACGGCCCCGGTGTCAGTGACTTCATCAGGCGGTAGGCGCTGTTATCCACCTTTGCATAGCTGGCAATCTCCGAGAGGTCGCGGCACACCAGGGTGAAGTTGTGCGATTCATCCAGCTCGCGGATACGGCGCATACGTTCCATGCCGCGCTTGTCACCGACCCGGCAACCCAGTGCGTAACTGGAATCGGTCGGATACGCCACCAACCCGTCGGCACGGATAATATCAACCGCATTGCGGATCAGCCGCTGCTGCGGGTTAACCGGGTGAATCTGGAAAAACTGGCTCATGTGTATCCAATCATAAAATCAGTTCGCGCAAAGTCGCAGAACGCGTGAAAAATCATTACAAGAGACTCGCCACAGAGGTCACAGAGAAAAAAAACAATTCCTGTAAAACCCGGTGCATGACATGCATATATGGTCGGTACGTAGATTTTTTATTCTCTGTGCTCTCTGTGGCAATATTCCTGCCATCACTGCATCGGCCAGTGCTCACTCTCCCACACCGGGGTGCAGCCGGCCGGCAGTGCTGGTAATTGCCCCAGTTTGATCCAGCAGTTTTCCGGACCGTGGTAGTCCGAACCACTGGAGGCCAGCAGGCCCTCGTTGCAGCACAGTGCCGCCATGGCCTGGATGTTGTCACGGCTGTGACTGCCCGATACCACCTCCATGCCGACCCCGCCGCATTCGCGGAATTCACCAACCAGCCGGCGCAACTTGCTGGACGTCATGCGATAGCGTGCCGGGTGGGCAATCAGGGCCAGTCCGCCTGCCCCACCGATCCAGCCCAGCGCCGTCTCCAGTTCTGCCCACTTGCCGGAGACATAGCCAGGCTTGTTGTGTACCAGGAAACGCCGGAACACCTCGCGCACGTTTTTGGCATGGCCCTGCTCGACCAGAAAATGCGCGAAGTGCGTGCGGCTGACAATCTTGCCCCGGACAAGCGCTCGCGCACCAGTGTACGCTCCACCAATTCCGGCCCGGGCCAGTCGCCGGCCGATCTCCTCGGCGCGCCAGTCACGAAAATCACGCAACCCGGCCAGCCCCGCCTGCAAGGCTGCGTTGCCGGGATCGATGCCAATACCCAGTACGTGGATGGTCTGCGCCTGCCAGCTCACCGAAATCTCCACTCCCGGCACCAGTTGCATGCCCAGTCCGCCAGCTGTGGCAGCCGCCTCGGCGATCCCGTCGGTGGTGTCATGATCGGTCAGTGCCAGCACGTCCACACCGCCGGCATGCGCGGCACGCAACAACGCGTCCGGCGCCAGGGTGCCGTCAGAGGCAAGTGAATGGCTGTGCAGGTCATAATTTGCAGACATCCGTCCCATTCTACAGGAGGTCTGGAACGAATGGGGTCATATACACAGCACGGATGGGGTTTCATGTTGTCGCGGATATCCGCCCAACACTGGTACCATTGGCAACAATTATTGCGAGTGAACCAGTATGGATATACCCGGCGGTCAACTGGACAACATCCGGCACCTCATTTCCGAAGCGCTCGATGCCTGCAGCAGCACAGCGCCCACCGATACGGAACAAACCGGGCCGGCAGAGCTCGTACAGGCGTTTGGGCAGCTGCTTGAGGTCATGCAGCGGCTTGATGCCGACAACACGACAGCGGACAGGACGGCCAGCACCGATGTCACCGAGATCGGCGAATATGCACTGCGCCTGGCCGAGGGCCTGTCAGCGGAGCTCGAACAGCGCCGGCTGCATGACCACAAGATGGAACAGGCCGCGCTGATTATCGGTATCGCCCTGTGGGTGGCGCAGCGCGGCGGGTTGATCGACACGCTGGAGCCGGTCGTCGATGCCCTGGCCCGCTACGCAAATACCATCCGCGACCCTGACGCGCTCGAGGCATTGAGCGGGGTAATTGGCCAGATCGTCGCAGCGGTATCACCGGCAATCAGCCAGGACCTGGAAAAGATCAACCCCGGCCGCCCATGGCGCGTGCTGCTGCTGAACCAGAGCATCATCGCCACCCGCAGTCACAACACCGCACTGATGGAGCAGGCCTTCGTGCAGCTGACCAGCAAGTTGCCGGAGGATGCCGGACAGTTCTTTACCGAGGGCATGCAGCAGATGGACGCGCTGGATTATCCGGAACCTGTGCGCAAGATCATGGAAAAATACCACCGCCAGTGGAACATGGACCGCTCGCTGCACTAGCCCGACCCATAACACGGTTTAAACGAAGCAGCAAAAAGACTATGATTCGTGCCCTTTGGGGCAACACGAACCCCGCATACATGAGCATCCGGTAGTCACGACATGAAATTTCTCTTTGACCTGTTTCCCATCATCCTGTTCTTCATCGCGTACAAAACGTATGACATCTATGTCGCGACCGCGGTTGCCATTGGCGCCGCCATGGTGCAAACCGGGCTGTACTGGCTGAAGCACCGCAAGTTCGAGAAGATGCATGTCATCACGCTCGGCATCCTGGTCGTGTTTGGCGGCCTGACACTGGCCCTGCATGACCCGGTATTCATCAAGTGGAAACCCACCGTGGTGAACTGGCTGTTCGGGGCGGCATTCCTGGCCAGCGGCTTTATCGGCAAGACCACGCTGGTTGAACGCATGATGGGACATGCCATCCAGGCGCCGGCGCCGGTATGGACAAGGCTGAACCTGGCCTGGGTGGTGTTCTTCCTGTTCATGGGGCTCATCAACCTGTACGTCGCGTTCAACTTCAGCGAGGACACCTGGGTCAACTTCAAGCTGTTCGGCATGATGGGCCTGACATTGGTATTCGTATTCGCCCAGGCCTTTTACCTGAGCCGCTACATGGAATCCCAGGAGGAAGAAAGCTGATGCTGTATGCCATCATCAGCCAGGACCGTGACGGCAGCCTGGCCGACCGCCTCAAGGCGCGCCCCGACCACCTGCAACGCCTGCAGTCCCTGCAGGAAGCCGGTTTGCTGGTGCTGGCCGGCCCACACCCGGCCATCGACAGTAATGATCCGGGCGATGCCGGCTTTACCGGCAGCCTGGTGGTCGCCGAATTCGATTCGCTGCAACAGGCCCGGGACTGGGCCGACAGCGATCCCTACGTGGCCGCAGGCGTTTATGCCGGCGTCACGGTAAAACCGTTCAAGAAGGTGTTGCCCTGATGTCTGAAGAACGCGTGACAAAACTGCGTCAGCGCCTGGAACAGGGCCTGCAACCCGATTCCCTGGACATCATCGACGAGAGCGCCAAACACGCCGGTCACGCCGGCGCCGCCGGTGGTGGTGGCCACTTTATCGTGGATATTACCTCTGCCGCGTTCCAGGGGAAAACCCCGATACAGCGGCACCGACTGGTGTATGAGGCCGCAGGTGATATGATGCAGCAGGAAATTCATGCTCTCAGCATCAATGCCAGGACACCTGAAGAATCCTGATCAATCCATCCATTAACAAGGTAAATTCAATGAATTATCGTCATTACATGCTGTTACTCGCGTCCATCGTCACAATCAGTGGCTGCGACCAGATGAACACCTCGCTGAACCCCGGCAGCAATGCCGCGCCTGACAGCACCGCATCGGCACCTGCCGTTACCGGCCCCGTCGTTGCAACCGTCAACGGCAGTCCCATCATGCAGGGCGCGCTGGATGTCTATACCAACCAGCGCCGTGCGAAAGGTGGCGGCGATAATGCCAGCACGGAAACCATACTGGACGAGCTGATTGCACTGGAACTGATGCGCCAGGAGGCAGACAACAAGGGGCTGACTTCGCAACCGAAGGTTGCTGCCACGCTCGACCAGCTGCGACGCAGCACGCTGGCCGGTGCCGCAGTCAACGACTTCATGGAAAACAACCCGGTCAGTGATGAAGCTGCGCAAAAGCTCTACGATGAGAAGATCGGCGCAGCGGGCAAGGAGTACAAGGCACGCCACATTCTGGTCGAGACCGAGGAAGAGGCAAACACCGTGATCTCCCTGCTGGACGGCGGTCAGGATTTCTCGGAACTCGCCAAGGAGAAGTCAACTGGCCCGTCAGGTCCTTCCGGGGGTGAACTGGGCTGGTTTGGTGCTGGCCAGATGGTCAAGCCGTTCTCCGATGCCACCGCCGCGATGGAGAAAGGCAGCTACACAAAGACCCCGGTGCAGACCCAGTTTGGCTGGCACGTAATCATGCTGGATGACACGCGTGAAAGCACACCGCCGCCCTTTGATGACGTCAAGGACCGCATCAGGATGACGCTTACCAACCAGAACCTGCAGAAGCACATCGCGACACTCAAGGAATCGGCAAGCATTGAAATCAAGTAAGTGATACCTGGCAGGGGCGGCAAAGACATGCCGTCCCTGC
>CBEULV010000060.1:0-11562 GCA_965544015.1 uncultured Gammaproteobacteria bacterium | reverse complement strand
AAGAGTTCGCGCAGTGAACTGCGCTCCTACGGCATTCCCCAAGCCTGGGTTCCCGCCGGAGCCTGTCCCCGCGAAGGCGGGGGCGGGAACGATGTAATTTTTTTCCTCTGTGTACTCTGTGGCAAGGTTTTTTGGTTTCTTTGCGCCTTGGCGGCTTTGCGCGAGACAAGAAAGCGGTTCGCGCAGTGAACTGCGCTCCTACGGCATTTACCAGGACTGGATTCCCGAATGCACTCAGCATTTACGGGACAGTATTGGGTCTATCCCGGCTGGCATCACATGCGTGTTCATCAGCGCCGGATAATCCAGTACAATGGATGAACAATACACTCCCCAACATCACATATATCAGGCGAGGACACACATGGTCATGCTGGACGGTCAATTATCCCTATGGGTAATCGGAATCCTGAGTTTCCTGATTGGCACCGTGCTGGGCGGCATGATCACCTATTCGCTCATGACAAGAAATGGTCGTACCCGCCAGCTACAGCTGGAACTGAACCAGTTAAAAGAGAACTTCCAGGATTACCGTGACCATGTGACAAATCATTTCATGCGTACCTCCGAGCTGGTACAGGAAATGACCCACAGCTATCGCTCAGTCTATGAGCATCTCGCGTCCGGCGCGCAGCATCTGTGTAGAGACATCAAGTCGACACCGCTCAACCACAAGGCGGCTGCACAGCTGGATGACGGCACCGGCCTGCAAGAGCCGGAAGCCAGCTGCGATGAATACGAGGAACTGTCACGCATTCGCGACGACATTGACGAACTGCTGGGAGAGGCGCCGCGAATCAGCGACATCAATGTGAGTGGCGACACTGACGACAAGTCACTGCAACACTGATCACCAGACAGCGTCACTCGCCGCTGATGGTAACAATGAGCCGGCGATGATGCCCTGACTGCCGGTGCTCCCAGACATACACGCCCTGCCAGGTACCCAGTAAACAACGCCCCTTGCCTACCGGCAGGGACAGGTCGCTGTGCGTCAGCACGGTGCGGATATGCGCCGGCATATCATCTGGCCCCTCGGCGCTATGCACCAGCCGTGGATCGCCATCCGGCGCCAGGCGTGACATGAAGGTCTCAAGATCGACCCGTACATCCGGATCGGCATTCTCGCACAGCATCAGGGAGGCGCTGGTATGCTGCAAAAAGATGTGGCACAGACCGGTAGTGATGCCGGTCTGCCCGACCAGGCCCTGGAGTTGTTCTGTAATGGAATAACTGCCGCGCCCGCGAGTCTCACATTCGATGGTGTGCTGTGCAATCATCCGTCATCGCAGCGACACTGATACACGGTCATGATGGATACCAGTTCTTCCAGCAACGCCTTCCGTTCCAGCTTATCCAGCGCATCGATTCCGGGTACTGACTGGCCGGACTGCAGGGCGCCGATATATTCATTAACCCTGATGCACCCCTGTTGACACAGCAACTCCACGCAGCGCTCAACCGTCCTGGCTACCGGTACCTGCACGTCTGCTTCCATCAAAACCTGATTATTCATAAGGGATTGAAATTCCTGCTACTGGGTCACAGTTTCCCGGCCCAGGGTCGCATAGACTGAATTCCGGTTCCTGAAAGGCTGTGGATGATACCAGTTCTGCCGCCAGGGTGAGACAGACGCAAATGAATTCCCGGCTGCTTGCAAGTGTCGTTCTGGTGGTCTCCTGCCTGTGGCAGGGCGGCTGCGGCACGCTGCGGGCGCCGGCGATTTCCCCGGACATGACGGCGACCACCGCGATCCCGCCGGCCGACCAGACGCTGGACCACGTCATTGCATGGGTTCCCGTGGAGCAGGCCCAAACCGCGGCGGTCGCCCGGGCCATGACGCATATCTCGCTGGGCAATGCCCGCGTACATGCGAGCCGGAAAATGTGCGGTGGGATCGGCCTGCGTCAGGGCCATGTGACCGAAAGAGTTGGCCCCCTGCCGGTACTCAGCCCGGCCTCACAGGGGGGGAAACCGGCCTGGTACTACCGGATCAGCCAGCAGCCAGGGCTGACCGGTTGCGGGAATCACAACAGCGCCAGCCTGTACCGGGCAATGCAGGAAGTACTGCCTGGCTGGATCAGCATTGAACAGGCAGACGCTGGCCCGCAGCAACTGGGGTTGCTGGAGCCGGTTCACTAAGCCACAGACCCGCCAGCCGCCTCAAGCCGCTCATCGGGCATCTCCACCAGGCTGGCCAGCGTACGATCGCCTACACCCGCCCGGATCGCATCGCCAACCTCCTCCACAACCCGTTCAACGACACTGGCCGTGGTCAACTGCTTGACACTGAGGAAGCGACTCTCGCCGGCATTACGCACCGCTGCGAGCAAATCGGCCAGCTGCGTGGTCTCGATGGCCTGTTGCGGCAGGTACTCGGTGGTTTCCTCGTCGCAAACTTCTGCCAGGTAGCCGGCATCGACCAGCACTTGAAGGGTCTGGCTCACCGGCTCGTCCGGCAAGTCCAGGTACTCGATCAACTGCACCATGCTCCATGGCGGCTTGTTGTGATAATGGTGATAGCCCACCAGGTACATAATCTGCAGGGCAAGTTGTTCGCGCAGGCGGCTACTGAGGACAAAACGCACCCGGCGCAGGGTCATGAATTTCGGGTATTGCACAAAATAAGCTATCTGGGACCCGACCAGCAGGATCAGCCAGCTCAGGTACATCCAGATCAGCAGCAGGATCAGGATGGCAAAGCTTGAATAAATGGCTGCGTACTTGGCAGACGAGGCGATAAAGGTGGCAAAGCCCCAGCCGGTGATCTTCCACAGCACCCCGGCCAGCACACCGCCCACCAGTGCCGCACGGAACTGCACCCGCGTATTCGGAATCAGGATATAAATAAATGTAAAAGCCAGGCACACCAGCACATACGGCACCAGATTGCTGCCGTAAACCATCAGGGTGCCAAACGGCTCTATCGAGGCCAGCTTAAGCGCCATCTCGGTATTCAGTATCGTTGCCGTGAAACCGACCGCGCTGAAGATAAGCACCGGCCCTATGGTAATTACACTGAGGTAATTGCTGAAGCGCTGTGACAGCGAACGCAGCCGGTCGATCTGCCAGACAAAATTGAACGCCGCCTCGATCTTTTGCACCAGCGCAACGACGGTATAGATCAGCAATGCAAAACCAACCGACCCCAGCATCCCGACCTTCACGTTCTCCACGAAGCCGACAATGGTTTCCGCAACCTCGACACCGCTCGGCCCCAGCGGTTCCAGCAAGAAACTGAACAGGTAGGACTCCAGCCGCTGATGAAAACCGAAACCCTTCAGCACCGAGAAACTGACTGCCAGTAGCGGCACGATTGATAACAGGGTGGTATAGACCAGGCTCATGGCACGCAGATTGAGCTGTCCGCCGACCAGCTCCCTGAGCAGCATGTGAATGACGCGCAACACGAACACAGCACCCCGGTGCAGGCCACGCAGGTCACGCAGGTCATCATCCCAGACGAAGGCCTTCAGGGTATCAATACGCTTTTTTAACAAGTGAATCATGATCCGGATTTGCACAGAACCCCGCTATTGCGCCGCTACAGTACCGCAGCCCCCCGGCATGCGCCAGTTCCCCTGCATCGGCCTGCCGGTGCGGCACTGAATACCATCCCCTGCTGGCCGGAGCAGCCAGACCTGCTTCCGCCCGCATCTCCCCCCCCGCAAGGTTAAAGATGGCCCAACCGCTGCCGATACGACTGCAAGCACCTTTTATCCGCGAGACAGACAAAGAAATGAGCGAAAACACCGGTGAGAAACAACGTCTTCTGATAGTCGACGATTCCAAGGTTATCCGCGTCACGGCACGCAAGATCCTGCAAAATCACTTCGAAACAGTGGAAGCCGTGGATGGCGAAAATGCCTGGGAAATCCTGACCGGCATGGGGCCGTTCTCACTGATCGTGTCCGACCTGACCATGCCGAAACTGGACGGTTACGGACTGCTGGAAAAAATTCGCAGCGCGAATGATCCCCACATCAGCAATCTCCCGGTCATCGTTATCACCGGCGACAATGATTCCGAAAAAACCATGCGCCGAGCCCGCGAGGCCGGCGCGACCGACTTCATCGGCAAACCGTTTGATGCCGTACACCTGCTGGCGCGCGCCCAGTCACACGCCAGCGCCCACGCCGAGCGTCAGTCGCTAACCGAACAGAACATCACGCTGGAAGACCAGGCGCTGATTGATACGCAGACCGGGCTGCCCAACGAAGCCGCCTTCATGGCGCGTAGTCAGCAACAGCTCTCCTATGCAATCCGGCACAACACCACACTGACTGTCGCGCAGCTGGAAATCGACAACTACGGCGAACTGTTCCGGCAACATGACGACCCGATAGCCGGGATGGTGGTCAAATATGCCGCCAGCGTGATAGCTTCCGACATCCGCCAGGAGGACATGACGGCCAGGATCGGAACTGCGCGCTTTGCCATGCTGTTGAGCGGCATGGAACAGAGCGGGATACAAACACTCACTGATCGAATCAGCAAAGACATCAGCGAGCGTGTCATCAAACATGGTGGCGAGGAAATTCGCTTCACGGTGAGCATCGGCATCTGCTGCCCGGACATTCAGGGCGACACCCGCTTTGATGATCTGCTCAAGATGGCGGGCAACAACCTGCGCCAGGCAATCACGGGGGGCGGCAACCGGACCATCTTTGCCAATGGCACAGACATCGACCTGCCATGCGCGGATGACACTGCCACAGAAGACACGACAGCGGACAGTAGTAGTCCGTGCCAGGACATCGAGGAGATTGTTTGCCAGACCGTCACTGACCGTCCCGCCGACGCCCGTCCGCTGGCCGCAAACGACAGCGCCACAGAGGAGGCAGTGGCAATCATGGATGATGCGTCCGTCGCCGAGATGCTTGCCAGCACCATTGAGCAACCCGCCCTGTATGTCGAGGCCAGCGTGCCCGAAACGGCACAGCAAGCCGACATGACCGAGGCCGCTACGCCACAAACCGCTACAGATGAACAGCTACCGGAAATGTTTGCCGACCCGGTTACCGGAGTATCCAAGCGACTGGCCAGCAAGGTGACCAAGGCGCGGCAGCTGGCCGCCGCTGAGGAAAAGGAGGAAATTGTCATCACCGCTCCATATGTCGCGCCCAGCGACGGCCAACCACAACAGACCGGCGCGTCCGCCCGGGAACAGGAAACAACTGCAACCTCCGGACAACCGGAGCAAGCCGGCACTCTGCCGGCGGCTGCAGAATCATCTGCAGCGGGACTGGAATCAAGCGCGCCAGGCGAAATCGCCACCACCCGCCCTGGTTTATTCAGGCGTATACTTGCGCTGTTTTCACGCTCCGGCAGATAGTCCGCACCAGAGCATCAAACTGACATCTGACCCCCCGATGACCGGCCACAGGCCGGTCATTGTTTATCCCTCCTGTTGAATTGCTTATAATCCTGCGCAGAAGCATGCCGGCCAGGGCATGCCATGCGGAGCCACCCATGCCCACCTTCGATATCGTGTCCGAAGTCGACCTGCACGAGGTCACCAATGCTGTCGACCAGTCCAACCGGGAGATCGGCAATCGTTTTGACTTCAAGGGCAGTGATTCACGCGTCGAGCAAAATGAGGCAATACTGACCCTGCACAGCAGCAATGAATTCCAGATACGCCAGGTACTCGACATCCTGCACAAGAAACTGGCCAAGCGCGGCGTAGACATAGCCGCCCTGTCAGAAGGAGAAGTCACCAGCAGCGGTCAAAAGGCAAACCTCATTATCACTATCCGCCAGGGCATCGACCAGGACACGGCAAGGCAGCTGATCAGACAGATCAAGGCAACAAAGCTCAAGATCCAGTCCAGCATCCAGGGCGACAAGGTGCGTGTCAGCGGCAAGAAACGTGATGATTTACAGGAAATTATCAGCCTCATGCGTGATTCCGGAACGGACCTGCCACTGCAGTTCATCAATTTTCGCGACTGATTTGCCCAAGCTGACGGAAAATCCTGCAAAATCCGGCCTCCCTGTTCAGACTTGCCGCGAAGTAGACTAGAATAACGCGACTTTTTTCATCCAGGGTGAAACGGCTTATGACTGATTCCAACCCGAGTGCTGTCGACACAGCCAGCCCGGGCAAAAACAGCTACACATATGAGGAGTTGCTGGAGTGCGGCCACGCACGGGTGTTCGGTCCCGGCAACGCCCAGCTGCCGCTGCCGCCCATGCTGATGTTCGACCGGATCACCCAAATCAAAAACGGGGGTGGCAATCACGACAAGGGACTGATCATCGCCGAACTCGATGTCAAGCCGGAGCTGTGGTTCTTCGATTGTCACTTCGAGAATGACCCGGTCATGCCGGGTTGCCTGGGCCTGGACGCCATGTGGCAACTGGTCGGTTTTTACCTGGGCTGGGCAGGCAGCCCCGGGCGCGGACGCGCACTGGGTGCCGGTGAAGTCAAGTTCAGCGGCCAGGTCACGCCAAAAAACAAACTCATCACCTACCGTATCCATATGAAGCGCGTGATCCAGCGCAAGCTGAACATGGGTATCGCAGATGGTGTGATGGAAGTTGACGGGCGTGTCATCTATACCGCAAGCAGCCTGCGCGTCGGTCTGTTCACTTCAACAGAGAATTTCTAGGATTTTTATTATGCGTCGTGTCGTTATCACCGGAATCGGGATCGTATCCAGCCTCGGCAACAACAAGGAGGATGTCAGCGCTTCCCTGCAGCAGGGACGTTCGGGCATCGAGTACATCGAGGAGTACAAGGAACTTGGTTTTCGCAGTCACATTGGCGGCACGGTCAACATAGACACCGAGGCACTGATTGACCGCAAGCTGCGCCGCTTCATGGGCAACAGCGCCGCGTATAACTACATTGCCATGCAGGAAGCCATCGAGGACTCCGGTCTTCCCGACGACATGGTCTCCAATAACCGTAGCGGCCTGATTGCCGGCTCCGGAGGCGCCTCTACCGAGAATGTCGCGCTGGCCGTCGACACGCTGCGTACAAAGGGACTGCGACGCGTTGGCCCCTACATGGTGCCGCGCACCATGTCGAGCACCAACTCCGCCTGTCTTGCCACGCCATTCAAGATTCGTGGCGTCAACTATTCAATCAGTTCCGCCTGTTCAACCAGTGCACACTGTATCGGTAACGGTTACGAGCTAATCCAGTGGGGCAAGCAGGATATCGTGTTTGCCGGTGGCGGCGAGGAACTGCACTGGACCCTGACGCTGATGTTCGATGCCATGGGCGCGCTGTCTTCCAAGTACAATGATTCCCCGGAGACCGCGTCACGCCCCTATGACGTGACCCGTGACGGCTTTGTCATCGCCGGCGGCGGTGGCATGGTGGTGCTGGAAGAGTTGGAACATGCACGTGCGCGCGGTGCGAAAATCTACGCCGAGCTGGTGGGCTATGGTGCAACCTCGGATGGTTACGACATGGTGCAGCCATCCGGAGAGGGCGCCGTGCGCTGTATGCAGCAGGCCATGTCAACGGTTGATGAGCCGATTGAATATATCAACGCACACGGGACCAGTACCCCGGTCGGCGACACACGTGAACTGGAAGCCATTCGCACCGTGTTCGGCGACAACATTCCGAAGATCAATTCCACCAAGTCACTGTCCGGTCACTCACTGGGCGCGGCCGGTGTGCACGAGGCCATCTACTCGCTGCTGATGATGCAGGGCAACTTCCTGTCGGCCTCCGCCAACATTAGCGAACTTGATCCGCTGGGCGCCGATTTTCCGATTATCCGTGAACGCATCGACAATGCGGACATCAACATCATGATGTCGAACAGCTTCGGTTTTGGCGGCACCAACGCCACGCTGGTGTTCAAACGCTGGCAGGATAACTGAAGCCGGTTAGCGGTATTTCCGTGGGCGCCGTGACTCGCGCCAGCGCTGGAAGGTGGTGTGGTCCCGGTACCCTCCTTCCATAATGTAATCCAGCACATTCTTCAGGCGGTAAAACTTTACCACTGAATCCACCCGGATAATCTCGCTGCCATCGAGGTCGAAGAAGATCAGCGTTGGCGTGTAGAACAGGCCCAGTCGCTCGGCCCATTGCCTGGCCGTAAGATGTTCGCCGGAAGGCGTAATCACCGGTGTGTCCGCCCAGTAGGACAACTGCACGACTTCCAGTTTCTCAATGCGCCGCCTGATCTCCGGGTCCTGGAACGGACCAGTGTGCAGCACATCACAGGCATGGCAGTTACCCTGCTCGAAGATCACTGCCAGTGGTCGCTCGCCACGGATCCGGCTGCGATTCAGCATATAGGGGCCGGGAATAAAAAAATCCTCCTCGCTCAACCCTCCCCCTTCAAATATCAACGGCACATCCGCACGCGCAAGATACTCACGAAACGCCTCGTCACGATAGTGGCCATCTGCAACGTATTCCAGTGCAGCCCGGAACCGGTATGGCGGGTAGTAACCACGCAGGCGCAATGCCTCCTCGCCATCCTGTCCGTAAAACACCACCGAGGGCGTGAAGTTGGTCTTCTCGCGTGCGGCGAAGCTGGCCTCTTCCAGGGTCACGCCATCGAAATCGGTCACCATTTTGTGACCATGGATATCGATGCCGATCACATCGAAATGTTCCTGCATATAGGCCCGGATATCTTCCTTGACCAGGTCGCGCTCCAGTAACTGACGGCAATAGGCGCAGTATTTCTGGCCAAAATACACAACCAGGCCCTGCTTGCCGGTCTCGCGCATTTCCTGCAGGTCCTCGCGCAGGTCAAGAAAACTCAGCTTGAACCAGTCCGGGTACGACAGCGGCTCTTCCAGCGGCTTGTCATCAAATGCCAGGAAATCATCTGTTTCCGCCCCCCACGCCATGGCTGGCAGACTGGTCACGCAAAGCGTCAACAACAGCTGCAGGCAAGACCGTGAAACGACGTTCAAGTGCTCACCCCTGCCTCAGTGCTGCGGACGATAACTGGCATAACTGGTGTCCGTCTCCCACAGGACCACCTCAACCACCGGGTAACCCTTGTCAGCGACATAATCGAATATCATGCGCGCAATAACTTCTGCCGTGGGGTTTTCCTCGGTCACGCGCACCCGCTCGCCGGCAGATTGCAGCATGGGTAACAGCGGATCATCACGATGCAGCAGCAGGGTGTGGTCGATCTCACTGTCCAGCCAGTCCCAGACCAGCCGTTTTACCCCGCTAAAATCCTCCACCATGCCGCAGTCATCGAGTTCGGCGCTCTCCAGGGTAATCACGGCACGCGCATTATGGCCATGCAGGTGCCGGCACTTGCCTGCGTAATCAAGCAACCGATGACCGTAACAAAAGGCAACGGATTTAGAGACACGATACATACACGACTTCCGGGTTCATACAGTTAGGCTACCGAGTTGAGAAAGCGCATCCGGTTCCAGTGCTAACCGGGCCGAAAAGCCGGCTCACTCACCCGTTTTCTACATTGTAAGAAGCCTACCCCACCATGGCTATACATAAAGTCAATAAAGTTATTAGAATGTTATCCATGTTGATGATATTTATACCCTTGGTGAATCCCTGATGGCACGCATGCCGACCTGGACCATCCTGGGTGGTGGCTACCAATCGTATCTCAAGGGGGATTACAGCGCGGCCTATAGCGAGTGGCTGCCACTGGCGGAACTGGGCGATGTCGAAGCCCAATACAACATGGGCGTGATGTATGACGAGGGCGCCGGCATGGAACGGGACCTGGCTGCTGCAGCGGACTGGTACCGCAAGGCAGCCGAACAGGGCTTTATGGATGCACAGACCAATCTCGGCATCATGTATTACCATGGCCAGGGCGTTACCCGTGACCACGCCGAGGCGGCAAGGTGGTTCCGGCAGGCCGCCAGCCAGGGCGACAGCGAGGCAGCAGCGTACCTGAAACGCATCGAGGGTTCGTCGATACAGGCGGCACAGACTGACACTGCCTGAAACCACCCCGGGTATCCAACGTCTGCCATCAAGCGAGGCCTTTCTGTTCTAAACTGAATACAGGCATCAACCTTCACGAAGCGACGCCATGACCGAGCCTTCCGACCTGCAGCCACCGATTATCACGCTGGACCCGTCCTACCCGTTACCGGGCAGTGTTGACAGACCGGACTACGCCCCCGGTGAGCGGGAGACGCTGATCGATGAGATCAGGGAACTGCTGCACGAGAAAGACGCCGTACTGGTGGCTCATTACTACACCGACGAAGACCTGCAGATGATCGCGGACACCACTGGCGGCACAGTGGCGGACTCACTGGAGATGGCGCGCTTCGGTCACCGCCATTCCGCCAGCACCCTGGTGGTTGCCGGTGTGCGCTTCATGGGGGAGACCGCAAAAATACTCAACCCTGAGAAACGCGTGCTGATGCCGACCCTGGAGGCCGAATGCTCACTCGACCTTGGTTGCCCCCCGGAGAAATTCATTCCGTTCTGCGACGCCCACCCCGAACGTACCGTGGTGGTGTACGCCAACACCTGCGCCGAGGTCAAGGCACGCGCCGACTGGGTGGTGACCTCAAGCATTGCCGTGGACGTCGTAAGACACCTGCATGGCCAGGGCAAAAAGATCCTCTGGGCACCGGACCGCTACCTGGGTGACTATGTCCGGCGCGTGTCCGGTGCGGACATGATGCTCTGGCAGGCAAGCTGCATCGTGCATGAACGCTTCAAGGCCGCGGCCCTGCAAAATCTTGTCCGTCACTATCCGGATGCCGCTGTGCTGGTGCACCCGGAATCACCGGAACCGGTCATTGCGCTGGCCGACGTGGTCGGCTCTACCACGCAGTTGATCAACGCGGCAAAAAACCTGCCCAACCAGCGTCTCATCGTTGCCACCGACAACGGCATTTTCTACAAGATGAAGCAGGCCGCACCCGACAAGATTCTTATGGAAGCCCCCTCCGCCGGGGAAGGTGCAACCTGCGAGAGTTGCGCGCACTGTCCGTGGATGGCGATGAACCACCTGCGTAACCTCGCAGAGGTCCTGCGCAACGGCAATAACGAGATTCACGTCCCGGAAGATATCGGCAGACGCGCAAGCAAGGCAACACAGCGCATGGTCGATTTTGTTGCCGCCAGGGGCTGACACACGACCCGTGTCCATACCGGCTTATCAGCTGACCCTATAGGCACCGCCTTTGCCCGGCAACGCATTCCGCGCTGTACCTAAGGACAATATACACAACGCCAGGCACTACCTATCCTGTAGCCATAGAAGTTCTAATAGCACTAATAAAACAGGAGGTGGTGGTATGTCGCGCAAAACAACAAGCGCACGCAAGCGCACAGAGAGCGAGGATATCGTTCACCAACCCACCACACTGGCGCTGGTCGTTAACATCCTCACGGCACTGATAAGTGATGGTATGGCCTGGTTATTTATCCCGGCAGTGGCGGTAACGGCGTTCCTGTACAACAATCATTTCCAGAACGATGCCTTCCTGGCTATCATCTTTATTGGCCTGGCCTTCATTGCACTGGTGCGTGGTTGCCTCAACTGGCAAAGAGATCTGAATGAATACCAGCGCCACATGGCACTGGAACGTCACAGGCAACAGGTTATCAAAAACACCACGGGTTAT
>CBEULV010000059.1:0-11611 GCA_965544015.1 uncultured Gammaproteobacteria bacterium | reverse complement strand
CCTGTTCCAGTGACTCCACATCCGCAGGGTGACCTGTATAGTCATGCTCGGTTGTGCCCAGCATGCTGTGTTCGCCCCAGGGCAGCAGGAACACCGCGCGCCGGTCCTGCGGTGCTTCCATGTAATAGCAACCTTTCATCAGCGCGCCTTCCAGGATGAGGTGCGCGCCCTGGACCAGCTCGATCGGCACCGGAGCCGGAGTCGGGTCGATGCGTGCGTCAAGCAGTCCCGCCCAGGGGCCACCTGCGTTGACCAGTGCCCCGGCGGTGCAATGCTTTTCGATCCCACCTTCCCGGTATTGCACCGCGCAATAGTCCGGGTTGAGCTGTGCCGCCAGGAATTCTGCCGGACAGGCCAGCGTGGCACCGAGCCGGATGGCGGATTGCATCACGGCACGCGTCAGCTCGACATCATCGGTCTGGGCGTCGTGATACTGGAACACTGCCTGCAGGCGTTGCGTATTCAGGCCGTCAAGACTGCTCCACTCGCTACGATGCAGTGTGCGGAAGGAGCAGCCGCGGTGAAATCCGCCCAGCAATGCATACAGGATCAAGCCGGCGCGCAGTGTCAGCGGTCTCCGGCTCGTTTCCGGGTAAACCGGGATGTGAAACGGTCGCAGCTTGACCAGCTCGGGAGCCACCTTGAGCAGGATCGTGCGTTCATGCAGGCTCTCCCGCACCAGGCCGAAATCAAAGCCTTCAAGGTAACGCAGCCCGCCGTGCACCAGCTTGCTGGAGCGGCTGGAGGTGCCGGCGGCCAGCCTGGTCTTTTCCAGCAGCAGTACCGAGTAGCCGGCACAGGCGGCCGCCTGTGCGACGCCGACGCCGTGGATGCCGCCACCCGCGATGACGACATCGTAGTGCTCAGTCACTGGCCACCCCGCCGGGTCCTGAATCATCCAGCAGCCTGCTGATCACATTGGTCTCCACCAGTTGCATGCCGCGTTCCAGGAACGGCGTGATCTCCTGCGCGGTATTGATGGTGTAGACCGTCCATAGCCAGGGGCCGTCCCACAGCGCGGCATCATCCGGCAGGCGCTTGCGGTTAACGAACAGGTATTGCGGTGCCAGTTCGGCTGCCCTGGCCCTGCTCTTATCCGACCACTCCTTCAGTACCCAGCCAATCGGCAGCGTGCTTTTGCTGCGCGCGTAGTACAGCGCATCGGCATCGAAGGAGATCAGTATGCACTGGTCAAGCACATCTCCCAGCGTGGTCAGTATCGTATCAACCACTGTCTCGATACCAAAGACTTCCAGGCTGCCCGGCTTGATTTCAACAAAGGCCCTCGCATCCGGCCAGTGCGCCAGTAGCGTGGCAAACTCGTCAAGGTGTGCGATGCGCATATCGCTAAACCGGTCACCGAATTTCTCCGGCTGGCCGGCTGGCAGGTCTTTCAGGTCGGCATAGCTTGTTTGTGCGATCACCAGGTCATGGCCAGTCATTTTTAACAGTGTCGGGTCATGACTGAGTATCGGTACCCGGTCGGATGTGAGATGGATATCGGTTTCCAGCAGCCTAGCACCGGCTTCGAGCACGGAGCGGAAACCGGTCAGTGAGTTCTCGGGCCAGCTCTCCGGCTCGCCCCGGTGTGCGATCAGTATGGCTTTCATGGTTCGTTCCACCAGTTGGCAATGGCGCGGGCGACATGCGGGTTGACCAGGTAACCGTAGGACTTGTGGACGTTAATGCCTTTGCTGTCGCGATAGTAATTGTAGACGTCCTTGTTTATATCGGTAATGCTGGTGGTGTGATTCTGGCTGATCATGCCATCAAAATCATTGGCCAGTGACGGGTCCAGTGCAACCAGGTCCCCGCGTGAAGCGATATTGATCCAGCGACCGATGTTTCCGGGGTAGATGCTGTTTCCCGTCTGGCTGTGGCCGATCAGCCGCCTCTGTACATAATTCATTCCCAACGGGCTGCCGATCGTCAACAGGCAGTCAACACACTGTTTGAAGCCTTCCAGGTGGTCGAGTTCCCACAGCGCGTCGTAGGCAATGATCGACCCCATGCTGTGACCGATCAGCAGCACCCTGTCGTTGTTGGCAGCAGCACTGCGCAGAGGATGTTTTTGCAAGTCCCGGATGTGGCAGCCGAGGTTGCCATGGTTCCTGAAGTAGATCTCTGTGTCCCGGATGGATGCCTTGACACGCGGGTCCGGGATGAGCGGGATCAACCAGGGTACATGGTCACCGAGTACGTACATGGCTTTCGCCAGTCGGTAACGCGCTGGCCGGGCATCTTGGACGTCATTCTCGTTGTGGGTTTGTTGTGCAAGCAGTCTGTCAATCCACTGAATGTCCTCGTTGATATCGCGCTGGGTGTCGTATAACAGGTGACTCCAGGCAACCATGGAAAAACTGTCCTGTTCCTCGATGTCACTTGCTGCCTGTGGATCGATGCGTCTGATGCCGTGCAGCAGGCAACGCAGCAACTGCTCACGGTGCGCTTTTGCCGGGGGCTTGGGGTTCTTGCCGGGAACAAAGATAATTATTTTCAAGACGCGCTATCAGGAGCAGTTGATTGCCAGTTGGAACGGCGCCAGTTGCTCGCAGGTCGGTTCGGCGCAACAGTACCAGTTCTCGGACAGTCGTGGTATCGGCTTTCCGGTGCCGTCCAGTGCCAGTTCGGGTGCACTGTTGCCGGCATCTATCCACGCACGCTGGTAAATGCCCTGGAAGATATCACGGCGCGACATGCCAGCCGCCTCGGCCTGTGTGACCCACTCCTGCACCGACTGTTGCAGTGCATCGACACGCGGATCGGGATTCTGCCAGGGGTATCCAAGCATCTGCGGATCAAATGCACCGACCTGCGCCTCCATATCCGGGATTTTCAGTATATGTGATCCCGCCGGGATCAGCAGACGGATGGAGAGCTGTACAGGGGCGACCGCCTCGATCAGTTGCAGGTCCGCGATGTGTTGCAGTAGCTCGCGATAGTTATCCAGTGTCGTCCATGGGGTAAAGGCGACGAAGGTCGGTGTCAGTGCTATGCCGGCAGCCTGCATCAATTCCAGTGCCACATGCAGGTCAGCGCGGGTATGTCCCTTGTCGAGTCTTTGCAGAATGTCATCGTCAACCGCCTCGACAGCGGAGAGAATGAACAGGCAACCGCTGGCAGCCAGTTCATGTACTTCGTCCGGGTATTTCACGATGTGTTCTATCTTTATGGTGGCATCGAAGGTGAGTTGCGGAAACTCGCTGTGCATGGCACGTACGATACGCAGGGCGTGGCCGGGTCCGTTGAAGAAATCCGGGTCACCGAAGGAGATGTGTTCCGCACCGACTGCGACCTGTGCACGGATATCATCCAGCACGATGTCGACCGGTATCACAAAGAAGCGACCTTCGTAGACCGGGACAACCGGGCAATGCCGACAGAAATACTTGCAGCCACGCGTGGACTCGGCAAAGCCCACCGTCTTTTGCGTACCGTCCGGCATGATCAGTCCGGCGTATTGCGACAGGGCTGGCAGCTTGCTCCGGTCGGGTAGGATAAATGCGGTTTTTTCCAGTCGTATCTGCGCAGCAACGTCCCCGGCTGCTTGGCCGCTACGCAGTTGTTCGATCATTTCCAGCAGGCCATTCTCGAACTCGCCGCCGATGATGAACTGCACCCCAAGCGAACGAAACAGTTCCGCATTCATGGGTGCATACAGTCCATACACGCACAGGCGCGCGCCGGGGGCAATTTTCCGTATTTCCGGCAGGGCCTCGATCGCGATACGTGTTGCGGTGTGCATGGCAACGTAGATGGCAATCACATCGGCATCGCTGTCGATGCATGGCTCGAGTTGCTGGATCGACAGGTCGCAACAGCTTACCTTGCAGCCGGCCTGCTCCAGCAGGGCTGCCGGTTCCGCCAGTCCGAACGGCTGTCGGCCCAGTTCATAGGGGTTGATCAGTACGATATTCATTTCAATATACTATATAAGTATCAGTTAGCTATGTTACCTATCAAGAAACACTATTAGCGAAGTGTCTGACCCCCGGGAATGCCATGCAAGCCGGATGCGCCGCGCCATTCTACCGTGACTGCCATGTACAACTGTAGCTGTAGCTGCCGCTTATTGTCTTGTAGAATGCGCACGGACTGAATGGGCGCACAATCCTGCTGCGGCCAGCTTCGAGAGTAACGGGATATGGCGGCGTACAAGGGCATCACCGGTTGGGGTTTTCTGCTGCGACTGAGTACGGCCATGCTGCTGGTGTTCTCGACCTATAACCCGGCTGACTATTCCTATTACCACTGGGTCAGTGAAAACCTTTCCAGTCCGACGCCGCTGATGGCGCTGGCCGGTATCCTGTTGCTGATTGGCTGGACTATCTACCTGCGTGCCACCGCACGTTCACTGGGTGCGTTTGGTCTGATTCTTGCCACCGCCTTCTTCGCTACCCTGCTGTGGCTGGTGATCGACTGGGGACTGGTCAAGGCGGACAGCATGCGTGCCATTACCTGGATTGTGTTGTTTATTCTGTGCGGGATTCTTGCCATTGGTATCTCATGGTCACACATCCGCCGTCGCATGACCGGACAGGTCGATGTTGATGAAGTGGATGGTGACGTTTGAATAATACCGGTCGCAGCGATAAACCAGTTCTCTTCGTCGATACACCAGCGGCGCTTGACAGCCTGTGCGCGCAACTGGCCGATGCCAGCTGGTTCGCCCTGGATACCGAGTTCCTGCGCGAGAAGACCTACTACCCGAAACTGTGTCTGCTGCAGGTGGCGACGCCGGACGTGGTCGCCTGTATCGATCCGCTGGCCCTGGACGACCTGGCGCCGATGCTGGCGCTGTTCGCCGATCGCAACATCACCAAGGTGCTGCATTCCGGCCGCCAGGACATGGAGATCTTCTACCATCTTGCCGGTAGTCCGCCCGCACCGGTATTCGACACACAGATCGCTGCGCCGCTGCTTGGCCTCGCCGACCAGATTGGTTATGCCAATCTGGTGAGGGAGATGCTCGGTGTAACACTGGACAAGTTGCATACACGTGCTGACTGGTCGCTGCGACCGCTTGGAGCAGAGCAATTGCGCTATGCCGCCGATGACGTGATTTACCTCGCGGCACTCTATCAGCCATTGCAAGACCGGTTGCGCTCCCTCGGACGGCTGGACTGGCTGGACGAGGACTTCCGCCAGCTGGCCAGCCCGGAGCTGTACGCGATCAGCCCCGGGAATGCCTGGCTAAAGGTCAAGGGTGCGAACCGTCTCAAGGGTGCCAGCCTGTCCGTTCTGCAGGCACTGGCCAGTTGGCGCGAACAACAGGCAAGCCTGAGGGACCGTCCGCGTGGCTGGATGCTGCGTGATGAAGCCATGGTGGATATCGCCCGCCACAAGCCGGTCACGATGCAGGCGCTGTCTGCAATCCGTGGGCTGAGCGAAGGGCTGCTAAAACGCTCTGGCAATGAACTGCTGGAAATCATTGGTAAGGCTGTCGACGAGGAACCCGTTCGCTTTCCCGATAGCGGGATGCGCAACCGACTGAGTGCCGAACAGGATGCGCTGGTTGACGTAATGATGGCCGTGGTGCGTATCAGTGCCGTGGAGAATTCTCTCAATCCGACCGTGCTTGCCTCGCGCAGGCAACTGGAGGCGCTGTTGCTGGGTGACACGGAAACCGGTGTGATGCAGGGCTGGCGCCGCAAGCTGGTGGGCGAGCGCCTGCAGCAATTGCTGAACGGTGAACTGAAGCTGGCGGTAAAGGACGGCAGGCTGCTGCTGTAGTCTGCCTCAGCTGCGGATGCCGTGCCCGGTACGCAGCAGGTGCAGACTGAACAGGTACAGGACGATGATAAAGCCGATACTGATCGCGTAGGACGTCACCAGGCTGATATCCGAGATTCCCAGGAAGCCGTAGCGAAATGCGTTCACCATATACAGGATCGGATTCACCAGTGAGGCATTCTGCCAGAATTCGGGCAGCAGGCTGATCGAGTAGAAGATGCCGCCGAGATAGGTCAGCGGCGTAAGCACGAAGGTTGGGACGATGGAGATATCGTCAAAACTGTTTGCGTACACGCCGTTGATGAGCCCCGCCAGCGAGAACAGTATGGCAGTCAGCAGGATCATGCTGAACATGACCGGCAGGCTGTGGATGTTGAGCGGGTTGAACAGTAGCGAGACCACGGTAACAGCAACTCCCACAATCAGGCCACGCGTAACTCCGCCGGTGATGTAACCCAGCAGGATAATGTAATTGGGCGTTGGCGAGATCAGCATCTCCTCGATATGGCGCTGAAATTTCGAGCCGTAGAATGATGACACGACGTTGGCGTAGGAATTGGTGATTACCGCCATCATGATCAGGCCGGGGATGATGAATTCCATGTAACCGAAACCCTCCATCTCGCCGATGCGTGGGCCGATCAGGTTGCCAAAGATTATGAAGTACAGCGCTGTGGTAATAACCGGTGGCAGCACGGTCTGCACCCAGATGCGTATGAAACGCAGTATTTCCTTGGTCGCGATGGTCTGAAATGCGATAAGTTTTTCGCGGTTGTTCATGCCTTCCCCCTGCTGCCTGTGCCACTTTCAACCAGGTTCATGAACAGTTCCTCCAGCCGGTTGGTCTTGTTGCGCATGCTGACCACGCGTATATCGTGTTCCGACAGTTCGGTGAACAGGCTGTTGATGGAATCTCCCCGGCATATCTCCACTTCCAGCGAGGTGGGGTCAACCAGTCTCACTGTGTGGCCTTCAAGCTGCGGCGGGCTATCCAGCGTTGTATCGATATCCAGTACAAAAGTCTCCAGGTGCAGCGTGTTGAGCAGTTGCTTGGTGCTGGTGTTCTCGATCAACTCGCCTTCATCGATAATGGCGATGTTGCGACACAGGCTCTCCGCCTCTTCCAGGTAATGTGTGGTCAGTATGATCGTGGTGCCGGCAGCGTTGATCTCGCGCAGGAACTTCCACATCGAGCGCCGAATTTCGATGTCCACGCCGGCAGTCGGTTCATCGAGGATCAGCAGGCGTGGTTCATGCACCAGTGCGCGTGCGATCATGAGGCGGCGCTTCATACCACCGGACAGGTTGCGCGCCATCATGCGCCGTTTGTCCCACAGGCCCAGGTGTTTAAGGTATTTCTCCGCACGACGGAACGCCTCGGCACGCGGGATTCCGTAGTAACCGGCCTGGTTGGCGACCACCTCGACCACCGGCTCAAACATGTTGAAGTTGAACTCCTGGGGTACCAGACCGAGAAAGGCCTTGGCGGTGGCCGGTTCGTCAGCCAGGTCGTGGCCAAAGATCGACACTGCTCCGCCTGTCTTGTTCACCAGTGAGGTGATGATGCCGATGATGGTGGTCTTGCCTGCCCCGTTAGGGCCAAGCAGCGCGAAGAAGTCACCCGGTGCAACATCGAAGCTGACACCCTTCAGGGCGACATGTCCGCCCTTGTAGGTCTTTCTCAGGTCGCGTATCGAGAGTGCAGCAGTCATATCAGATGCTGCTCATCAGGAACAGGACAAACAGGATAACCAGTGCGATTGGCAACAGGAAGCCGGTCCAGTCACGCTGCTCCGCCTGGCGGCTTCTTTCCAGTGTTGCCTTGATGCCCGGGCCAAACCAGAACAGGACCAGGAGGACAAGCGCCCCGAGCAGGAGCATTTCCCAGGTAGACATTGCTTGCATTGCGAGATTCTTCTTGCAGATTGAAAACGGCGGGTGCACGGTTATTGCGACTAACCGGTCCCCGGAATTACGCTATCATAAGGCATTCGGCAGTGGCGGGTGAAGCGGAAAAATGCATGAAGACTATGTGGTTGTGGGCAAGCCCCCGGAGAGCGTCCCGGGACTGACCAGGCGTGTCATGGTGAGGGGCACCCCGGCACTGGTTGCCAATGTCGATGGCACATTCCTGGTGCAGGTCCCCGGCTAATGGCAAGCTGGGTCGAGGGCAAGGTGGTGCAGTTGCGGCACTGGACGCAGGGGCTGTATTCATTACAGCTGGAGGCGGATATTGCGCCGTTTGCTGCCGGCCAGTTCACCCGCCTGGCGCTGAAGATCGACGGGGCCATGGTGGCGCGTCCCTACTCCTTCGTAAATGGCCCGGATAATCCCGTGCACGAGTTTTATTTCATCCGCGTGCCGGGTGGCCCGCTGACGGCGCGACTGGTCGACTTGCAACCCGGCGATCCCCTGTTTATCGCACCGAAAGGCGCAGGGTTCTTCGTGCTCGACGAGGTGCCGGCTGCCGACACCCTGTGGATGCTGTCGACCGGAACTGCGCTGGGGCCGTTTCTTTCCATTCTCGCCACGCCCGAGGCCTGGCAGCGTTACCGGAACATCGTGCTGGTGCATGCCGTGCGCAACCCCGGGGAGTTGACCTACCGGGAGCAGATCGACGCGTTGCTGGCGGCGCATCCGCAGCAGCTGCAGTACATTCCCTTCGTCAGTCGCGAAACCAGCGACATTGCTCTGCCCGGACGGGTGCCTGATGCGATTGAAAACGGCGCGCTGGAAGCGCGTGCCGGACTGGCGTTGAATGCCGGTAATTCACAGGTCATGATCTGCGGCAATCCTGCCATGGTCAGGGATACCCGGGCAGTGCTGGAAGACCGGGGGTTGACGAAGAATAGCCGCCGCGAGGCGGGCCAGATCACCACCGAGCAATACTGGAAGACGTAGTCCGGGTCGGCAGGGTCAGAGAAACAGCGTCAACACACCGGTATAGCCGTACAGGCGATTGTGTGAGATCTCGCCATTGGCAAAGAAGCCGACCAGCGGGAAATCACCCAGCCGGTCGCTGATCATTTTCAGTTCCCCGGAATTTTCCCCGAACTGGTTACGACCACGGCCGAGGCAGCTGTAATAGACCCCGCCGCGGATGCTTCCCGTTGCGCGCTTGCCAAGATCCTCCAGCATGCGCTTCATGTCTTCATGCGCGGCCGAGCCATCGCGTCGGCAAAACATCAACTGTGAGTTTTCTTCCAGGTCATCGCCGATGGCAAGTAATTTTTCCTGCGGGTCAATGCCGATCAGGTTGCGTACCAGGTAATCCCCGGTATCGGAACCGGGAATCGGCAACGCCGCGAAAATATAGCCGGCCACGCGCGACAGGTCCTTGGCCAGTACCTCGCCGATATCCTGCCTGAAGACATCCAGCGCCGGCTGGCCATCCAGTTCTGCCAGCAGGTTGCCCTGGCACTTCGTAATGACGTGTTTACCTTGCAGGGGTGCGCATCCCTGGGTCAGGCTGCTGATGACCGGCACATCAGCGGACAACAGTACGCCGGACAGGCCGTTCTGCTGGATTTCGCCGGCAACCTGCAGCTGGTTCATTTCTTCCTCGGCAGAGGACAATCCGCCGACCAGGAAGCCGGGGTCGAGCTGGGTCGACAGGGATTCGATAACTTGCTGAATATGGCGGTCGCGCGGGTCGCCGTGCACGATGCCAAAATGCACGTTGTGCCGGGTTATCCATTCCTGCTGTTGTGAAAGCATATCGGCCAGTTCCGGGATGCCCGCCGGGATCAGCCGAAAACTGTCTGCAGGCAATGCCGCCAGCATAATGGCGGCTGCCGGTTCGTCGTAGATTTCGCGCGCAGTACAGCAGATCCCGCTGCCGACGCTGCCGGTCCATTCCTGCACACCGGTCTGCTCGCGCAGTCGTGCGAGCATGTTGTCCAAGTGCGGTGCTAACGGATCGGTAACATAGATAAAGCCGAAGCTGGCGTCGGCGGGAACGACACCAAGACCGGCAATGCAGGCGCTGGTCACAGTCTCCCAGTCGGACCCTGTCGCACAGCTTGCGTTGAAACGTGAATCGCTCATGGGGGCATTGTACTTGATGTCCGGATGCGCGGAACGGACTATTTCCCTAACCGTGCAGGATATGCGGCGGCCGGATTGAACCTGCCATGGTTCTGCACTACCATGGGCGACAGGCGCGTACAAAATAATGAATATCAAATCCTCACGCTTTGTCAGTAGACTCACCGGCAGCACGGTTGCGCTGGTGCTTGCCGGCGGACGCGGTTCACGCCTCAGGATGCTCACCGACTGGCGTGCCAAACCGGCGGTACCATTTGGCGGCAAGTTCCGGATTATCGACTTTGCCCTGTCAAACTGTCTCAATTCCGGCATCAACAAGATCAGTGTCCTGACCCAGTACAAGTCGCACTCACTGATCCGGCACATCCAGAGCGGCTGGAATACCTTCCGCATAGACATGGGAGAATTTGTCGAGATCATACCGGCCCAGCAATGGGTCGATGAAGATGCCTGGTTTGCCGGTACAGCAGACGCGGTTTTCCAGAGCCTCGACATCGTGGCCAGTCATGCCCCGGAACACGTGCTGGTACTGGCCGGTGACCACGTCTACCAGATGGACTATGGCGAGATGATAGCTGCCCATGCCTACCTCGGCGCCGATATCACCATTGCCTGTTGTACCGTCCCGATTGGAGAAGCCAGTTCGTTTGGCGTGGTAACGGTCGATGATGACCAGCGCATCGTGGCGTTTACCGAGAAGCCGGGGCAGCCTGCAGCCCGCCCCGGCGACCCGGATAGCACGCTGGTCAGCATGGGCATCTATATCTTTTCCTATGAATATCTTGAAGCCGTGTTGCGCAGCGATGCCGAGCGTGAAGATTCCGATCATGATTTCGGCAAGGACATCATTCCGCATGCCTTGCAGAACGGTCACCGGGTATATGCCTATTCGTTTGGCGAGCAGATGGTGGACCGCAACGCCTACTGGCGCGATGTCGGCACCATCGACGCCTACTTTGAGGCCAACATGGAGGTGCTGCAGGCCAGTCCTGCGCTCGATCTGTACAGCTCGGAGTGGCGTATCCATACCTACCAGGAACAGCTGCCTCCGGCGAAATTTATCGGTTCCGATGAAGGTGGCTCGGGCATGAGGATGAGCATGGTCAGTGGCGGTTGCGTGATCAACCGCTCACAACTGGAAAACTCCATGCTGTTCTCTAACGTACATGTCGACGAGCATTGCGAGCTGGTCGATGTACTTGCGCTGCCGGATTGCCATATCGGAAAAAACGTACGGCTGAAGAAGGTACTGCTGGACAATGGCTGTATTGTGCCTGACGGTACCATTATTGGTGAGGACCCGGAACAGGATGTACAACGTTTCCATCGCTCACCAGGCGGTGTGGTGGTGGTCAACCGGGAAATGCTGGGGCAGGAGCACAGGTATACGCCGACCGGCCAGGTGGATCACAACCAGGAGTCATAAGCGGGCCGGATTACCAGGAAGGTCCGGTGGTGATCGAGAAAATTCTGGCGTACCTGGGGGAAGCGAATCCGCGGAGCGTAGTATCGCGGCTACCGGTACGACCGGAACAGTACGTCCCTGCTCATGTGAATTGACGGCGGTTACACGACAGTAAGTCACTGATTTATCGACTAGATGCTGCTTATGAGTTAGAACATGTTCACTATTTTTGTGATGTACTCGTCCTTAACCCTGGATATGCCGAATACTACAAGTTGTTTTGGTAATAGTAGTAAGGATTTCAGTAAGGCTATTGATTCGATAACACCGGTCTCGTGGCTTGAAATCTGGCTAGAGGTCGATATCAACTGACCAGCATCAATGCAAATAAATGATTGCTCTGTTCCATTTGATTTTATTGCATCA
>CBEULV010000058.1:0-11677 GCA_965544015.1 uncultured Gammaproteobacteria bacterium | reverse complement strand
CGCCCATGCCCTGGTTCAACCTGAATGAGATGCATGAAGACGACCTGCGTGCGCTCTACCATTTCATGCGTTCACAGGGTGACCCGGGGGAACCGGCACCCGTCTACCTGCCACCCGGCAAGGAGCCCACTACACCCTACGCACTCTTTCCTTCACCACCACAAGCGGAATAAATGTATCGGGGATCTGATCATCTTCCTTGCTAGCCCTGAAGCGACCCCAATGCCATTCAGCAAAATAAAACACTCACAGATTGAGTAACCTATTTTGGCCGATTCCGGTTACTCGCGAGTTGAACAAATCTGACAGACGCACCCGTTTCTGGTCTGGGCTAATACCGGCGGCGCATCAATTAAAGTATTTTACTGCCACTACACCGCAGCCTGACAGCGATGAACTACCTGAATATGGAGTCAAAGAACTCCTGCATTGCCTGCCACGACGCCTGATCGGCCTCGGCGCTATACTCCAGCGGCAACCCGAACTTCTCGCCAAAGGCATTGGCATCCGGATTGGTGAAACTGTGTTTCGCGCCCGGGTAGTTGATGAACTTGTAGTCCGCGCCGGCGAGATCCATATCCTCCTTGAACATGGCGATCGAGTCCGCGCCGACAAACGGGTCATCGGCACCGTTGGCAACCAGCACCTTTGCAGTGACCTTTCCACCCACGGGGGGCAGGCCGCCGAGGCTGCCGTGGAAGCTGACCACGCCGTCGAGATCCGCGCCGGCACGTGCCATGCTCAGCACCACGCTGCCTCCAAAGCAGTAGCCAATCGCCGCATTGTGTTTCGCGTTGACCGTATCCTGGCGATTCAGGAAGTCTCGCGCGGCATTGAAGCGCGCCTGCATCATGTCCATGTCCTTACGCACTGCAGTCGCGAACTTGCCTGCATCTTCAGGGTGATCCGCAGTCTTGCCGTCTCCGTACATGTCCACGGCCAGCGCCGTGTAGCCCAGCCCCGCGAGCATCTCGGCGCGCTTGCGGGCGTAGGCATTGTGGCCCCACCACTCGTGCACCACCAGGATACCGGGGCGCTTGCCAGTCACGGCGTCATCATAGGCGAGGTAACCCTTCATGACGGTATCTCCGACCCGGTAGCTGACTTCCTGACCAACCACCGCCGCCTGCAGGGGGGTAATGGCCATCCCCAGTAAAAATGCAGCAATTACTCGCAACATACATCCTCCAAATATGAGTGATTAAGGGTAACTGTAGTATTCTCCTGCCAAAATTAAAGGGCCCGGAGATAAAACGCAATTATTCCTGTTCGTCGCCAGCCCCATCAGCCACTGGCCGTATCTGCACCGATGTTCGATAATCCACAGGTGAATCAGCCAGCATCACTGCCATGACTTTGTTGCACGCATCCCTGCAGGCATGGAATACAGCCACCTTCGCGGAGACCCTTGCGCAGGAAGTCACACAGCTCGGCATCGATGTACTGCCTTTGCAGGAGGGGCTGTCGCAAGGCAGTGTCGCACTGGGTGACGATCTGACCGCTATCATTATCAATGTATCCGATGAGTCCGGTCGAATCTTCGCCACCGTCGGTATTTGTTACAGTGGCATGATTGCAGGCTGCAGCTGTGCTGATGATCCTACACCCGATAACAAAACCTCCGAGTATTGTCTTGTCCGGGTGGAGATCGACAAGGCAACGGCAGAGACAACGGTAGCCCTGTTGCCGGAGCAGGCCGGGTAATCGTTACCTTGATTGTTCTGTTCAACAAACCATTCCGCGTCCTGTCGCAATTCACCACCGAAGGTGACAAGACCACTCTGGCCGACTACATCGATATCCCCGGCGTGTATTGTGCCGGTCGACTCGACTATGACAGCGAGGGCCTGCTGGTACTGACCGATGACGGCAAACTGCAGCAACGTATAGCCAACCCGAAATTCGGCAAACAGAAGGGCTACCGGGTGCAGGTCGAGGGTATTCCCGGTGAAGGCGACCTGGACAAGCTGCGCAAAGGTGTCCCGCTCAAGGACGGTATGACCCTGCCGGCAAAGGTCGAAAGGATGGATGCGCCTGATATCTGGCCGCGTGACCCGCCGATCCGCGAACGCAAGGCGATCCCGACCTGCTGGCTGGACCTGACCATCACCGAGGGCCGCAACCGCCAGGTGCGGCGCATGATGGCACACATTGGTTTTCCCACGCTGCGCCTGGTGCGTTACCGGGTCGGTGAGTGGTCGCTGGAAGACCTGCCTGTCGGCAAGTATCGGGTGATTTAAAGCTAATCATCAGCTATTAGTGCTAACTAACTGTTTTCACATATCTACCTGTCAACAGGTTATTTCCCGGCTTTACGGTGCACCGGTCGCTGAAGCGAGCCGATTACCAGGACGAGCGTGCTGACTGCGAGGATCGGCACGACCGGCAGGAAACCGAAAGCCCAGGCCGCGGGAATGGTATCGGTAGCATAGCCCAGCAATAAGGTCTCACCCACCAGGATCGAGGCAACGCACGCACCGGGCCGGGTCGACGACCAGTACAGTGTCGCAACCGTGGTCGGAAACAGCACGGCCAACCCGGTAAACGCGTGGGTTGCGATCTCCAGGATGGTGGCCGGTGGTTGCCACGCCAGCGCCAGACCGATCAAGGCGAGCACCGCCACCAGTACGCGCCCGGTCAGCACCTGGGCACGGTGGCTGGCTGCCGGCCGAAACCCGCGCTTATAGACGTCCCGCGTGAGCATCGAACTCAGCGCCAGTAACTGCGAGTCCATGGTCGACATGAAGGCCGCCAGTGCGCCCACCATGACCAGCGCCTCGAACCAGTACGGGGTATAGGCAGCCAGCATCATTGGCAGCACCTGGTCGACCTGCTTGCCTTCCAGTCCCGGGAAGTCGATATGTCCGAGTACGCCGATCGTGATCGGGAACAGGAACAGTACCGCGGTCACCAGCGGATAAAGGATGATGGTCCTGTTCAGTGCGACTGCACTGTCCGGGATGAAGAAGCGCATGAAGATATGCGGGAACATCGGAACGCTCAGGAACCACAGCAGCGAATAACTGAACCACTTGCCGGGGGTATAGTAATCATGCAGTCCGCGCGGGCTGAACAGTCCCGGCTCCAGTTCCAGCACCCGGGCATTGGCCTGCTCCAGCCCGCCGAGACCACGGGCTATCATGAACAGTGCCGCGCTGATCAGGGTGAACATCATGATGCCCTGCAGTACATCGGTCCATGCCACGGTGCGCATGCCGCCCAGGTACACATACAGCACGATGAAGCCGGTAACCAGGCTGGCGGCAACGAAGTAGGGGATATCACCGTTGGTCAGGTTGGCGATGATGTAGCCTGCGCCGATCGGTTGCAGGGCGAGGTAGGGCAGGGTAAAGACCACCATTACGCCGAGATAGAGCAGTTCCAGCGAACGGCTGTTGAGTGTCTTTCCGATCAGCTCCGGCGGGGTGATGTACCCGTGCCGCTGCCCGATTTGCCACACACGACTGCCCACCAGGTAAAAGGCGACTGCCACGAAGGCAGTGCCGAAGGCCATGGTGCCGTAGTAGCTGTAGCCAATGCGGTAGCCCGCACCGGCAAAACCGAGAAAGAAGAAGGCGCTGAAATTGGTGGCGATGAGTGTAAAGAACAACACGAAAGTGCCGACCCGCCGGCCGGCAAGGAAGTAGTCTTCTGGCGTGTTTTTCTCGTTCCGCAGGCTGTAGACGCTGATGACCAGCGTCAGCAGGGCATAGGCGCCGATCATCAGGTAGAAAAGGTCGTTTCCCGTGGGCATGCCTCAGTCTGGTCCGGGGTTGTCGTTCCCGGAACGTCCGGCAAGGAAACCGGCCAACAGAGCAACAAGCAGTCCCTGCAGCAACAGGAAATAGAAGACCCGCAGCGGAAAGCCCCAGGGGCCGGTATGGATCTCGCCGTCCCATAGCAGGAAATCCTGCGACAACAGGAACAGCAGGGCAAACAGGATGCTCCATACGAGGTTGCGGGGCTGTTGCCGGTGTCTCATGTCTGCCTGTCCCGGTTTGCACGAATTCCCAATACCTGTACAACTATACTTCGGTATGGATGTGACGTCATCGATATGGACAGGCCTATTTTCCCGTTATTGCTGATCTGTGCGGCCCTGTTCTGCCTGGCACCCGCCACCCCGTTGTCAGCAGATTAGCCTGTCGAGGCTATCGAACCGCACCACAGCCTTTTGCAGGATGTGATTCACGGGCACTGATAACTGAACTGCGACGTGCCTCATGGTGCCCCGGCACAATTTTGACTACTATCTGGGCAGACAGGTCGACACAAGCTGACAGGAGCCATATCCATGAAACCGCATATTCCCGGAAAACCGCAATCGCTACTCACCGTAATACTGGTGCTGCTGATGGCAACACCGGCACTCGCCACGCCGCCCTCGTGGGCGCCGGCACACGGCTACCGCAACAAGCACAGGGACCATTATGATTATCCACCGATCCTGCCCTGGCATGGCCGTGGATATAAAAACGAGTACGTACTTGGCGGACGCTGTGACCGTGCCGGGCTGGGCGCGGTGCTGGGCGGCATGGTCGGCGGTATAGCCGGCTCGCAGATCGGCAAGGGATCGGGGCAGACCGCGGCAACTATTGCCGGTACGGTGATCGGCATTCTGGTCGGACGTTCGATTGGGCAGCACATGGACGACAACGACCAGCAGTGCACCGGACAGACCCTGGAGCATGCACCGGACCGCGCAACGGTACGCTGGCATGATCCGGACAGCGGCACTAATTACATGGTGACCCCGCTCAGAACCTGGCGCCACCAGGATGGACGTTACTGCCGCGAATACACCACCCACGCCACGGTCGGCGGACGTTCACAACAGCTCTACGGACAGGCCTGCCGCCAGCCGGATGGTAGCTGGGTGAGGCGTTGACTGGCCCCGACCGGGATGGAGATGTTGTCGAATAGCTGGATTACCCTGCATGGAAACCGCTTTCGAGGAAACCAACCACGCACATGATAAGCAAGCACTAACAACGAACCAGCAAATCTCAGGAGAACCACATGTCCAGCAACCCGGGCAATAACGACCCCTTAACTTCGACAACCAGTGCGGTCTGGAATAACCATATCCCGGTACCGGACACGCCAGAGGGTTTCACGGTAAGAACCACGTATCCGACCAATCCGGACGGTGCCGAGGTAATGCTGGAACAGTGGGAGGCGGGCAGCGCTGAACCACCACACTCACACCCGGGTGACGACATGACCGTGGTAGTCGAAGGCAAGATGGCCGTGCAGTTCTTCACCCGCGCAGGGGATGCACTGGTAGCGGACGGTGCACCCCTGGTCCTCAGCCAGGGCGATACCGGGTATATCCGGGCCGGACGCATCCACGATGCCAGCTACCTGGAAGACTGCAAGCTGGTCTACGTGCATGACGGGGCGTTCGGCTTCAGCGCGGAAGAGTAAACCCCGACACCAGGCCCATGCCGCCTGGCGCATCATGTCCTCGCCAGGCCGATAACGTGACGCACGTCCGGTTTTCATAAAATCCCTGCGCTAACGTGTACCCGTGATAACAAAACAGGGGCGCACCATGAACCGGACACTTCCTGCAATGATGCTGGCCATACTGCTGCCGGCAACCGCAGTAGCGGATACCGGTATCACTCTCGGTGCCCGTTACGGGACCAGTGACATCAATGGTTCGCTGCGCTACCTGAGCACCAGCCCGGACGATGACATCGACATTAATGATGACCTGGGATACCGGGATACCAGGCCGTACAATTTTTACCTGCAGCTTGAACACCCGTTGCCCCTGCTGCCCAATGCGCGGCTGAATCGCAGCAGGATGGACGAATCCGCCAGCGGGCAGTTGAGCCGCACGGTCAATTTCGGGGGCAGCAAATTCACACTCGGCGAGACTGTCGACAGCACGGCAGAAGTCACCCAGACCGATATCATCCTCTACTACAGCATTTTCGACACGGTCGCGAATGTCGATGTCGGCCTCAATGCAAAGTACCTCGACAGCAGTGTCAGCCTCAGCGGCAACCTTGCCGGTGACGAAACCGCGAACATCTCCGGCTGGGTACCGATGCTGTACGCCGGTGTTGGTGTCGACCTGCCACTGACCGGCCTGTCGATTGGTGCAGACGGTTCATTTACCGGCTACCAGGGCAGCCGTTTGTATGACCTGAACCTGCGCGCCAGCTACACCACGGACTGGCACATCGGCGCCGACCTCGGCTACCGACGCATGAAGCTGAACCTGGATGATTTCGACGATTCGTATAGTAATATCGAGTTCGATGGGCCCTATGCCGGCATATTTGTTACGTTCTAGGGCAGGCGTTGCACGTCGGCCTCAGAGCGGCACACGGATATCACCCAGTATCCTGGCAATTTTGTGATAGTTGACCTCGGCGTGGTCCAGGTCATGCTTCTCGGTCCTGGTAGTCAGCACCAGTTCACCCAGAATCTCCAGGCTGCCTATCATCCCGGCCATGTGCGGGGAATGGCCCAGGTCCTTGTCCCGAGGCACGAAATAGATACGCAGACGGCGGCCATCGGCATCGGTCATGGCGAAGATATTTGCTGACAGGGTAGGGCGCAGGCCGATGCGGGTACGTAACCAGTGCTCAATGCTCTCGACGGCACGGTTGATGACAGTATCCGGGTCACCACCCTGCCAGCACATACCCTCCACCGGGTAATCCTCGATCACCGACTCGATGTCATCGATCGCACGAGAGGGGGCCAGTTCCAGCGGAAATCTCTCCTCCACGGTACGGCGCCTGAAAAACTGGTAGTGAAAATGCTTCGGGACGGAGGTGCCGGCGCCCTCACCATTATAGAAGCCGACATAACCGGGCATGCGTGCAGACAGCTCGGCCAGGTTGGTTACAATTTGTCCAATCGTGAGTTGCCCCGGGACCGTCTCATCCAGATTCCAGGTCTGCGGAATATGATCACAGGTGGCGACCACCAGGTGCAATGGCATCAAAGGATAGGCATTCATCCAGATGTGGAAGGGCGTACCACGTTGCTCGATGGCGTAACCGAATTCCATCCCGCGGTGCTGCCACTGGATATTGGCTGCACACAGGAAACAGTCATTGTTGATCGCATCGTCGCGCTGCGGGGGTATGGCATTGACACGGATCTTCAGCCGATTGACCCGTTCCGGGTTGTACTGCACGGACAGGAACCGTGACGCATCATTCGGGTGCGGGAATCGGTAGCACTGCACCGCGGCCAGGTTATCACGGATGAACCCCTGCTCCAGCTGATGTTCGCGCAGGTGCTCGACCGCGGCCAGCAGGTTGCCATCACGCGTCTCGAGCGCATGCAATTCCGCATTCAGTTCAGTCCATGTATCGTGATAGCGGCGTTTTTCAGTATCAATCTGGTGCATGTTGGCATCAATGTTGTGCATGTCCATCATCGGTGTGTCCGGTAGTAATAACAGGTGTGTTGCTATGCTAGACTGCCTGTTTCATCACCTATCGGGCAAGGGGCAGGATTCTATAGAAGTTCTGCCCGTAATCAAGCGAGGAACAGATGCAAGGCGACACCATTGTCATCGAAGACCACCACCACAGGGCCGCTATCAATGTTGCTGCAAAACTCCTGCAAGTTATCCAGGCCAGCACAGGAAAGTACACGCTGACGGTTGCCGGGGAGTCCGGTGCCGGAAAATCAGAGGTCGCCACGGCGATTGCCCGGCAACTGGAAGCGGCTGGCATCCCCTGCCTGATCCTCCAGCAGGACGACTATTTCGTCTACCCGCCAAAGACCAACGACCGCGCCCGCCGCGAGGACATCGGCTGGGTCGGCCCGCAGGAGGTCAGACTGGACCTGATGAGTGCACACCTGAAGGCCTTCCTCGACAATGAACCTGCCATCGAGAAACCACTGGTCATCTATGCCGAGGACCGGATCGATTCCGAGACTCTCGACATGGAGAAAGCCAGGGTAGCGATTGCCGAGGGTACCTACACCAGCAGGCTGGAGAATGTAAACACACGGGTATTCATCGACCGCGATTACCGTGATACACGCAAGCACCGGGAACGCCGCAACCGTGACGCCTCCGAACTGGATGAATTCATCGACCGGGTACTCGTCATCGAACACGAAATCATTGCCGCCGACAAGGCGCGTGCCGACATCATCATCAACCGTGACTACACTATAGACAGCTGAACACATATGCACATCGCCTTTCTGAACCCGCAGGGCAATTTCGACAAGAACGATTCCTACCTGACCGAACACCCCGACTTTGGCGGCCAACTGGTCTATGTCAAGGAGGTCTGCCTGGCCCTGGCCAGGCTGGGCGTGCAGGTGGATATCATCACGCGCCGCATCGACGACCCGCAATGGCAGGGCTTTGCGGAACAGCTTGGCTGGTACACGGACGACCACAGCGGTCCGCGCATTGTGCGTATCGATTGCGGCGACAGCGGCTTCCTGCGCAAGGAACACCTGTGGCCACACCTGGACGACTTCGTTGCGAACATCATCGACTTCTACGGCGACGGACTGCCGGATGCATTTACCGCACACTACGCGGATGGCGGTTACTGCGCGGCCTTGCTGAAACAGCTGACCGGCCGGGGCTTCACCTTCACCGGGCATTCACTGGGCGCGCAGAAACTGGACAAACTCGGTATGCAGCCAGACAATGTCGAACAAATGGAATGCGAGTACTTCTTCTCGCAACGCATTGCCGCCGAGCGACTGTCCATGAGCGAGGCCTTCAGGATTATCACCTCGACCCGACAGGAACGCCTCGATCAGTACGCACACCCGCTTTACCAGGGCGCAATAGATGTCAACGACGATGCCCGGTTTGCCGTTATCCCGCCCGGCGTGAATGGCCAGGTCTTTTCGACCGAGGCCGGCGCACTGGATGCAGGACAGCAGGCCATGCTGGCGCAGCAATGTGGTAATTCCGGCAAGCCCTATATCATTGCTTCCAGCCGTCTCGATGAAAAGAAAAACATCCTCGGCATCGTCAAGGCCTATGCCGGCTCGGCAGAACTTCAGCAGGCGGCAAGACTGGGTATCTTCATTCGCGGGATCACCGATCCGTTTACCGATATCGACACCTTGCCGGAGGCCGAACAGGCCGTACTCGGGCCGATCCTTGCCAGCATCGATGACGCGGGCATTCGCGGCCAGGTGGACTTCTTTGACATTCGCTCCCAGCTGGCGCTGGCGGCCACCTATCGTTACTTTGCCAGGCGTGGATCGGTGTTTGCCCTGACTGCGTTCTATGAACCGTTTGGCCTGGCGCCCATCGAGGCGGCGGCCTGCGGACTTGCCGTCGTCGTCACGCAGAACGGCGGGCCAACCGAGATATTCGAGGATGGTTCCGGCATCCTGGTCGACCCGTTCGATACCGATGATATCGCACAGGGATTGCGCGAGTGCCTGTTGCGCCAGTCCGAACTCGCGACGCGCGCTATCGAGCGGGTACGCAGCACCTATACCTGGGACAAGACCGCGGCAAACTACCTGGCGGTAATCGAGCAGGGGATCCGGGATAACGTCGGGGCGGGGCAGATCGAGATTCCCGACCTCAACAGCCGGGGGCGCATCAGCAACTACCTGGCGGATAGGCTACAAGCATAAAACAATAGCCACAGAGAGCACGGAGCCGGGTATATGCCTGTACCGCATCACTCCAGGATTGGCTATCCGGCCCGCATATGACTCATGTTTGTAATCTGCCTGGCCGGACGGCGCCGCTTAATAATTGCGTGTGGTAATCACCACGCCGGCCGCATACCAGTTTATCAGGTGTTGTACTGGTTTTCGGAATCACTTGTATGATATTCAAAATACGTCTATATGAGGTATGTAATAATACGTATCTTGCAGTTTGTTAAAGGCGTTCACAAATGGAACCCAAGCGTTATTTTTTCCAGACTGGTCAATTACAGGACTTGCTGAATATATTGCAGGACGATGGTTATACTTGTGTTGGTCCGCAGGCAAGGGACGGCACAATCATTTACGACGTAATTAAATCTGTAGCGCAACTGCCTCGTGGTATTAGTGACGAACAACAACCGGGCAGCTATTCTCTGAACACGAACAGTGGCTCGAAATATTTCGACTGGGCAAATGGACCGCAGGCGTTCAAGCCTCTGGTGTTTGCGCCGAAAGAGATACTCTGGAGCAGTGCGCAGTCTGTTGATGGGGGAATCAGTTTTAGCGTAGCCGAACAGGAAACAAGGAAACTTGCCGTTATTGGCGCAAGAGCTTGCGATATTGCCGCACTAGAATTACATGATCAGCATTTTCTGCAACAGCAATTTATCGACCCATATTACAAAGCGCGGCGGGATAATCTTTTAATCATTGCAGTCAACTGCGGCCATCCGGCCGAAACCTGTTTCTGCCATTCCACTGGCGATGGGCCATTTGTAAATGATGGCTTCGATATTGCGCTAACCGAATTACAGGACGGTTTTTTAATCGATGCACAAACAAAACAGGGCAAAATAATTCTCGCAGGACTTCCGTTGCAGGATTGCACGGAAAAACAACTTGCCGAGTCTGAGCTGATCGAAACCAATGCATCAAAACAAAACAGACAGCTACCAAAGTTTGATATCAAGTCACGTTTGTTCAATGAATTGAATAACGAAGCCTGGCATGCCATAGCCACAAAATGCCTTAGCTGCGGGAACTGCACTTCGGTTTGTCCGACATGCTTTTGTCACAGTGAAAGTGACGCGCCGGAACTGGATGGGAAATCGTCGGCCCACTATCGCGAATGGGATTCATGTTTTGGTCAGGGACATAGTTATATACACGGCATCACCATTCGCAGTCAAACCAGTCAGCGTTATCGACAATGGTTAACTCACAAGTTTGCCAGCTGGCACGAGCAGTACGGCCGCTCCGGTTGCGTGGGTTGCGGGCGCTGCATTACCTGGTGTCCGGTGGGCATTGATGTCACCGAGTCGGTGGCTCAGGTCGTGGAGAGACGCCATGATTAATCCACAACCTAATCCTTACGAACCCCATGAAGCCATTATTCTTGGGCGCATTCAGGAAGCGCCCAATCTATTCACGCTGCGACTAAAGTTTACAGATCCGAAAATTCAGGATGCCTACGAGTTCGAGCCCGGCCAGTTCAATATGCTGTATTTATACGGTGTGGGTGAGATTGCCATATCGATCGTGTCCGACCCGGAAGACAGTCACATTATTGATCACACAATTCGTGTGGTTGGTCGTGTAACCAGAGGCATGACCAATCTCAAAACAGGTGATCGTATCGGCATACGCGGTCCTTATGGCCATGGTTGGCCAATGAACGAATCAAAACAAAAAGATGTAGTAATCGTCACTGGCGGTCTGGGTTGTGCGCCGGTGGTTTCGGTTATCAACTATGTCGAACAGCGGCGTGAGCAATACGCTCGCCTGAATATTGTGCAGGGTGTTAAACATACCGCCGACTTCATCTGGAAAGATCGTTACGACAAATGGCGTGACCTGCCGGATACAAAAGTACTGCTGGCTGCCGATGTTGGTGAAGCCTTGTGGCCATGGCACATCGGTCCGGTCACCACACTATTTGATCAGCTCGAATTTGATCCGAATAATGTGGCAGTGATGATGTGCGGCCCCGAAGGCATGATGCGAGTGGTCTGTGATCACATGCTGGATAACCGTGTACCGGCATCACAACTCT
>CBEULV010000057.1:0-11718 GCA_965544015.1 uncultured Gammaproteobacteria bacterium | reverse complement strand
CTCGCTGTTTTCCACGGCGCCGGACTACACCTGAGCGGGACCACGGAGAGCAAGGGCAGGCAGACACTCACATGTACCGAATTCGTTTTCACGGGCGGGGCGGACAGGGCATGAAGACGGCCAGCCGCATCCTTGGCAGCGCCTTCTTCGGGGAGGGCTACGAGGTGCAGGACGCACCACGCTACGGCGCGGAGCGGCGCGGGGCACCGATCTTTGCCTACGTGCGCGCGGGCCGGGAAGTCATTAACGAACGTGGCGTCGTCCACAATCCCGATCTGGTGATCGTCGCTGATGATACGCTGATACCGATACCTGCATCCGGGGTACTGACCGGCATCAGTGCACGCACCGTGCTGCTGATCAACACGATGGAAAGCATCGACGCCTGGCGGCACCGGCTCAACATCAGCGGCCCCGTCATCACCCTGCCGGCTTCGGCAGGCGTCGAGGACCGCGCCAACCTGCCCTACATCGGCGCGACCTGTGCCGGCGCCGCCGCACGCCTGGTGGGCAAGATAACCCGGGGGGCGCTGGCCGACGCCATCCGCTTAGAGCTGGCCGCACTGGGCCCAGCTGTAATCGACCGGAACCTGGAGAACGCGCTCGAGGCCTATGACCTCATGCAGGCGCACACCGGCCTGGTCACCGAGGGCGACATGACCAGCGCAGCGGACTACGACAGACCCGACTGGGCCGAGCTGCCGTTCGAGGCTGCGCGTATCTCCGCGCCGACGATCTACGCGGCGGCAAACAGCATCGAGGTACGCACCGGCCTGTGGCGCACCCTGCGGCCGGTGATCGATTATGAACACTGCAACCGCTGCTGGTGGGTGTGCAGCAGCTTCTGTCCGGATGGCGCCATCGATGTCGGCGAAGACGGCACGCCCGCGATCGACTATGACCATTGCAAGGGCTGCATGATATGTGTCGCCCAGTGTCCCCCGCATGCCATTGAGGCGATCCCCGAACAACAGGCGCAGGCCGAAGAAGCACGGCTTGCTGAAACCACAGGAGGCCAGTAATGCCACGCACACTATTGACTGGCAACGGCTCGGCAGCCTGGGGCGCACGCCTGGCAAGAGTGGAGTATGTGCCGGCGTTCCCCATCACCCCGCAGACCGAAATCATCGAAACGCTTGCCAACTGGATCGATAACGATGACATGAACGGCCGCCTGGTGACGCTGGAGTCCGAACATTCGATGATCACCGCAGCCGGTGCGGCTGCGGCCACCGGCGTGCGCGTATTCAGCGCCACCTCCAGCCAGGGCCTGCTGTACGGCATGGAAATGCTCTACACCGTGGCCGGCTGGCGGGCGCCTTTCGTGCTGGTAAACGTGTCGCGCGCCCTGGCGTCGCCGATCACGCTGGGACCCGATCACAATGACATAATGGCGGCGCGTGACAGCGGGTTTCTGCAGATCCATTGCGCAACCTGTCAGGAGGTTCTGGACAGCACCCTGCTGGCTTACCGCCTGGCCGAGGACGCACGCGTGCGGCTGCCGGTCATCGTCAATCTCGACGGCTTCTATCTTTCCTTTACGCGCGAGCCGGTCGAGATTCCCGACACAGAACAATGCGCCCGGTTTGTTGGCAAGTTCGATCCGGAAAACATGCGTTTTCGCGCCAGTATGCCGGAGAGCCAGGCCGTGGCCGTCCTCGGTGGCTCACCCTACTCCTATTTCCGCTATGAAACCCATCTGGCAGCAGAGAACGGCCTGACGGTTTACGACGAAATCGCCGTGGAGTTTGCCGAGACATTCGGGCGTGACTACCCTGCCGTCGATGCCTACCGGGCAGAGGATGCAGAGTATGTGTTTGTCATGCTGGGTTCGTTTGCCACCAAGGCGAGGGAGGCCGTCGACCGTTTGCGCGATGCTGGCTGGCTGATCGGCTTGCTACGGCCACGCCTGTTACGGCCGTATCCGGCAGAAACGCTGCAGCGCCTGCTGGCAGGGAAAAAAGGCGTCGCCGTTGTCGACCAAAACGTATCCATGGGCAAAGGCGGAGTGTTGCACACCGAGCTGGCGTCTGCCTTGTACGGGCAGACAGACGCTCCGCCAGTACTGTGCAGTTTTATCGGCGGGCTGGGTGGCCGCGACATTACAGAGGAAGAATTTTTCGAGATAGCCCAGGTCGTGCACGACGCCGTAAGTGCGGGCCATACACCGCCACCGCGGCTGCTATACACGAAAAACGAGCTTAGAGAAATAAGGAAGTTACAGGCTGTCGCCCACGTCGAGCGCGAGGAACTGAGTGAATGGCGCTGACACGACAACGAGCGGCCCCTTGCCCGCTACGGTGGGAATACTGCATCATGCTTTAAACCACTTGCAGCAACCAGTTGATATGGGCCGCAGGCACACAGGAGAACGGTCATGACGGAGACAAAGGCAACCCTTCGGCGCATGAAGGATCTGCCTTCTACCCACCTGCTGGGCACGGGTACGCCGATGTGCGCCGGCTGTGGCGGGTTGGGGGCGCTGCATGAGATCTATGACATCCTCGGCGAGAAGACCGTTTTCGTCAATGCGGCCGGTTGCATGACACTGTTATCGGTGTACCCGTTTACGCCGTTCCGCGGCTCCTGGCTCTATACCGCGATGGCCTCGGCACCGGCCGGTGCGCAAGGGATACGCGATGCGCTGGACATCCTGCGTGAAAGCGGCCGTCTCGCACCGGAAGAGGATCTGGAAGTGGTGGTGCTTACCGGTGACGGGGCCGCATACGGCATGGGACTGTCCGCGACATCAGGCGCGATGGAGCGCGACCTGGATTTCATCTATATCTGTTACGACAACGAAGGCTACGGCAATACCGGCCAGCAGTATTCCGGTGCCACCCCGCATGCGGCGAAGACTGCGACCAGCAAGGGGGCACATGGTTTTGCCGGCTACAAGAAGGACCTGTTTTCCATCTGGGCAGCTCACCGCCCGGCCTATGTGGCCACGGTGATCTTCTCGGAGCCGCTCGACCTGGCGCGCAAGATAGAGACAGCGAAAAATTTGCAAGGGCCACGCATGATCATCGCGCTGGCCCCTTGCCCGCCTGGTTGGGACTACGATCCGAAGGAATCGGTCGAAATCGGCAAGCTGGCAGTCAAGACAGGGGTCTGGCCCCTGAAGGAATACATCGACGGCAAGGTCGTGCATAACAAGGCGCCGCGGGAGCGCCTGCCGGTTGAAGAGTATCTGAAAAAGCAGGGGCGCTTTGCGCACCTGTTTACACCCGAACGCGATGAGGCACTGTTGGCCCAGCTGCAGGCGAAGGTGGATGCCTACTGGGACAGTGTTACGTCCTGAGCAGCCAACCAACTCATGACTCATCCCATTAGCAACAAAAGCTACTTCCATCGTGGCGGCATCGAACCGCTGCTCGGTGCGACCATCCCCGAACATTACGCCACGATCGCGGCACGCTTCCCTGGCAGCGAAGCGGTGGTTTCCGTAAGCCAGCAACGTCGCCTGACCTATGCCGAACTTTCCAGCCAGGTCGACCGGCTGGCACGCGGCCTGCTGGGGAGCGGATTCGGCAAAGGTGACCGTATCGGTGTGTGGTCGACCAACAACATCGAGTGGCTGTTGCTGCAAATGGCGACGGCGCGTATCGGTGCCATACTGGTCAATATCAATCCGGCTTACCGGCCGCGTGAACTGGCATATGCGCTACAGCGCTCCGAGGTACAGGGTCTATTCACCATCCCGTCCTTCCGCAGCAGCAATTACGTGAACATGCTGGTGGACTTGCTGCCGGAACTCACACGGGGCGCCCCTGGCGAGCTTGATAACAAGGAGCTTCCACTACTTCGGCGGGTGGTGATCTACGACCCGACTGATCCCGACAACACCGGACGGCCACAACCCGGGTTCATGACCTGGCCGGAGGTGCTGGCGGCCGGCACGCAGGTAGCGGCCGAAACATTAGATGACATCAGCGCATCGCTCGACCGGGACGATGCGATCAACATCCAGTACACCTCCGGAACGACCGGCTTTCCCAAGGCCGTGGTGCTGACCCACCACAACATCCTCAACAACGCCTGGTTCTCCGCCGGGGCCATGCACTTCACGGAACAGGACCGCCTGTGCGTGCCGGTGCCGTTCTACCATTGCTTCGGCATGGTACTGGCCAACCTGTTATGCCTGTCGGTCGGTGCCTGTATCGTGATTCCGTGTGAACATTTCGATCCCCTTGCCGTATTGCAGGCCATCGAGAACGAGCGCTGCAGCGCCGTCCACGGTGTGCCCACGATGTTTATCGCCATGCTCGAACATCCGCAGTTCAGGGAGTTTGATTTATCAACCATGCGTACCGGCATTATGGCAGGGGCACCGTGTCCTCCGGCACTGATGCAACGTGTGATGGAGGACCTGCACTGTCCGGAGATCCTGATCGGTTACGGCGAAACCGAGGCCTCGCCACTGACACACCTGACCACGCGTGATGACAGTCTGCAGCGGCGCATCGAAACCGTGGGCAGGAACCTGCCCCACCAGGAGGTGAAGGTGGTCGATCTGGAAAGCGGACAGAGCGTGGCGTTTGGCGAGATTGGCGAGATCTGTTTCCGCGGCCATCACATCATGCAGGCTTATTACGGCGATACCGAGGCGACTACCAGGGCGATCGATGAACACGGCTGGCTGCACTCCGGTGATCTAGGCACCATGGATACCGATGGCTACGTGCAGATCACAGGGCGGCTCAAGGAAATGATCATCCGCGGCGGCGAGAACATCTACCCGCGCGAGATCGAGGACTTCATCTTCACCCACCCGAAGGTCGTCGAGGTGGCCGTGTTCGGTGTGCCCAGTGAGTTCTACGGTGAACAGGTGATGGCCTGGATCCAGCTGCACCCCGGCGAACAGGCAACGGATGAGGAGATACGCGCATTCTGCAAGGGCAAGATCGCGCACTTCAAGATCCCCGAATACGTCTGGTTCGTCGACGAGTTCCCGATGACCGTCACCGGCAAACTGCAGAAATTCCGCATGCGCGAAATGGCCATCGAACGTATGCAGGAAGCGACCTGACAGCAGGGGCATCAGCCACCCCGCAGAACATGCGAATGACGTTTACAACTCCAGTGCCGGTTTATCGACTCCGCTGCGCAGCGTGCGGGCAAGGGCCTCCACCAGGTCGACGATGTGAGCACGCTCGCGCGACAGCAGTTCGCTGATAAACAACTCCAGGTCCTCGAACTGCGCAGCGGTAATGTATTCGCATGCCTCGTGGCTGAGTGATTGTCTGAACTGCTCGACGGCCTGCTTTGCCAGCGCATTGTGATGGTTTGTCATGTCCGGGTCTCCTGGTGAACCTGTATACAGAACGTTGCTATGATAGCAGTATGCTGTCACTGCAGGTATTCCCTGCTGCCGGCCGCGGCGCCCCGCCCGGCGGCACGGCACTGTTCTTGCCGAATGCAGCCCCATGCAGAAGTGACCGGGACGATGCACATGAATGAAGTCACGGGAAGCATCCATCGCCGTTACGCTGCTGTCATGGGCATGCTGCTGTTGTGTTGCTCAAGACCGGGAGGCGTTATGGCCGATTCGCACGAGACCCTTGCATTGCCGGAACCAGACAGGTCGGGCCGACACCCGCTTGAAACCCTCCTGCAGCAGCGCCGCTCGGTGCGCGACTACCCTGACAGGTCCCTCTCGCTGTCCGATATGGGTCAGTTGCTGTGGGCGGCGCAGGGCATCACCCACTGGCGGGGACTGCGGGCGGCGCCGTCGGCCGGGGCCCTCTACCCGCTGGAGCTGTACGTGATTGCCGGTCGTGTCGACAGTCTGCCTGCAGGGGTGTATCACTATCAGCCGGACGGTCACCGGCTGCTGGCAAAGCGCCGGGGTGACCGGCGTTACGGGCTGGCGCAGGCTGCGCTCGGGCAGTCATGGCTGGCGGATGCCGCGGCCGTGGTGGTGTTCGCGGCGGTGTATGAACGGACTGCCCGGAAGTACGGTGAGCGGGCTGTCCGTTATGTCCACATGGAGACAGGACATGCCGCACAGAACCTGTTCCTGCAAGCCGGCGCGCTGGGCCTGGACACGGTGACGGTCGGCGCCTTCGACGACGACGCGGTGGCGGCGCTGTTGCAGTTGCCTGCCGATGCGCGCCCGCTGCTACTCATGCCGGTTGGCGGCAAGTAGCCGGCCGGTAGCACGCGACCAGCCGTCCGCACACAGGCAGGGAGATGAACGATCGGGGATGTGTCTCCCCAATACAGATTCAGGGGTGGATTCTATGCTTTCCCAGGATAAATCACCTGGATGCATACAGCAGCTCTTATGCCCTGCGCAGGAACGCCAGCCAGCGCGCCAGGTTCAGCAGGCTGGCCAGTGAACTGGCCACATAGGTGAACGCCGCTGCACGCAACACCCGACGCACGGCTGTCTCGTCTTCGGGCTGAATGTACTGACCGTCCCTGAGAATGGGTAACGCCTTGCCGAAGCTGGCATCCAGCTCTACCGGCAGGGTAACCAGGTGTACCAGGGTGGCGCTGGCCATGCTGCCCAGCCCGATGGCGGCCATGACGAGGCCAGCCGATGGCGCGCGCGTGATCACCATTGCAACCGGCAGCAGAAACATGGCACCGGCACCGAGCTGCTGGGTGGTCTGTGCCAGCTTGACCAGGCGGTGGCGCAGCGCGAGCTTCGGCTCGTTGTGCTGATGCTGGATGGCATGGCCCACCTCGTGCGCGGCCACCGCCACGGCCGTTAATGAGTTGTGATCATAGTTATCGGGGCTCAGGCACACAGCGCGGGCTTCCGGATCATAGTGGTCGCCACCCTTCTCGACTTTCTCCACCGCAACGTCAGGCATCCCGAAGCGGTCCAGCAGGTGGCGTGCCAGCTCCCCGCCCGTGCCCGGAATCCGCGGCAGTACACCGGCATAGCGTCGGAAGGTGTATTGGGCCCACCACTGCGGACCGAATACCAGCAGCAACAGGAACAGCAGGATAACCAGAATGTGCATGGCTGATTATTGCATGAATTCTGTCCGATCCGTCTCTGGCGTTACAGCGATGCGGCGTCGTGCAGCACGCTTGAGATTATCCCGGATCCTGGAATTCAGGGGTGGATTCCATACGTTTCAGGGGAAGCCACTTATACGCACCCTATTCTCGATTTTCTACCGTATGCGTTTCGAAACCCAGTTTACGAAGCTTCTTCCTCGATTTATCGAGCGCAACAGGGTCAGTGAACGGGCCTACACGTACACGGTAGAAGACATCCGTCTTATCAAGACCGACCTTCTGGATCTCGCACTTGAATCCCAGCCCCAATAGCTTCGTCTTTAATGCATCGGCGCGTGTCTGCTCACGGAATGACCCTGCTTGCAGATAGTAGGTCTCTGCCGGGAGAATCAGACCTTCGAGTTCCACCAACGAGCTGGCACTATAGGCCAGGATGACACCTTCATAGTTGGATATGCTGCGTTCTATGCTACGCAGATTCTGTCAGGCAGACAGGTGGGGATGTGAAACACCGATGCTTTTCCGCCGCCCGGCGAACCCTTGCAATATGCGATGGGCTGGTACTGATAGTGGTGATACCGGAGGCCATGATTCTGCAGGTTAAATCGGGATTGCCTGCCAGTTCGCCACAGATTGCCATGGATTTACCTGCTTCTGCGGCAGCTCGGGACAGTTTTTGGATGAGTTCCCAGAGCACGGCGTCGGTCTCGAAACTGGTATGACTGGCCGCGTCTCCCTTGCTTCGATCTTCAGCGAACAAGTACTGGATCAGATCATTGGTGCCAATACAGCCGAAGTCTGCCACTTGCATGAGCTGCCGCCCCGCAAGACATGCAGCCGGCACCTCGAATAGTACGCCATGCTGCAGGTCGGCTGGCTGCAAGTCGGCCACAGCCTGATCGAACAACGCCCGCATCTCAATAAATTGTTCGACATTGCTGATCATCGGATAGAGTACGTGGATCGGTCCATGAGTACTTGCACGGGCGAGTGCTCGTGCCTGCTCCCGCAGGAGTTCCGGATGGGCCAACAGCAAACGGGCACCGCGCAGCCCCGCGAGCGCAGCACCCTGCAGTGTTGTTTCCAGCCACTCTGCGGTCTTGTCGGCGCCAAGATCAAGCAGCCGGATATAGACCGGCCTGCCTGCCATGGCCCTCAGTACCTCGCTGTAACGCGCGAACTGCTCTGCCTCGTTCAGCAGTCTGCCCGCCACCAGCAGTTCCACCTCCGTGCGGTACAGGCCGACACCCTCCGCTCCGGAAGCGAGCGCATCGTCAACATCCACGGATTGTCCGATATTAGCCATGACCTTCAGCCTGGGTACCGGTGTGGACACCTCCAGGCTTTGCCTGCGGCCTGCGGGCGTGACCTGATAGCGTGCCAGGGTTTCTTCAGAGGGGTTGAGAATAACTTCACCGCTATCCCCATCGATCAGGATCTGTGCCTCCACAGGGATGGACGCGAGAGGGTTACGGATGCCGCCAACAACCGGACAGCGCAGAGCACGAGCCAGGATAATGGCGTGGCTGTTCGGTCCACCCTTTTCCACGATGAAGCCGATGGTATTGTGGTCGGTTTCAATGGGTAGATTGGCGGTAATTTCCTCGCCAACCAGAATATGATCATTCCCCAGTCGGCACCGCCCCAGACTGCAACCTGTCGCATCCACGCAACGCCGGCAGGCATTTACCCGGTTAAGGTAACCCAGCAGGCCTTGCTGGATTTCGCTGATATCGGCAACACGTTGTTGCGAATACTCTGAGTCGGCGGCTGCGAATTGTTCCTTGTAGAGATTCAGTACTGTCTTCACGGCTTGTTCCGCGCTGTAACCATTTTCTTCGATGCCCCTCGTAAGCCGTGACTGAAAGGATTCGTCAACCAGCATCAAACGATGTGCCTCGAAAATTTCCGCGTGCTCTTTGCCGAGTTTTACTTCTGCTTGACGAGCCAGTACCGAACGCTGACACGCAAGCCACCTTAAGGAATGGTGCAGGCGCTGGATTTCTTGCCGGGAGGTGGCCTGGGGTGCCGAATCGGGCCCGGCACGCTTCCGCTCATAGAAACAGGCCCTGCCTACTGCGACGCCCGGAGAGAGTGGGACGCCTTTCAGGCGCGTCTCGACAGGCAGACGACGTCTCACCCCACATATATGACGCTGGAACCAGCGGCGCATGACAGGTGCTGATTGTTCAGACATCGTGTCATTCCTCCATGCCAGAGGAAAAGATTTATGCCTTATTTTTTAACCGGCCGTACCTTAGTGCGAGGACAAGAATACGAAAATCAGCGATGTTTATTCAGGTCTTCGCTGTCCTGTATAAAAAGGCGGTCGCTAAGGTTTAGCGGCCGTTTTCTTAAATACTTGAACCGTCGAGTCGTATCAGAGCATGATGCAGAATGCGTTCAGTTGAACGGGGACGGCTTGCCCGGCCAAGTAAGGTAACTGTTCGGCGAAACACCACGCAGGAGCGTTTTTCAGACGCGATGAAACATCCCGGAAAACATTCGTGGACGAAATCCGCTTCTGTTGCTGAGGGTCAATAGCAGTAGTTGAATAGCCGTTCGGCAACAACCTGCCGTTCACCAGCATTTGACGAATGACGTATATTGGCCTTCCCGGAACTTCCTGGGGTAAGCGGCGGTACTTTCTGCTAACGGGGCTGCCCCACCAAATCAGACATTCAATCTATCAACAGGAATACGTTGAAGAGGCCACACGGTGCAGTAGGCCCCGTTATACAAATTCATTGGCGGTTGGCCCTATGCATGCTAGCACGCTGGCGCCAGAAGTCCTCCTGTTCCACATCGCGCGGCAAACCCCACCGGCCATAGTCATAAGCGAGCATGAGCTGTTCCTCGGCCTCATAATACCCCTGTTCGGCGGCCTTCCTCAGCCACCTTAGACCTTCTTCAATATCTCTTACCGATCTGCTGCCCAGGTAACTCATCGCCAGACGATACTGGGCGTCGGCATCTCCACTGCCTGCAGCGGTGTACAGCCAGATGCGGCCTTCCACCAGGTTATTCTCTTCGGTAATGAAAAACTCGCCATACATTACCTGCGCCTGTACATTCCCACTCTCGGCCAGCGGTTGAATAATTTTCACCGCCTCAACCGGATTCCTCTCCAGAAGGAGGCGTATCGCTCTGTTTAGCTCTCGCTCCGCATCCGCATCGGCAGCCCATGTCGGTGCCGTGCCTGCTATACACAGCGTGCAAATGAGACAGAAATGGAATACATGCATAATATCTTCCGTCACATCGGTGAACAGGCCGGATAGATTCGATCGACAGAATGCCCTCGCTATACCGGTTACCCTAGTTGTGGGCTATGTCATTAGTCCTGCTCTTGAGATCTGCGTCCGCCAGTTCTTCGTACATTCCCGTGATTTCGTGCATGTTGACCAGGATGGTCTCGCTTATATTGGCCACGGTATCAGGGAACGGGTCCGTATCGACCATATCCATTGCCTTTCTGAACCACGTCCAGTCTCTGGCAACAACATCCAGCCGGTGTTGAATCGCGTCCGTATTTTCAGGTGTCGCCAGAAGCATCGCGAATGATCTGGTAAAACTGTCTCTGGCGGCTTCCAGCTCGTCTTGCACAGTAAGCGTATTGATACCCCAGACCTGCAGCATATAAAGTTTCGCCATCCGTTGGGACAACATCCGCAGGCGGCCCGAAATATTAACAAGCCTTACAGGGGGTGTATTTGAAACATCCTGTAGCAGTTGAGCAACCTTGTGGGTTGCGTGTAAAAGATCGTCATTCCAGTATGCGACCAGTTTGGCGCCATAAAGGTTAACCGGCCCGGTGGCAACTGCCCTGACAGGAGTCCACAGGTCCCTTACCTGCTTCAATGCACTTATTACAGACTGACTCGTGGTGTACTCTTTGGGTTCTACTAAAGTGCGATCAAAGGAAATAATAGACTTTTGCAGCTGCTGGAGTGACGATGCGAATTCTTCAAGTGCGGCCAGATTTTCATCGAACAAGGCGACTGACTCTTGCAACTCCTGGCGTGATGATTCCGGGTTAGTCCCAATGCCAACCTGGCTGTACGCCTTCCCGATTCGCTGCGTGAGCATGCGCTGCAGACCCGCCGTATTTATCGCTGCTGCAAGAGTAAGATCAGGGTGCTCAGCTTTACCGGTGACCGGCGCGACCAGGGCGCCAAGCAACATGACCACTATCACCTTATGTATAGCGGGCTTCATCTTACCCCCCAACAACATATAAGTTGTTAACTATATTCGTAATAACTCTTGCATTCTGCCAAGTCGTTACATTCCCTAGTTAAGCTCTATTGACGACGTTTGTCCAGTACACCACCGGTAGTCGCAGCGCCAATTTCCGGACTGTTTGCGCACGCCACAGGAGCAAGGGCGACCATGAATGACGTATATTGGCCGAACTCGAGCCAACAGACTGATCCCAGAATTAGATTTCTCTAAACGACGGGAAACGCCACCCATAACTGACATTCGCCGCACGCTACATGCACCTGTACTTTCACCCGGGCAACATGCAGCTACGCCCGGCCCGACCGATGCCAGCCAGACGTCTGCGGAGGGAGCGCCCTAAAACCACGGGGCCGAATGCCCGGAAACAGGCGTTATGTGAAAAAATATCCTATGCCTTATCCCTTCGCGATGATCGTCTCACGGTACGCGTGCCAGGTGGCATAACCGAGCACCGGGACTATGAACGCGAGGCCGATCAGTGCGGTCGCGAATCCTACC
>CBEULV010000056.1:0-11722 GCA_965544015.1 uncultured Gammaproteobacteria bacterium | reverse complement strand
GATACGACTGATTGAATAATTGACGATGATGGCCCTGCGAATGACCAAGCTGCTACGGATATTACTGCTGCTGTTTTTTATGAATGGCAGCGCGCATGCCTTTGAGCCGTTCAGTGTGGAGGATATCCGTGTAGAAGGACTGCAGCGCATCTCCGCCGGTACAGTATTCAATTACCTGCCGGTCAAGATCGGCCAGACCATGGACGCCGCCGTGTCGGTCGAGGCGATCACTGCTTTGTTCAAAACCGGCTTCTTCGACGATGTCTTCATGGAGCGTGATGGCGAAGTGCTGGTGATCTTCGTCAAGGAGCGCGCCGCGATCAGCAGCATCAAGCTGGAAGGTAACCAGGACCTGGCTACCGATGAACTGCTGGAAGGACTCAAGCAGATCGGGCTGGCGGAAGGGCGGGTGTTTGACCGTTCCCTGCTTGAGAAGGTGGAGCAGGAGTTGCGGCGCCAGTATTTCAGCCGCGGCAAGTACGCGGTACGCATCAATACCACGATAACCCCGCTGGAACGTAACCGGGTCGGCATCCTGATCGACATTTCCGAAGGTCGGGTAGCACGCATCAAGCAGATTAATATCATCGGCAACCATACCTTCAGTGACAAGGAACTGCTGGACGAGTTCTCGCTGACCACGCCTACCTTCTTTTCAACCTTTACCAAGAGTGACCAGTATTCCAAGCAGGCGTTGTCCGCCGATCTTGAGGTCCTGCGTACCTGGTACCTGGACCGGGGTTACCTGAATTACGCTGTCAATTCGACGCAAGTGTCGATCACGCCGGACAAGAAAGACATCTATATCACCATCAATCTTACCGAGGGCGAGCAGTACAGGATCAAGGTTGTCACACTGTCCGGCGAACTGGTGGTCCCGGCGGAGGAAATTTTCCCGCTGATAAATGTCAATCCCGGCGACGTATTCTCGCGCAAGCGCGTGACCGAGGCGGTCGACCGCATCAGTTCGTTGCTGGGTGATCAGGGCTATGCCTTTGCCAACGTCAACACGGTGCCGGAGCTGGACGAGGAAAATAACGAGGTCTCACTCGGCTTCTTTGTCGACCCCGGGAAGCGCGTCTATGTCCGGCGTATCAATATGTCCGGCAATACCAGCACCCGCGACGAGGTGCTGCGCCGCGAGATGCGCCAGATGGAAGGCGGTTGGTACTCGGCGGGGAAGGTGGAGCGCTCGCGTACGCGTCTCAACCGGCTGGGCTTCTTTGAGGATGTGAATGTCGAGACGCCTTCGGTGCCGGGGACTGCCGACCAGCTTGATTTGAACTATTCGGTCACCGAGACATCATCCGGCAGCGTTACGGCCGGCGTGGGTTTTTCACAGAGTTCCGGTTTCCTGTTCAACGCCAGCGTGCAGCAGAACAACTTTCTCGGCAGCGGCAAACGCGTGAGCTTCTCCTTCGATAACAGCGCAGTCAACAGCGTCTACAGCTTTGCTTACGTGAATCCCTACTGGACCGTTGACGGCGTGAGCCGCGGATTTGGGGCCTACTTCCGTGAAACCGATGCCAGCGAGGCAAACCTGACCGATTATTCCACGGATACACGCGGTCTGGATGTGAACTTCGGTATCCCGATCAACGAATTTGACACTATCCGCTTCAGTGCCGGTTACAAGGGACTGGACCTGAAATCCAATTCTTTCTCGCCACAGGAAGTAACCGACTTCGAGGATACCCACGGCAGTTCTTTCGGTGATTTCGTATTGACGGCAAGCTGGCGCCATGATTCACGCAACAAGATCCTGTTCCCGGACTCGGGCGGGCTGCAGTCGATTGCACTGGAAGCCACCCTTCCTGGTTCGGGTCTGGAGTACTACAAGCTGGACTATCAGCAACAGCGTTTCCTGCCGCTGACACGCAATCTCACGCTTGCCCTGAAGGCGCGCCTGGCCTACGGTGACGGCTACGGGGAGTACGAGCAGTTGCCGTTCTTCGAGAACTTTTTCGCTGGTGGCATGCGTTCGATTCGCGGTTTTGATGACAACACCCTGGGCCCGAGAGACTCCAATAACAATCCGATTGGCGGCTCTTTCCTGTCCGTGTTCAACGTTGAAGTGCTGTTCCCGGTCCCCTTCCTGGAAGCCGGCGCTGGTACGCGCTTGAGCGCCTTCCTTGATATAGGTAATGTTTACGAGGATTTTAATACCTTTGATGCCGGGGAATTCAGGTATTCTGTAGGCCTTGCGGGCCTGTGGTCGTCGCCGCTCGGCCCGATTGCGCTGAGTTTTGGTTTCCCACTGAATGCGCAAGAAGATGATGAAGAACAGAGATTCCAGTTCTCAGTGGGACGCTTTTTCTGATTATTCTGCAAACTTCACGGAGAGTTGATGTGAAAAAATGTAAACAGGTTGTTTTGGGTGTCGTGTTCATGTCGGCTGTGTCATTGTTTCCCGGCATGGCTGCGGCTGAACTGAAGATCGGTTTTGTCGATCTTGCCAAGCTGAGTGAGAATGCACCGCAGATTACCGCTGCACAGGGCAAGATCGATGCCGAGTTTTCGTCTCGCGAGAAGGAGTTGATCGAGCTGCAACGCAAGCTTGCAAAGATGGAAGAGTCGCTGGCAACTGAAGGTGCAGTCATGAGCGAATCGGAGCGCACCACCAAGGAGCGCGCGATCCTCAGCAAGCGCCGTCAACTGAAGCGTTCACAGGATGAATTCCGTGACGATCTGAACATTCGCAAGAACGAGATGCTCAGGGCGGTAAACAAGAAAATCGGCAACGTGATCGATGCCTTTGCCAGGGATGAAAAATTTGACCTGATCCTGGCGCAGGGTGTGATGTATGCCGGTGATCGTGTGGATATAACGGACCGTATACTCAAGAAGCTCGCAGAATAATCATCGTCCTGTGAGGCGGCCACGCAGATATTGAGGGACGCAATGGCAATTACCCTGGGTAGACTGGCAGAGCAGACAGGCGCCAAACTGTGCCAGGGTGAGCCAGACTGCGAGATCAATGCCGTGGCGACCCTGCAGAACGCCGGTGCCGGCGATATCAGCTTTCTCGCCAACAAGGGTTACCGCAAGTACCTTCCCCGGACACAGGCCTCGGCGGTGATCCTGGCGCCGGAGTATGCGCAGGAATGCCCGACTGCGGTGCTGGTGTCTGACAATCCGTATGCGACCTATGCGCGCGCCGCATCGCTCATTTCACCGCGTCCGCCGCAGCAAGAGGGCGTGCACGCAAGCGCCAGCCTTGCTGCCGACTGCACGGTGGATGCCAGCGCATGGATCGGGCCGCACTGCATCATTGAGTCAGGGGCCGTTATCCATCCCGGGGTGCAACTGGCCGGCGGCTGTTTTGTCGGTGCCGGCAGCGTGATCGGGGCGCACAGCCGCCTGTCTGCCAATGTAGTGGTTTGCCACGGTGTGCAGGTTGGCGAGCGCGTGAATATTTACCCCGGTGCGGTGATCGGCAGTGAGGGATTCGGGTTGGCGAAGGAGGATGGTCGCTGGCTGAATGTGCCTCAGCTGGGCGGTGTGCGCATTGGCAATGACGTCGAGATCGGCGCAAATACCACCATCGACCGCGGTGCACTGGAAGATACCGTACTGGAAGAAGGCGTCAGGCTCGATAACCTGATCCAGGTTGCACATAATGTCCATATCGGCGCACACACCGCGATAGCCGGCTGTGTTGGTATTTCCGGCAGTGCCAGGATCGGCAGGCATTGCATGATTGGTGGCGGGGCGGGGATCGTCGGTCACCTGGAAATCGTGGACAATGTGGTCATTACCGGCATGACCATGGTGACGAAGTCGATTACCGAGCCGGGTGTCTATTCGTCGGGTGTACCGGCGCAGGATAATGACAGCTGGAACAGGAACTACGCGCGGTTCCGCCAGCTGGACAGGATCGCGCGCAAGGTGCAGGCACTGGAAAGACAACTGGGCACTATTCCGGTCAGGAAGAATGACTAGAATCTGTCTCATCAAACCATAACACCCCGGACCTGAAAACATGGACATCAATGACATACTCCAGCATCTTCCGCACCGTTACCCGTTCCTGCTGATTGACCGGGTTACCGAATTCAATGCGGGCGAGTCGCTGGTGGGATACAAGAACGTCAGCTACAACGAACCGTTCTTCCAGGGGCATTTCCCGGAACGACCGATCATGCCCGGCGTGCTGATTCTGGAGGCGATGGCGCAGGCAACCGGTCTGCTGGCGTTCAAGACGGTTGAGCGTGGCGCCCGCCGCGAGAGCCTGTATTTCCTGGTCGGCATGGATAAAGTGCGCTTCAAGAAGCCGGTCGGGCCCGGTGACCAGCTGGTGCTGTATGCAAAACTGTTGCGCTCCAAGCGCGGGATCTGGGTATTCGATTGCGAGGCCAGTGTCGATGGCAACACCGTTGCAACCGCGCAGATCATGTGTACCGAGCAGGATATCGAGCGTTGATCGATCCACGTGCGGTTATTGACCCCGGAGCCGAACTGGCCGCAGACGTGACCGTGGGGCCGTACACAGTAATCGGTGCGGACGTGATCATTGGTGCGCGCACACGTATCGGGCCGCATGTTGTGATTAACGGGCCGACCCGAATCGGCGAGGACAATCACATCTTCCAGTTTGCCTCGGTCGGTGATGCGCCACAGGACAAGAAGTACGCCGGCGAACCGACCCGGCTGGAGATCGGTGATCGCAATACGATCCGTGAGTTCGTTACCATCAATCGTGGAACCGTTCAGGACGAGGGTGTTACCCGTATCGGTGATGACAACTGGATCATGGCCTATGTGCATATCGCGCATGACTGCCAGTTGGGCAACCAGACGATACTGGCCAACAATGCCTCACTGGCCGGGCATGTCAGGATTGAGGATTATGTCATCCTTGGCGGCTTTACGCTGATACATCAGTTCTGTTCCGTCGGCACGCATGCGCTGACCGCCTACGCCAGCGGCATCAGCCTGGACGTGCCGCCCTACATCACGGTGGGCGGCAGCCCGGCCCATGCGCACGGGCTGAACATGGAAGGCCTGCGCCGGCGCGGCTTTTCCGAGGCCGTGCGGCGTACTCTCAAACAGGCCTATAAAATTCTCTACCGCGAGAATCTTTCATTGCAGGATGCAATTGCAAGTCTGAAAACGCTGGCCAGCGATTGCACTGAAGTCGAGGTGCTGGTCCGCTTTCTGGAGCAGCGAACACGCGGCATCGTGCGCTAATGATGCCGCATGCAGTCTGCGTGATCGGCATCCCGGTATGAGCGGGCAGGCAAACCCGCTGCGTATCGGCATCATTGCCGGCGAGGCATCCGGTGACACCATTGCTGCCGGCCTGATCCACGCCATACGCGAGCAGGAGCCGGATGCAGTATTTGAGGGGGTGGCCGGACCGCGCATGATCGACGCCGGCTGTACCAGCCTGTATCCGATGGAACGTTTGTCCGTGATGGGGCTAACCGAGGTCATTCGGCATCTGCCTGGCTTGCTGGCCATGCGTCGAGCCTTGCGACGACACTTCCTTCGTCATCCGCCGGACCTGTTCATTGGCGTTGATGCCCCGGACTTCAATCTGGCACTGGAGCGCTCGCTCAGGCAACGCGGCATCCGCACGCTGCAATATGTCAGTCCGTCCGTGAGTGTATGGCGACAATACCGGGTGCGCAAGATTGCCGCGAGCGTGGACTGTATCCTGACGCTGTTTCCCTTTGAGGAGCGCTTCTACCATGAGCGGCAAGTCCCGGCAGTTTTTGTTGGGCATCCGCTGGCCGACCTGATAGCCGAGGAGGTTGACCAGGGGGCGGCGCGTGCGCATCTTGACATCACCCGCGGTGGTCCGCTGGTGGCCCTGTTGCCCGGCAGCCGGGTCAGCGAGGTGAAGCGGCTGGCCATACCGTTCCTGCAGGCTGCCGCCTGGTGTCATGAACGCCGTGCCGATCTGCACTTCATCGTGCCACTGGCGAATGCCGCCTGCCGTGCGGTATTTGACGAGGCGCGGGCGACCTTGCGTGCAGACCTGCCGGTGACCCTGGTACAGGGGCAGGGGCTGGAGGCCATGGCCGCCGCCGATGCCGTGCTGCTGGCTTCCGGAACGGCGGCGCTGGAATGTATGTTGCTCAAACGCCCGATGGTCGTGGCCTATCGCCTGTCGGCGCTGAGCTATCGGATCGTACGCATGTTGATGAAGACGCCGTTCTATTCATTGCCAAACCTGCTGGCTGGCAAGCCGCTGGTGAAGGAGCTGACCCAACAGGAGGTGACCGCGGAGAACCTTGGGCGCGAGTTGATGGCACTGCTGGAGAACCCGGCGCGGGCCGGTGATTTGTCACGCGAGTTTGCCGCAATTCATAAAGAGCTGAGGCGCGATGCGAGTCACCGCGCTGCGCTGATCGTGTTGCAGATGACCGGCAGGCGCAGTTGATGGAGTCGAAATGGGAACTCCCGCCGGGACGGGTTGCCGGGGTCGACGAGGCCGGGCGTGGCCCGCTGGCCGGCCCGGTGGTCGCGGGCGCGGTGATTCTCGATCCGGCCCGGCCGGTAAGCGGCTTGCGCGATTCCAAGCAACTGTCGGCGTCACGCCGTGAAAGCCTGTATGACGAGATTACCGACAAGGCGCTGGCATGGTCAGTGGGGCGCGCCGAGGCAGGGGAAATCGATCGCATCAACATCCTTCAGGCTACCCTGCTGGCCATGCAGCGTGCCGTTAATGCGTTGCAGCCCTGTGCGGAGCATGCATTGATAGACGGTAACCGTTGTCCACAGCTTGCAATCCCGGCGCAGGCTATCGTCAAGGGTGACAGCCGGGTGGCGGTAATCAGTGCGGCCTCCATCATTGCCAAGGTGACCCGTGACCGGGAAATGATCGAACTGGACCTCCAGTACCCCGGCTACGGGTTGGCCCAGCACAAAGGGTATCCCAGCAGGGCACATATTGAAGCATTGGAGGTGCTTGGGCTAACGCCGCAACACCGGCGCTCCTACGCACCGGTCAGGCGTATCGCCGAGCGTGATGGTTGCTGAGCTCAGGTACTGATGGCGGTGGTGTCGAATCCTTCTGGTAGCGGGTGACCTTGTTGCGCCCGTTCTGCTTGCTGCGATACAGCGCCTGGTCAGCCTTGTCCAGCACCTCGACAGGGTCTTCCACAGACTCCGGGAAACAGGCAATGCCAATGCTGGCGGTAGCTGTGATGCGCTTGCCGTCTACGTCAAATAACATGTGGGCAATGGCAGACCGGATGCGTTCCGCGGCCAGGCGTGCCTGCTCCGTGCGGGTATGCGTCATCAGGATAACGAACTCATCACCACCAAAGCGCGCCAGGATGTCGGATGCGCGCACACTGTTCTTCAGTGTACGGGAAACTGTCTGAATCATGCGGCTACCGGCCGTGTGCCCGAAATGGTCATTGACCTTCTTCAGTTCGTCGACATCCAGCATGAGGATGCTGAATGGCTCCCTGTAGCGTGCGGCGCTTGTCAGTTCCTTTTCCAGCAGCAGATTGAACGCACGCATGTTCAGCAGTCCGGTCAGCTCGTCGGTCTGTGAGAGCAGGGTGATCTTCTTCTTGGCTGCGAGGATGTCTGATGCCAGCATGGACGTTACATAGGCGACCAGCAGGAAGGGAGAGAAACGAGCCATCAGCAGGGTGAAGGTTTCCGGTGTAAATATATCCACCGAGTAATAATTGAAACCCATGTACATGTAGCAGCAGGCAATAAGAAACACTTCCAGCAGCGTCATGACCTTGCCAAGGGTAATTGCACAGGCAATGATCACCAGTAGATAGAGGTTGAGCAGGGGGCTCTCGGTATATCCGGTATTCCAGAGAATTACAGTAATGAAAACGATCATTGCCCAGGTTTCAATGGCCAGCTTCATGCGCGTTTCGCGGACGCGGAAGTTGAAATAACGGAACAGCAAAACAAAAGCGGAGTAGCCGAGCATGGTGACGATCAACGCGTCGCTATTGTTAAGTGGCCCGGTAGGAGTGAAGAAATACAGGATGACAAGGATCAGCAGCAGCCATTGCAGTTCCGCCATGCTGCGGGCAAAACCCTTCAGTTCCTCGGCGTCGAGCTTGTTTGTCATCTGGTTCAGCATATAAACAGGTGCTTTTGTAACGGGCTTGCATTGGCAGTGCCTGTATCGGCGGGTTGTGCGTGAAGCTGAATTTCTTTCGCTGCCGCAGCGCGCCGCCGACGGGTTCTCGGCCGGCCGAATGACTGGCATATAAATATGCGTCTAATCATGTAGATAGGTGATTTATCTCAGATGTGACGATAAGTGGCTAATTGGCTTGCAACCGGGCCCTGAAAATCGGACACTTTTCCCATGTCTGCTACGTTCGTCCATCTCCACGTCCATACCGAATATTCGCTGGTCAACGGCACTGTCCGTATCAAGCCGCTGGTAAAGAGTGTGGCCGATGCCGGCATGCCGGCCGTTGCGGTTACCGACCAGTGCAACCTGTTTGCCATGGTGAAGTTTTACCGGGCAGCCATGGCACAGGGCGTGAAGCCGATTATCGGCGTGGATATCTGGGTGGCCGAGCCGGGCGAAAATGCAACGCCGACACGCCTGGTCCTGCTGTGCAAGTCACGTACCGGTTACCTCAACATGACCCGCCTGGTTTCGCGTACCTATACGCAGGGCCAGCACCGCGGACTGCCGATGCTGGAACCGGAATGGTTCGATGGCTGCACGGAAGGTCTGATCGCATTGTCCGGTGGCATCGCCGGCAACGTGGGGCGTGCACTGCTGGCGAACAAGCAGGAGCAGGCCGCACGCCTGGTGGACAGGTGGCAGCAACTGTTCCCGGACAGCTTCTACCTGGAGCTGCAGCGTACCGGCCGGGCGGGTGAACAGGATTACCTGCACAAGGTGGTGGAACTGGCTGCAGCAAGGGATGTGCCGGTGGTGGCTACCAACGACGTGCATTTCCTGAGGCCGTCCGACTTTGTCGCGCACGAGGCGCGGGTATGCATCAATGAGGGGCGCACGCTGGATGATCCACGCCGTTCGAAGGCGTTTAGCGAGCAGCAATACCTGCGCACGGCAGAGGAAATGCAGGCCCTGTTCAGTGATATTCCGGAGGCACTGGAGAATACTGTTGAAATAGCCCGGCGCTGTAACCTGGAACTGGAACTGGGCAGGAATTACCTGCCGGATTTCCCGGTCCCGGCAGGCAGCAGCATGGCGGAATATTTCCGCAGACAGGCCGAGGAAGGGCTGGAACAGCGCCTGTCCAGGATGCTTGAGCAGGAAAACGGCGACCAGGCCGCCATACGCGAGCGCTACCACGAGCGGCTCGAACTGGAGATCGACGTCATTCTGAAGATGGGATTCCCCGGGTACTTTCTCATCGTTGCCGATTTCATCAAGTGGGCCAAGGCGAATGACATCCCGGTCGGCCCGGGGCGTGGTTCCGGTGCCGGCTCGCTGGTGGCCTACGCGCTCACTATTACCGACATCGATCCGATCCGTTACGACCTGCTGTTTGAGCGTTTCCTGAACCCGGAACGTGTTTCCATGCCGGACTTTGACGTTGACTTCTGCATGGAAGGCCGTGATCGCGTCATTGACTACGTGGCGGAATGTTACGGGCGCGACAGGGTATCGCAGATCATCACCTATGGTTCCATGGCGGCAAAGGCCGTGGTGCGCGACGTCGGCCGCGTGCTGGGGCATCCATATGGTTTCAACGACCGCATTGCCAAGCTGATTCCGTTTGAGATCGGCATAACACTGGACAAGGCACTGGAGCAGGAGCCGGCCCTGGCAGAGTTGTATGACAGTGACGAGGACGTGCAGGGGGTGATCGACCTGGCACGCTCGCTGGAAGGATTGTCACGCAATGCCGGCAAGCATGCCGGTGGTGTGGTGATTGCCCCCTCGCAGTTGACCGACTTCACCCCGCTGTACTGCGAGCAGGGAGGGGATGCGCTGGTCAGCCAGTTCGACAAGGATGATGTTGAGGCGGTCGGCCTGGTGAAGTTCGACTTTCTCGGATTGCGTACGCTGACCATCATCGACTGGGCGCTCAAGACCATCAATGCACAGCGTGCCGCCAGTGGTGCCGAGCCGGTTGTGATCGACAACTTGCCGCTGGATGACGAAAAGACCTTCAGCCTGCTGAAGGCATCTGCCACCACCGCGGTATTCCAGCTCGAGTCTTCCGGCATGAAGGACCTGATCCGGCGCATGAAGCCGGACAGCTTTGAAGACATTGTCGCGCTGGTGGCGCTATTCCGACCCGGGCCACTGCAGTCCGGCATGGTGGATGACTTTATCGCGCGCAAGCACGGGGCAAAGATCAAGTACCCACACCCGGAGCTCGAACCGATCCTGAAGCCAACCTACGGCATCATCCTGTACCAGGAGCAGGTGATGCAGATTGCCCAGGTGCTGGCGGGCTACACGCTCGGTGGCGCCGACATGCTGCGTCGCGCCATGGGCAAAAAGAAACCGGCAGAAATGGCCAAGCAGCGTGCCGTGTTCATAGACGGTGCGCGCGCGCGTGGTGTGGACGGGGATGTGGCGACGTATATCTTCGACCTGATGGAGAAATTCGCCGGTTACGGTTTCAACAAGAGCCACTCTGCCGCCTATGCGCTGATCTCCTACCAGACGGCCTGGCTGAAGTCGCATTATCCGGCGGCGTTCATGGCGGCGGTACTGTCGGCGGACATGGACAACACCGACAAGGTGGTGCATCTCATCGCCGAATGCCGGGACATGAAGCTCAGGGTGGTGCCGCCGGATGTGAATCGTTCCAACTACTATTTCACTGCACAGTCAGATGACACCATTACCTACGGGTTGGGCGCCATCAAGGGGGTCGGGCAGGCAGCGATCGAAGGCCTGCTGGAGGAGCGCGCGGCAGGCGACAAGTACCAGGACCTGTTCGATTTTTGCCAGCGTGTCGATTTGCGCAAGCTCAACCGCCGCGTCATTGATGCGCTGATTCGTGCCGGTGCACTGGACTCCATGGGCGAAACGCGCGCCTCTCACCAGGCGAACATCAACCAGGCATTGAAACTGGCGGAACAGCGCAGCCGTGATCTCGATACCGGCCAGAATGACCTGTTTGGAGAAAGTGACGCAACCAGCGCACCGCCACCGGAGCGACAGGTATTGCCGGAGTGGGAGGAGGAACAGCGCCTGCAGGGTGAAATGGATGCGTTGGGCCTGTACCTGACCGGGCACCCGATTACGCGTTATGCCGATGAACTGGTGAATATCATCAGTGGCAAACTCGCCGGTCTTGAAGAGCTTGCCGCCAGCCTGCCGGCGGTGGCCGCAAAACCCGGGCGGCCAGGTAGCGGTGATCGCGCGGTGACGATTGCAGGGCTGGTAATGAGCATGCGCATCCGCAAGACACAGCGTGGCGGCAAGATCGCCTTCCTGACGCTGGATGACAACACCGCACGCATTGAGGTACGCGTATTCCCGGAGGTCTTTGAGAGATACCAGGCCTTGCTGGGTAAGGACAAGGTGCTGGTGATCCAGGGTGGCTTCGGTGAGGATGACTACACGGGCGGTTACCAGGTTACCGCGCAAAGTATTTATGATATCAACCAGGCGCGCGAGCTGTTTGCACGCCGGGTGGTGGTGGGCGTGGAATCCGGGCAGGCCGGAAACGGCTTCGTTGGCCATCTTGCCGACATCCTGCAACCGTTTTGCAAGGGGCACTGCCAGGTGTGCATCGACTACCAGGGAGGTGCCGCCAGTGCGCGTGTGGCACTCGGTGAGGAGTGG
>CBEULV010000055.1:0-11792 GCA_965544015.1 uncultured Gammaproteobacteria bacterium | reverse complement strand
TCCGGCAACTGCTCCATGCGTTGCTCTACCTCCTGCATCCCTGCAGTCGTGCGCGAGTAAGGCTGAGTTGTTGTCACGACTTGTTCACCTCATCAACCGTACACAACAGCTTGCCGTCGGCGAGTCGTGTCTCGACCTGTTCACCGGGCTTGATGTCGGCGGCCTTGCGCAGGATCTCGCGCTGCCCCGGTCGACTGACAATCGCATAGCCACGTTGCAGCGTCGCCAACGGGCTGATGGTATCCAGCGACTTGCAGGCGACCGCGAGCTGGCGTTGCCTGGCCTGCAGCAATGTGTGCATGGCCACTTGCAGGCGTTGTTCGATGGCGTGTCTTTGTAGCTCGGTACGATGGATGCGATGCGTCGGGGTTTGCTGTTTCAATGCTGCGAGTGCTGCCTGAAGAGAGGCTCGCAATTTGTTGAAATATGAGCGAGTGGCCAGCCGGATGCGGCCTTCCAGGTCGTCCAGGCGCTGGGCCTTCTGGCGCAGGTACTGGCCCGGATGGCGCAGCTTCAGGCGCTGTTCCAGCCAGCTCATGCGTTGGCGGGCATCGACCATATGCTGCTGCATGTGGCGGGTGATTCGGTTTGCGAGGCCGGTTACCTGCTGTAGCCATTCTTGCTGATCGGGACTGACCAGTTCGGCGGCGGCCGATGGCGTGGGCGCGCGCTGGTCGGCGACAAAGTCGGCGATCGTGAAGTCCACCTCGTGACCGACTGCGCTGACGACCGGGATACGACAGGCATGCAGGGCGCGTGCTACGGCTTCCTCGTTGAATGCCCACAGATCTTCCAGCGAACCGCCGCCACGCGTAAGGATCAACACGTCGCACTCATTGCGGTTCGAGGCGGTGTGTAACATGGCAGCGATCTCATTCCCGGCGTCCTTGCCCTGTACCGGAACCGGGTAGATCAGTACCGGGATGGCGGGAAAACGCCGTCGCAGTACACTGAGCACATCACGGATAGCCGCGCCGGTCGGCGACGTAATGACGCCAATACGTGTCGGCAGGGCAGGCAGGGTCTTTTTCCGGGCCGCATCAAACAGCCCCTCGGCTTCGAGTTTGCCTTTCAGGGCATCGAAGGCGCGTTGCAAGACACCGTCGCCGGCCTCCTGCATGCTCTCGGCAATCAACTGGTAGTCACCACGAGCCTCATACAGGCTGACCTTTGCGCGCACCAGTACCTGCATGCCTTCTTCCGGCCGAAAGCGCAGTAGCTGGTTACGGCTGCGGAACATGGCACCACGTACCTGTGCCTGGCTGTCCTTGAGCGTAAAATAGAGGTGGCCGGAGGAGGGACGGGCGATGTTGGACAGTTCACCCTCGATCCAGACGCGCGGCAGGCCTTGTTCCAGCAGGGTGCGCGCCGTCTGGTTGAGCCGGGATACGCTGAACACCTCGCGCTCCGGCGGCATCATGCCCTGGTCGGTGATGGATTCTGTCATGCTGGACAAGGATACCCGAATCCGGCCCGGTTCCGCGCGCCGCGCGAGAAAAATTCACCGTCCTGGCACTGAAAAGCAGTAAAGCGCGGTTTACCGGGACAGCCCCAGCCCCTATAATTAGCGGCCAACTTCAACCGGCGGAAACCGAACCCTATGCGCATAGTGCAGGAAGCCCTTACCTTTGATGACGTCCTGCTCTTGCCTGCGCACTCCACTGTCCTGCCGCGCGATGTCAGCCTGCGCACCCAGTTGACCCGCGATATCCGCCTGAATATCCCGGTACTCTCGGCGGCCATGGATACCGTCACCGAAGCGCGTCTTGCCATCGCACTGGCACAGGAAGGCGGCATCGGCATCGTGCACAAGAACCTCAGCCCCGAGCAGCAGGCCGCCGAGGTGCGTGCCGTCAAGAAGTTCGAGAGCGGTGTCATCAAGGACCCCATCACGGTGTCCCCGGATACCACCATCGAGGACGTGATCGCGCTGACTCGTGCCAACAATATTTCCGGCGTGCCGGTGGTGGATGGCGATGACCTGGTCGGTATTGTTACCAGCCGTGATCGCCGTTTCGAGCCCAACCTGAACAAACCCGTTACCAGTGTGATGACGCCGAAAGAGCGCCTGGTGACGGTCAAGGAAGGTGCCTCACGGGAAGAGGTCATCGCGCTGCTGCACAAGCACCGCATCGAGCGTGTGCTGGTCATCAATGATGACTTTAAGTTGCGTGGCATGATTACTGTGAAGGACATCCAGAAGTCCACCGACTTCCCCAATGCCTGCAAGGACGAGCACAGCCGCTTGCGCGTCGGGGCGGCAATCGGTACCGGCGGTGACAGCGAGGCACGCATCGATGCGCTGGCACAGGCTGAGGCCGATGTAGTGATCGTCGATACCGCGCATGGCCACTCGCAGGGTGTGCTGGACCGGGTGCGCTGGGTGAAAAACCATTATCCACAGCTGCAGGTGATCGGAGGCAACATCGCCACCGCGGCAGCGGCGCGCGCACTGGTCGATGCCGGGGCGGATGCCGTCAAGGTCGGTATCGGTCCGGGCTCGATTTGTACCACGCGTATCATTTCCGGTATCGGCGTGCCGCAAATCAGCGCCGTCGCCAATGTCGCGGAAGAGTTGCGCAAGGACGGTATCCCGCTGATCGCCGATGGCGGTATCCGCTATTCGGGCGACATGGCCAAGGCGTTGGCGGCCGGGGCCTGGTCGGTGATGATCGGCAGCATGCTTGCCGGTACCGAGGAGGCGCCGGGCGAGGTCGAGCTCTACAAGGGCCGTTCCTACAAGGCCTACCGCGGCATGGGTTCGCTGGCCGCCATGAAGGAAGGCTCCAGTGACCGCTACTTCCAGGAAGGCGGTGAACAGGACAAGCTGGTCCCTGAAGGCATCGAGGGCCGGGTCCCGTACAAGGGTTCCATGATTGCGATCCTGCACCAGCTGATGGGCGGGGTGCGTTCCAGCATGGGCTATACCGGTTGCGCCAGCATCGAGGAGATGCGCACCCGGCCGGAATTTATCCGCGTGACCAATGCCGGCGTGCGTGAGAGCCATGTACACGATGTTTTGATTACCAAGGAAGCACCGAACTACCGAACGGAAAGCTGAAGTAGAATCGGCTATCCTGCCCGCACACTTCCATGACTGACAATATCCACGCCCACCGGATCCTGATCCTGGATTTCGGCTCCCAGTACACCCAGCTGATTGCGCGCCGCGTGCGCGAACTGGGTGTCTATTGCGAGATCTGGCCATGGGACATCGAACCGGAAAAGATCGAAGAGTTTGCCGCGCGCGGCTTCATCCTGTCCGGCGGGCCCGAGACCGTAACAGTCGCCGAGGCCCCACGGGTGCCGGATATCGTGTTTTCCAGTGGCGTGCCGGTGCTCGGTATCTGCTACGGCATGCAGAGCATGGCGGCACAGCTCGGTGGTCAGGTGGAAAACGCCGATCACCATGAATACGGCTATGCGCAGGTACGCGCGCGCGGACATTCCCGCCTGCTCAAGGACATCGAGGACCATACCACCGAGGATGGCTACGGCCTGCTCGATGTATGGATGAGTCATGGCGATCGCGTCATGCAACTGCCGGATGGCTTCAAGGTGATTGCCAGTACCGACAGTGCACCAATTGCCGGCATAGCGGACGACGAGCGCGGTTACTACGGTATCCAGTTCCACCCGGAAGTGACGCACACCCATCAGGGCGGCCGGATCCTGCAGCGCTTCGTGATCGAAATCTGTGGCTGTGATGCGCTCTGGACGTCGGATCACATCGCCGAGAGCAGCATCCATGATATTCGTGCACAGGTTGGCAGCGACAAGGTGCTGCTGGGCCTGTCCGGTGGCGTCGACTCTTCAGTGGTTGCTGCCCTGTTGCACAAGGCGATTGGCGATCAGCTGGTATGTGTTTTTGTCGATAACGGGTTGCTGCGCCATCACGAGGGTGACCAGGTGATGGCCACCTTTGCCGAGCACATGGGCGTGCAAGTCATCCGGGTTGATGCAGAAGACCGCTTCCTGGCAGCGCTGGAAGGCGTGGCGGACCCGGAGCAGAAACGCAAGGTCATCGGCAATCTGTTTATCGAGGTGTTTGAGGAAGAGGCCGACAAGCTGAGTGCAGAAACCCGGTGGCTGGCGCAGGGCACGATCTATCCCGACGTGATCGAGTCGGCCGCTGCCAGCACTGGCAAGGCACACCTTATCAAGTCGCACCACAATGTCGGTGGCCTGCCCGAGGAGATGAAGCTGAAGCTGCTGGAGCCGCTGCGTGAACTTTTCAAGGACGAAGTGCGCAGGCTCGGTGTCGAACTCGGTCTACCCTACGACATGGTCTATCGTCATCCCTTCCCGGGTCCCGGCCTGGGTGTGCGCATCCTGGGCGAGGTCAAAAAGGAATATGCCGACTGCCTGCGCCTGGCCGACCATATCTTCATCGAGGAACTGCGGCGCCATGATCTGTATGACAAGGTCAGCCAGGCCTTCACTGTGTTTCTGCCGGTACGCTCGGTGGGCGTGACCGGTGACGGGCGCCGTTATTCCTGGGTAGTGGCATTGCGTGCAGTCGAGACCATTGACTTCATGACGGCCCGCTGGGCACACCTGCCATATGAATTTCTCGATACGGTGTCACGCCGCATCATTAATGAAGTAGCGGATATCTCGCGCGTGGCCTACGACATTTCCGGCAAGCCACCGGCCACCATCGAGTGGGAATAAGCGGAATAAGCGGGGACAGACCACGTTTTCCCATGGGAAAACGTGGTCTGTCCCCCGTTTGCCCCCGCCTGCGCGGGAACGACGTTAAATTACCTGTTTAGATCCTTTCCTGTTGATGAATACCGACGAACACTGGATGCAGCAGGCGCTGACGCTCGCGGCGCGCGCTGCCGAGGCCGGTGAAGTGCCGGTCGGTGCCGTGCTGGTGGCCGATGATGCGCTGCTTGGCGAAGGCTGGAACCAGCCCATTACAGGTCATGATCCAACTGCGCATGCCGAGGTGATGTGCCTGCGCGCGGCTGGCCAGGCACTCGGTAACTACCGGATGACGGACACCACCCTGTACGTAACGCTGGAGCCCTGCCTGATGTGTGTCGGCGCCATCGTGCATGCCCGCGTTGCCCGGGTCGTGTTCGGTGCATTTGATCCCAAGAGCGGGGCGGTCAGCAGTCTCTGTCGTGGCTTCGAGTTGCCTGGTCTGAATCATCGGGTCGAGACGTCGGGTGGTGTACTGGCAGAGCCGTGCGGCGCGATTTTGCGCAAATTCTTCCGTGACCGGCGTTGCAACTGAAGCACGCGGCATTTGCCGCTAACGGGTTCAGGTAGTATCGTTTACTTAATGAACATGCCACTGGATAAACAGGGTGAAAAGATGCACCTGGCGCGTGCCTTGCTGGCAAGTTTTCTGCTATGCGTGGTCTCCCCGTCATTTGCAGAGACCGATAAGCAGCCGGTCGAATATGCGCCGACGACGGTCGACATGACCCTGAAACAGGTATCAGAGCATGTCTACTTCGTTGAAGGTGTACCCGGCATCCCCACGGACAACGAGGGCTTTATCTCCAATGCCGGGGTCGTGGTCACCGGTGCCGGTGTGGTCGTATTTGATACGCTGGGTACGCCATCACTGGCACACAAGCTGCTGGAAAAGATCCGCGAAATTACCGACCAGCCGGTGGTGCGAGTGATTGTCAGTCATTATCACGCCGACCATATCTACGGCCTGCAGGTATTTGCCGATCTCGATGCCGAAATCCTTGCGCCGGTCGGGGCCGATCTCTATCTCGATTCGGAAAATGCGCGGGAACGCCTGGAGGACCGGCGCTTCACGCTGGATCCTTGGGTCAATGACAACACCCGGCTGGTGTATCCGGACCAGATGCTGAAGCATGGCACGAAGTTCCGGCTTGGCGATGTCGATTTCACGGTCACCGTGGTGGGTAATGCCCACTCGGATGGCGACATGACCCTGTATGTCGAGCCGGACCGTGTGCTGTTTTCCGGTGATATCATCTTCGAGGGGCGGGTGCCGTTCCTCGGGGACTCGAACACCAAACGCTGGGTGCAGGTGCTGGAACGCATGGAGCATGAAAAACTGGTTGCACTGGTGCCCGGACATGGCGGTGTGGCGGAGAAGCCCAACGAGGCGATCCGCCTGACACGTCATTACCTTGCCTTTTTGCGCGGGCAGATGGAACAGGCGGTGAATGAAATGATACCGTTTGACGAGGTATACGCGGAGATCGACTGGAGCGAATTCGAGGATCTGCCAGCGTTCGCCGAGGCCAACCGGCGCAATGCCTACCAGGTATACCTCTCGCTGGAAGAAGAGTTGCTCGCCCGGTAGTTTCAGTGGTTACAATGCAGGTGAGTCGAACTGCAATGGTTCGCGCGGCTGATCGTTCTCGGCCACTTCCTGTTCCGTAAGCCATACCAGGATGTCATAGTAGGTGCGAATATTCTCCACGTAGCGCACCGGTTCGCGCCCACGCGCATAGCCATAGCGTGTTTGCTGAAACCATTTCTTCTTGCTGAGCAGGGGCAGGTTCTTTTTGACGTCCACCCACCTGTCCGGGTCACCCTTGTTCTTGATGGTCAGCTTGCGTGCATCTTCCAGGTGACCCAGTCCGACATTGTAGGCGGCCAGTGCCATCCAGGTGCGGTCCGGCTCTGGAATATGCTCCGGCAGGCGTTTCGCCATGCGCGCAAGATATTCGGCGCCGCCCCTGATGCTTTGCGCCGGGTCGCTCCGGTTCTCTATACCCAGATCCTTGGCGGCGGCGCGGGTCAGCATCATCAATCCGCGTACCCCGGTAGGTGAGACTGCGTCCGGGTCCCAGTGGGACTCCTGGTAACCGATGGCGGCCAGCAGCCGCCAGTCCGTTCCGATTCCGTTGGCAGCCTCGGTAAACAGGTCCAGGTATTGTGGGAGCCGTTGTTCGACATGGGCCTGGTAGCGCCGCGTGCCTACATAATCGAATGTCTCGATATGCCCGAAGTAGCGCTCGATCACTTGCTCCAGCGTCCCGTCCTGCATGATCTGTTTGAAGAAAGCGTCTGCCGCCAGGAACAGGCTGTTGTCCTCACCCTTGGGGAAAGCCCAGGCCAGCGGCTGGGGCTCGTCCAGGTCAAAGGCGGGTTTGAGCTCCGGGTAATAATGGCGGTTTACGGCGAGCTCGTGTGAATCCGCCACGGTATAGTCGATCAGTTGCTGCCAAACCAGGGTCAGCAGTTCTTCACTGCTTTGTTCCGGCTGGGCCTCCCAGCGCAGTTCCGGAAATTCCTGCTTGAGTTCTCCCAGCCGCTCCTCGTGACTGCTGCCTGCGACGACTTCGAGTGTCCCCTGCAGGTCGCCCGCTGACCTGGGTCGTTTTGAGCCGCTGCGATAAACCAGCTGCGGGGTGATCCGGTGGTAGTTCGGGCCGAAGCGTACCTTCTTCCGGCGTTTCTCAGTGACGGTCAGGCCGGCCGCCGCCAGGTGTGCATCACCGAGCGCTACCAGCGGCAGGATGTCATTGAAGTTGGGCGGGATAACAATGTGCAGTTCCACGCCCAGGTAATCGGCAAAGCGCTTCGCCAGTTCGTACTCAAAGCCGGTTGGTCCGTTAGGTCCCTCGTAGTAGGTCGTGGCGCTGTTGCGGGAAATGACGATCAGCTCATTTTGCTGCTGAACCTGTTCCAGCAGGGAGGGTGCGCGTCCACAGGCTGCCAGTGCGAGGCAGAAGATACAGCCCAGCAGAACCACAGGCATGGCAGTGACTGCTGTGCATGCGCTAGAATATGTTGCCGCAGCCACACGCAGGAATCGCGCTGTGATCGGCACTGCTTGTTTGGACTGCCTGGTCATTCTTGCACAGACAAGTTTCCTGATTGATTGTGGGGTTATAATACCTTATTAGACGGTAACTATTTCAAGTCTTTAAAACATTTTCCAGTTTCCTGGAGAGGTACCGAAGCGGTCATAACGGCACCGACTCGAAATCGGTTGGGGGCGTTAGCCCCACAAGGGTTCGAATCCCTTCCTCTCCGCCACACTAACAAAAAAGGCCCCTTTATGGGGCCTTGCCTGCTTGTAAGAAAACGGGTTGGTCGGCACAACCCGATCGGGTTCGACTAATTCACCGGGAGCCCATGGGGTGCGGCGCCGGGAGTGCCGGGCAAAGCCGGACTTGAGTTACTTGTTCGCGGTCGCCCGTTGTTGCACGCAAGACGCCAACACAAGCTGGTCCAGCGGCTTCGGTCTGTCGATGCCGAAGCCCTGGGCATAATCGACGCCTATCTTATGCAGTTTTTCCAGGATCTGGTCGTTCTCGACAAATTCCGCGATCGTTTCCTTGCCCATCACGTGACCGATTTCATTAATGGACCGGACCATGGCCTCATCGATCGGATCATCTACGATGTCCTTGACGAAGCTGCCGTCGATCTTGAGATAATCGACCGGCAGATTCTTTAAATAGGCAAATGATGAGAGGCCGCTGCCGAAATCGTCAAGCGCAAACGAACAACCGATTTCCTTCAACCGCGAAATGAATTCCGTTGCTTCGCTGAGATTGGTGATCGCTGCTGTCTCGGTGATCTCAAAACAGATCTTTCCTGCGGGAACAGCGGATTCAGTGAGCAAATCCAGCAAGTAATCCAGGAACCGGGCATCACTGATCGACTGGCCGGACAGGTTGATCGAACACTTGCCCAGCTGATCAGTGATGTGTGAATTCCTTTCCAGCCATTCAAAGGTCGTTTTTACTACCCAACGGTCCAGGGATGTCATGAGATTGTATCGTTCCGCCGCCGGGATAAATGCCCCTGGCGGAATCAGCTTGCCTTTCTCATCTTTCATGCGAACCAGAATTTCAATCAACCCCAACGGAGATGCGCCGGCATTGCCGACCGGGATTATTTGCTGGCAGAACAGCTGGAAGCTGTTGTTTTCAAGAGCCTCGTTGATTCGCGTTACCCACTGCATCTCCCCGTAACGATCGACAATCATTGCATCGTTCTTCCCGAAAACATGAATCCGGTTCCGGCCAGCATCCTTGGCGCTGTAACAGGCAGCATCAGCGGCGCTCATGATGTTGTCAATATTTCCGCTGTCTTTGTCGACCAGCACGACGCCTATGCTGGCGCCTATTACGAAGCTTTTATCTTCCCATACAAAACGGAATTCCTGGACGGTATTCAGCAGTGTATTTGCCACGCTGATGGTATGTTCGGGCGTACAGTGCTCCATTAATACGCCGAATTCATCACCCCCAAGACGGACCAGTATGTCGCTACTGCGTATTTTCTGTTGCAACACCGTCGACAACTGGCGCAGCAGTTCGTCACCTGCAACATGTCCACAGGTATCGTTGACTATCTTGAATTGATCCAGATCGATATACAGCATCGCATGGGTTGCATGCTCGGTAACTACGCTTTCCAGTGCCCGTTTCAGGTGGTTCTCGAACTCAAACCGGTTGATCAGGCCGGTAAGGGCGTCGTGACTGGCCTGGTAAGACAGCTGTTTCTGGAGTTTTCGTTCCTGGATGATCTGCTTGAATAACACATCTTCAGTCTGGCTGGTGCGGCGCATGACGAAGAACGCGACAATAATGCCGACAGCGATCGCTATCGCCAGCAGGATGCCAATAAATACGACTGTCTCGCGATAAGCTTTCCTGGACTCGTCCATCGAGCGCCTGGCGGCGACCTGCTGATATTCCAGCATCTGCCCGAGTTGCTCCAGGACCCTGTCCTGTGCAGGGATTGCCTGATCGAACAGCAACCTGGTGGCGCGCTCTGTATCTTCTTCTATCAGTAACTGTACAACCTGCTCCTGCAGGGGTACGGACATGGCTGTCAGCCTTCCCTGCTCATTGTGCAAGGTCAATTCCTCAGGGCCCAGGCCTTTCTTGCTGAGCGCGATGCGGGCCAGGGCAAACTCCGTTGCCAGTCCGTTCATATGCATATATTCTTCGTCCCGCTCGAAGGGATCCTCCTGGCTCAGCATTCTCAACAAGCTAATGGAGCGCTCGCGGGCGGCATTGTACATGTTGATAATGTGATCAGTTTTTACGTTGTACTGGTCAACGATTGTCTCCATTCTGTGTTTGTTCTCGGCCATCCGGGTGAGGCCAACCGCCGCCACCAGGACCACCAGCGCCATGACGGCTGCAAAACTCACCAGGATGAGGGATTTAGAAGAGATGGTCGACATCGTCTGAATTAAACTAACCGGTACCCGCAGCGGGGGCGGCCGCATTGAAAGCGGCCATATACGGTACACTCAAGAATAAATCCAGGTTTTTCAATATCTTCCATAGCAAGTGTCCCGGCGGCGGCGGGTAACAGCGCACGCCCCCAGTTGAGGGATTTGTCCTTCGATATAGGCTAGCGGTCAACATTTGGATTTCATTAGCTTTTTATGCGAGGACGTGGTTTTGCTGCTGTTCTGGCCGGAATCAATCGGTACACAGGAACCAGGCCTTGCAGAATGGCTATAAAATCTGAAAATACGGCCGATACCATTCCTTACCGGTTCTGGATTAATGGGGCAGAAATGATTGATGATTGCCCGGCCCGGTTATATTCATCACGCGCTTGATGTAAGCGGCGTTCCCGATTCCCATGCTAAAAAGAGGGCGATGAACCGAATCTAAAGATGGGATGTGTGTTGGAGTCCGACAAGCAACACAAGGATATTTTCGGCGCACTACCTGCTTTTATTATCCTGATGCTTTGGCCGCATAATTAATGAAAATCAAGGGCAAACTTGTTGTGACTTTTGTGTCATTGGCGCTTGCTGCGCTAATGGTGCTGGGTGCGATTGCCTATTACAGCGCAGAAAAAGCACTCTCCGACCAGGTTCTCGATAACCTGGAAAGTGTTGCCACGACACAAAAACACAGAATTGAAAGCATCATCGAGCAAAATCTGGAAAGACTTGCCCTGGTCTCTTCAAGAACCCAGCTGCGGATCAGCCTGAAGGAGTACATTGAAGAGCCTAATCCGCTTTCGCGCGACAAAATGAACCGCATCCTGGGCGATGCTGCTGTTTCCATCAGCGACTTGCGCGGACTCTTCATCCAGACACTTGACGGCCGGATCGTGGCGTCGACTGACCCGACTTTGATCGGCCAGATTCACGCAGATGCGGACTTTTTTCTTGCCGGTCTGCAAGGTAGTCGTGTGGACCTGTTCCACCGGGACGAGACCCATGCTCACCGGCACGGACCCGGGCGCCTGGGGATTTACCTCTCGGGGGCGTTGTACCTGGATGAGCAGCGGCTGGGCGTACTGGTCATCGATACCGATGCATCCAATATAATTGAATCGATTACGGACTACCACGGACTTGGGAAAACAGGGGAGACCCTGCTGGTACGTCGCAATGACGCCGGTGATGCCCTGTTCCTTACGCCTGCCAGGTTCGAGCCAGATTCCGCATTGAGACGAACAGTGCGTGCGGGGAACCTGCAATCCCCGTTTATACAGGCCTTGCGGGATCAGGAGCAACTGCTCACTGATGAGATTGATTACACAGGCCATTCCGTAATCGCAGTTACACGTTACATTGACAACGCCGGCTGGGGTCTCGTTGTGCAGAGACGCATGAGCGATGCGTATGCGCCGATTGTTTCGTTGCGTCGCTCATTGTTGTTGCTGATCGGATTGTCCGCAGTCGCAGTTGTTCTGGCGTCGCTGTATATTGCCGGCACCATAACCCGGCCGATTATCCGCCTCACCGAGGTTGCAACCCGGATCAGTGGCGGAGCGCTTGGCGAACGTGCAGAGGTGAGCACCGGTGACGAGGTCGGTATTCTGGCGCAGGCCTTCAACCAGATGACTGAAAACCT
>CBEULV010000054.1:0-12227 GCA_965544015.1 uncultured Gammaproteobacteria bacterium | reverse complement strand
ACGAGCAGCTCGAGGCGAGCTCTGCCGGTGAGATTGTGCTTGGTGGCTGTGTTTGTACCTTCGATCAGCCAGAAACACAGAAAACCGATGGAATAGATACCCAGCCGGCTGACCGCGGTTTCTTCACCGAACGGGAACAGCTCATCCGGGTCAAAGGCAGAGAAGAACAGCCCGGTGGCGACAATGGCCACCAGGAATGACGGCCACAGCACGGCAATACACTTGTGGATCCTGGGTATCTGCCTTTCCGCCATGGCCACTTACATCCAGCAACAGGCGCTACGGCTACTCGTCGGCCTGGCCGGTCTGCAGGCTGTAGACATAAGCTGCCAGCAGGTGTGCCTTCTCCTCACCGAGGAACTCGCGGTGCGGCGGCATCTGCCCGTTACGTCCCCTGGCGATGGTCTCCATGACCCGTGCACGGGTACCGCCGTGCAACCAGATATTGTCGGTCAGGTTCGGGGCACCCAGCGCCTGCTTGCCGGTCCCGTCGGCACTGTGACAGGAAGCACACAGCATTGCGTACTGCTCGCCACCGCGGGCGGCGGCATCCTGGTCGGCCTTGCGGCCACCCAGGCTGAACACGAACTCGGTCATGTCGGCCACGCCCTGCTCACCGCCCAGCGCATCCTCCCACGCCGGCATCATGCCGCTGCGGCCATCCAGAATGGTCTGCAATATGGTCTCGGGCGCGCCGCCATACAACCAGTCGTTGTCACGCAGGTTCGGGAAACCCCGCGCACCACGTGCATCCGAGCCATGGCAGGTCGCGCAATAACTGACAAACATGCGCTCACCCATGCGCCGTGCATCGGGATCGTCAGCAACGGAAACGATATCCATCTGCGCATACTTCTTGAACAACGGACCGAACCGCGCGTCCGCCAGGTCGATCTCGCGCTGGTACTGCCCGGTGGAGGTCCAGCCCAGCACGCCCTTGAAGGTGCCCAGGCCCGGATACAGCACCAGGTAACCGATGCCGAAAAACAGCGTGAGATAGAACATGTACAGCCACCAGCGTGGCAGCGGGTTGTTCAGCTCGACCAGGTCCTCGTCCCAGACATGGTCCATCTCCTTGCCCTGCTCTTCGGGGCTGATATCGGCGGACAGCCAGCGAATAAGCAGGAAACAGGCCAGTATCCCGCCGACGGTCGGAATGATGATGTACCAGTTCCAGAAGCTGCTGGTGAAATCAGCCATGAGAATTCTCCTTGGAAATATTGTCTGGAGGCGTCGGCTCATCCTCGCAGAACGGGATGTTGGCCGCCTCATCAAAGCGCTGCTTGCGCTTGCCGCTCCAGGCCCAGATCACGATGCCGACAAACAGCACCAGGACCACCACCGTCCAGATCGATTGAATGAGCGAGTAATCCATGTGTGCACTATCTCCGCATCTTGATTGTGGTGCCGAGCTCCTGCAGGTAGGCAATGAGAGCATCCATTTCGGTCTTGCCCTCCAGGGCCTGAGGCGCATTCTCGATATCGGCATCCGAATACGGCGCGCCCAGCATGCGCAGCACTTCCAGCTTGCGCCGAATATGGGTGGCATCGGCCGGAGTTTCCTCCAGCCACGGATAGCCCGGCATGATGGATTCGGGCACCACGTCGCGCGCATTCACGAGGTGCACACGGTGCCACTCGTCACTGTAGCGACCGCCGACCCGGGCCAGGTCCGGACCGGTGCGCTTCGAACCCCACTGGAACGGCCGGTCATAGACGAATTCGCCGGCCACCGAGTAGTGCCCGTAACGCTCGGTCTCGGCGCGGAACGGGCGGATCATCTGTGAGTGACAGAGGTAACAGCCCTCGCGCACATATACATCACGTCCCGCCAGGCGCAACGCCGAATAAGGCTCCAGGCCGGCGACAGCTTCCGTGGTGGAGTGCTGGAAGAACAGCGGCACAATCTGCACCAGGCCACCAATGGATACCACGAGGACAATCAGCACAATCATCAAGCCGATGTTTTTCTCAATCCTGTCATGTCCAAATGCCATGATCGTCTCCTTAGTGGGCCGCAGCAGGTTCCGGAATGGTTCCGATTGCCGGTTTGGCGCCGGCAATGGTTTTCCAGATATTCCACGCCATCACCAGCGTGCCGAACAGGAAGAAGGCACCGCCGAGGAAGCGCACGATGAAATACGGGTGCATGGCCTGCACCGATTCAACAAAGCTGTAGGTCAGCGTGCCATCGACATTGGTCGCACGCCACATCAGGCCCTGCATGATGCCGGCTACCCACATCGAGACAATGTACAGCACGATGCCGATGGTCGCGGTCCAGAAATGCACCTCTACCAGCTTCAGGCTGTACAGCTCACGGTTGAACAGCCGTGGAATCAGGTAATACAAACTGCCCATGGAGATCAGCGCCACCCAGCCCAGCGCACCGGAATGCACGTGACCAATGGTCCAGTCGGTGTAATGCGACAGTGCATTCACCGTCTTGATGGACATCATCGGCCCCTCGAAGGTAGACATGCCGTAGAAGGAAATCGACACAATCAGCAGACGCAATACCGGGTCGGTACGCAGTTTCTCCCAGGCGCCGGACAACGTCATGATGCCGTTGATCATGCCACCCCAGCTTGGCGCCAGCAGGATCAGCGACATGACCATGCCAAGCGACTGGACCCAGTCCGGCAATGCGGTGTAATGCAGGTGATGCGGACCGGCCCAGATATAGGTGAAAATCAACGCCCAGAAGTGCACCACCGACAGGCGGTAGGAATACACCGGGCGACCCGCCTGCTTCGGAACAAAGTAGTACATCATGCCAAGGAAGCCGGCAGTCAGGAAAAAGCCCACGGCATTATGTCCGTACCACCACTGCACCATGGCGTCCTGCACACCCGCGTAGACCGAGTAGGACTTCACCAGGCTGACTGGTATGGCCGCACTGTTGAAGATGTGCAGTATGGCCACCGTGATGATGAAGGAGCCGTAGAACCAGTTCGCCACGTAAATATGCGGCACCCGACGTTTCATGATGGTACCGAAGAACACCACGGCATAGGCCACCCATACCAGGGTGATGAGAATGTCGATCGGCCATTCCAGCTCGGCATACTCCTTGCTGGAGGTGATCCCAAGCGGCAGCGTGATCGCCGCTGAAATGATAACCACCTGCCAGCCCCAGAAGGTGAACGCCGCCAGCTTGTCACAGATCAGGCGCACATGGCAGGTACGCTGAACAACATAATAGGAGGTAGCAAACAGCGCGGATCCACCGAAGGCAAAGATGACCGCGTTGGTATGCAATGGTCGCAGACGACCGAATGTCAGCCAGGGAATATCAAAATTCAGCGCCGGCCAGGCCAGCTGCGCGGCAATGAGTACACCCACCAGCATGCCGACGATAGCCCAGATAATGGACACGATGGCAAACTGCCTGACCACCGTGTAGTTATAGGTTTGCTGATCGGTCATGCCGACCTCCCTGACTGCAAATGGTTAACAGATTACGAATTCTTATTACTTGCCAATAATGTAGTTGGCACCGGCACCCTGCAGAAAACCTCCTGGTACGTACACGACCAGACAAAGAGCAGCTGCTAGTGCGTGAACTGCGGCTCCAGCCCCATCCCCCAGAGGATGGCGGTCACGGCAAGCAGTGCTACAAAAGCCACCAGGCCGACTGCCAGTACCGCACTGGAGAACAGGAATCCCCTGTCCTCGGAAATCCCCATCATGATGGGCACCCCGCTGTAGAGCAGGTGCACGGTGTAGGCCAGTGCCACGATACCGACCACCATGTTCACCCACAGCACCGGGTAGAGTTCCATGATGCCAATAAGAAACAGTGGTGTGGCGGTGTAGGCAGCGAGCACCACGCATTGCGACAGTGGTACGTCGGCGTCATAGGTACTGCCCATCCAGTGAATCATCCAGCCGATCGCGTAAACACCCACCAGCATGGCAAGGTAGTAGAGTACAGAGATTATTCCGGCACTCTGGATCGTCAGCTTGACCGGGTCACCGGCACCGATCTGCCAACCGAACTGGGTGGTGCCGATGAAACCGGAGATGGCAGGGATGGCTGCCAGTAACAGGACATGTACAGCATAACACTTGCCGACTGTGCATTTGTCATCGCGAATGGACTCCCATTCGCGTTTCGGATTAACGAACAAACCCCAGATGTGTTTTAGCACCATTGGTCAGGCTCCCCGAATTTTTATGGATGGTGCACTGCCTGCACAGCACACCATCAGGACGGCCAGTATCCTTCAGGCCGCAAGCCGATTCAAGCAACCGGCTTCAGAACTTGATTACCGATACTCAGCATGACAACCCACCGGTCGACCTGCACATCATAGATACCCACACCGGCGACTTTTGCCTCGGCGTCGATATCGATTTACCCAATAAACCAGGCGTGATGCACGCCAGACTCCCGGCACCGGCCGGATGGTTGAGTAGGGGTATTATTCACAGGCGACTTTGAGCCCGAGTTGATCTATATCAACTCATTAGTAAATTATAATTAAGCATTCCTGAAGGGCCGTCACAGGTACACTATGATGGCTCTCTGACGAGTTCTGTCCACACTACATCAAGCAAACCCATATCTCGGAATTCACAGTGTCCCTGTCCAACCCGGCAACTGACAGCATCCCGCATCCCGCCACCGATACGACTGGCTGCTTTCATTGCGGCCTGCCGGTCCCGCCCGGGCTTGACCTGACGGTCAACATCGATGGCGCTGAGCAGCCGATGTGCTGTCATGGCTGCCAGGCCGTCGCGCAGGCCATTGTCGATGCCGGCCACAGCGGCTTTTACCGGCACCGCACCGCCCTCTCGCCCACCGGGGAGACGCTGGTACCGGAGTTCATCCAGCAGACAAAGGTCTATGATCACCCGGAAATTCAGAAGACCTTCGTCCGCAATACCGGCGCACACGAACACGAGGCGGCACTGATCCTGGAAGGGATTACCTGCGCCGCCTGCGCCTGGCTGAACGAACGCCACCTGAGCCGGCTGCCCGGCGTACTGGAGGCGCAGGTCAACTACGCCACGCACCGCGTGCGCGTGCGCTGGGACGACACCCGCATCAAGCTCAGCGAAATCCTGCAGGCGATCCACAACATCGGCTACACCGCACACCCCTACGACCCTGCACAACAGCAACAGGCGCGCGAACGTGAACGCCGCACGCAGCTGCGGCGCATCGGTATCGCCGGTGTACTCGGCATGCAGGTCATGATGCTGTCGGTCGCACTCTATGTTGGCGACTGGTCCGGCATCGAGGAAAACTTCAGCCAACTGTTCCGCTGGATTGCACTGGCGCTGACCACACCGGTGTTACTGTATTCAGGCATGCCCTTTCTGAACGGCGCCTGGCGTGACCTGCGCAACCGCAGCATCGGCATGGACGTCCCGGTTACGCTCGGCATCCTGGTTGCCTTCGGTGGCAGCATGCATGCCACACTCTCCGGGCGCGGCGAGGTCTATTACGATTCCGTGGTGATGTTTATCTTTTTCCTGCTGGTCAGCCGTTTCTTCGAACTCATGGCCCGCAAGCGTGGCGCGGAAACCGCGGAAAGCCTGGCAAGCGCATTACCCGCCATGGCGACACGACTGGTCGATGACGACGGTACGCAGCGACAGGAGATCATCCCGGCCGCTGAACTGCAGCCGGGTGACCGGGTACTGATCAGGCCCGGCGAAACCGTGCCGGCCGACGGCAGCATCGAGTCCGGCATCTCGGGCGTGAGTGAGGCATTGTTGAGCGGAGAAAGCACCCCGCTGACAAAGTCACCGGGCGATACCCTCATCGGCGGCAGCATCAATATGGAAAGCCCGCTATGTATGCGCGTGGAAAAAACCGGCCTGGATACCGTGCTGGCCGAAATCACGCGACTGCTGGAACGGGCACAGCAGGAAAAGCCGGCCATCACACAACTGGCTGACCGTGCCGCCGCCTGGTTTGTGACCGGCGTACTGTTGCTGGCCGGCGCGGTCGGACTGTACTGGTGGCAGCACAGTCCCGACAGCTGGCTGCCCGTGCTGGTTTCCGTGCTGGTAGTCACCTGCCCGTGCGCATTGTCGCTGGCGACACCGACTGCAATCAGCGCAGCCACCGGCACCCTGCTGGCAAATGGCCTGCTGGCAACCGGCAGCGCACGCATTGAAACGCTGGCCAATGCAACACATTTCGTTTTCGACAAGACCGGTACACTGACCTGCGGCACGCCGGTCATTGTCGATATCGAGTATCAGTCCGATCTTGACGAACAGACACTGCTGCAAATTGCCGCGGCACTGGAATCAAGCTCCGAACACGCCGCGGCCAGGGCCATAAACGCACGAGTGCCCGACAACCCGCTCACGGCGGCCGACATCATCAACCACCCTGGCGCGGGCATCAGCGGGACAGTAAAGGGCCGGACCTGGTTCATCGGCAACCCTGACTTCGTGCATACGCACAGCAAGGCAGCCATCCTGCCGGAGCCGGTAAACGCAACTGCGGCTACCCGCATCCTGCTGGCCGACGCTGACCGGGTGCATGCTCGATTCTCACTGCAGGACACGCCCCGACCAGAGGCACACGCGGTCATCGACGCGCTGCAGCATGCCGGCAAGCAGGTGATACTCATGAGCGGAGACAACGCGGCGGCGGTTCATGCCGTGGCGAGACAGGTCGGTATCGATAGCGTGTCTGCAGACATGAAACCGGCAGACAAACTGCGTGCGGTGCAAGCCCTGCAGCAGCAGGGTAACGTGGTCGTCATGGTGGGCGATGGCATCAATGATGCCCCGGTGCTTGGCGCGGCCGATGTCTCGGTCACCATGCAGGCCGCGGCACAGATCAGCCAGGCCGGCACCGACATGATCCTGTTGTCGAACCGACTCGATGCCCTGTCCGGCGGCGTACAACTGGCGCAGCGTACACTGCGCATCATTCGCCAGAACCTCGTCTGGGCAGTCAGCTATAATCTCATCGCCCTGCCGGCCGCGGCACTTGGTTATGTTGCACCCTGGATGGCGGCCATCGGCATGTCGTCGAGCTCGCTGCTGGTGGTGCTGAATGCCTTGCGGCTGACACGGGAGCGCTGAAACGATGGAGATTATCTACCTGCTGATTCCCCTGTCGCTGCTGCTGGTCGGACTGATCGTATGGCTCTTCGTGTGGGCGATCCGTTCCGGGCAGTTTGACGACCTGGAAGGACCGGCGCACCGTATCCTCATGGATGACGACGAACCGGTTGATGACAGGGAAGACGATAGCGGCAAGCCGTAGAAAAAGATCGCGGATGCAATCCGCTCCTACAGGGACTTCTAATTATTGATGTAGGAGCGCTTATCAAGCGCGACGGTTAATTAGAATAAATTGCGGCTCCAATCTGTTCCTATGCCTCGATCACCATCTGGATCACGGACTTCATAGCAAAACCGACAATACCCAGCCCCAGCGAAAGAAAGATCACCAGCGTGCCAAAACGCCCGGCATTGGACTCAATCGCCAGCCGGTACATGACATACAGCATGTACAGCACCAACCCGCCGATGCCGAGGGTCAGCGAGATCGCCTCAAACTGCTCAATACTCATGCACAGAGCCGATGCCAGTACGTGCCATGTGAAGATGGTAGATGCGTGAGAAACCCTGTCCGGCCAGCAGCCGCGCGGCCCGCACACAGGCCACCTCATGTATGCCGTAGAGAATCACCGCCTCGTGCTTGTCAAGCTGCCTGGAATCATAGGTAAGCGCATCGACCGGAAGGTTGAGTGCGCCCGGCAGTGTGCCGCGATTGAAATCTGCCGGCGAGCGGACATCGACCAGTTGGCCGCCGTTCGCCAGCAGCTGTTTCGCGCTCTCGGAAGACAGGGCCTCCCGGCTTGCGAGATGCAGTGTGTGTGTCACGAGGCTCATCACCTGTGGGCCCGTGGCTTTTCATCACCACCGCCCTGCAGGTTCCTGGGCTGCATGCCACACACTGACATCATGCAAAAGCGAATAAACAACGCCAGCGCTATAACAAACACAACCAGTGCAGTAATTGTCAGGCTATCGATGTACATGGGACACCTCCTTTTAAGCCAGCTACTACAGACAATTGTTATATTAACATATTCTTATACGTTGTCAATGATCCAGGACAACCACTGTTATTGGTTCGCACACCGCAGGTATATATATCTTGTTGTTCTGATTGATATTATCTAAGCAATGCGAAGAATCATGGTTGATTCAAGTGACTGGAGGACATGCCCGGCTCCGCGAAACGGCTGTTCCCCGGGGCCGGTTTACTGGTCCCTGCCGGCGATTTTGCGCGGGTTGCGGCCGCCGCGTGATCAGGTCGTCAGGCGCCGGTAGATATCCGACACCTTGAGCGGCAACTTGCGTACCTCGTCGATGACGGCGTAGTTCACCGCGCCATACATGTGCGGCAGGTAGTCGCGCGCCTCGGAGTCGATGGTGATGCAGAAGGAATGGATACCGTTGCGCCGGACCTCGATCAGCGCCTGGCGGGTATCCTCGATGCCGTAGGCACCGCGGTAGGTGTCGTAGTCATCCGGCTTGCCGTCGGAGAGTGTGATCAACAGCTTGGTGCGCGCCTCGACCTCACCCAGCAAGTGGCACAGGTGACGAATGGTGACACCCATGCGGGTGTAATCCCTGGGTCGGATGCCGCTGATGCGCCCACGCACCTCGTCGGTGTAGTCCTCGTCAAAACGCTTGACGCGGTACACTTCGCAGCGTTTGCGCGTCATGCCTGAGAAGCCGTAGATGGCATAGCGGTCACCGAGCGTTTCCAGTGACTCGCACAACAGCACCAGCGCCTCGCGCTCGGCATCGTTGATCCAGCCCTTGGTGGAACCGCTCATGTCGACCATGAACATCACCGCGATATCACGTTCCAGCTTGTGCATCTTGGTAAACAGGCGCTCGGGCATCTCCATGCCCATGGTGGTATCGGCGCAGGCCTCCACCAGCGCGTCGATATCGATGTTGTCGCCGTAGGGCTGTTTCTTGAGCAGCTTGTCCTCGCCGCGCAGGGCCTCGAAGGTACGGCGCAGATGTGCAGTAAGTCCCCGGTATTTGACCAGCGTGTCGCGCACGAAGCCGTCATCGACAGGACTCACTTCCAGCTCGCGCAGCACCGCCCAGTTCTTGCGGTAGTTCTGGCGCTCATAATCCCACTCGTTATAGAGAAACGCGCCCTCCTCGTGGTAGGTACCCTTCCAGACATCCTCGGCACTCTGTTCGCCAATCGCCTCTGCAAGGTAGGCGCCGTCGCCGGCGGCATACAGGTAGTCTTCCGGGATCTCGCCAAGGTCCTGGAAGATCGATGCCATGGTGCCCTTCACATCGTCCGGCGGCGCAATCGGCTTGCCGTCGAGTTGCATCTCATAGACAAAACCATCCGGGTTTTCATCGGATTCGACCGTGCGCAGTTCAAATGGCAGGCGGCGTTCGCCATCATCACCCGCTGTGTCTTCCACTTCCTGCCCGTCCTGTTCCTCGACCGCGTGTTCTGCATCCTGCAGTTCTTTATCCAGTCGCAGCATGTGCAGACGGAACGCCTGTTTGTCCGCCTCGATACGCGTCCTGCGCACCTTGTCTACCGCCTCCGGTTGCATGGTGCCCTGATAAATCACACTGCCCGGCAACGGCGTGTCGACCAGGCGTTGCAGCCAAACCAGCGTATCCTCGACACGCGCCTCCGGGCGCGCCAGCTGCCGGGCCGCTTCCTGCCAGTCTGCATCAAGCTCCAGCTGGCTGTCCGCCCGGAAGCGCTCGATATACCGGTACACGCCGGGCAGCGCGTCACGAATACACGCATCCAGACGCAGGGTCTCCAGTGCATGGAAACAGTTCCGTGCGGTGTCAGGGTCTGCAAAGCGTCCGAACACCTCACCGGCCTCGATGCGCCAGGTTCCGAACCAGGTCTGCGCCCACTGATGCACGACCATGACCTTGTAGAGCTGGAAGTTGTCATCATTGTTATCAAAGCGCGCCACCATGGCCGGCATGAAAATAGTCTCGGTATCGGTATAACATTGATCGTCACAATCGATCTTCAGGCGCCGCCCGTTCAGTCCGTGTACGAACATCTCCAGCACGTTGACGACATCGTCAAACGTCACACCGGTTGCACGTGCCTTGTATTCGCGGGCAAAACGCTCCACGTCCCTGAACGCGGCGACCGCCGGGTGCAGACCTTTCGTGTCGTAGATATCCATACACGCCAGCAGCCAGGCCTCGATGCCATCGGTATCCATCAGGCGCAGCGCCGGGCACACATGCGCAACAAAGTTCAGCGCCATGCCGGAGCTGGTGCGCGCCACGATGCTGGTCCAGTGCAGCACGAAGTCCTGCTGCGCACGCGTGAACTCGGCCAGCGCGCATGCAGGCTCCTCGGCCGCACCCAGCGAAATCATGTGGATGTCGAGACGTTCCTCCAGTTGTGCGGCAGTCAGCGGCATACCACTGGTCTGCAGGAACTCGGTCTCGTCATACCAGCGCGCCGCAACACCGGCCGGTAACACGCGCCCGGATTGTGTTGCGACACCAAGATGCAACGGCTCGATGGTGCAGCCCGGCAGGGCATCGCGCAGCAATTGCCCGAGCCCCTCCGCCTTCCAGGTGGTTGCACCGCTATCGGTGGACAGCCACACACCCAGGCAGTCCTTCGTAACCAGTCGCGGCAGGTATTTCACCAGTCGCGCCATGTCGACCTCGCGATCCCAGGACTGGCCTTTGGGTCCATGCCCGAAAGCCGGGATCGGCAGAATAATCATGTCGAAACGCAACTTGCGACGCAGCAGGTCCTCGACATAATCCATGACATTTTCCTGCACGTACTCGATATGGGTGGCCCCGGCATTGCCGTGCGCCAGGGACAGATTCGCTTCACTGGCATCGACATGGACCACCGAGGCGCCAGCCTGCAACGCCTGCGCGGAAACAAAGCCGTTGCCGCCAAACAGGTTCAGGACGCGGATGTCATCGAGGTCATAACAGCCCTCGATGCGCTGGCGAACCCACTGCGCACAGGGAATATCACGGCCTTTCAGACCCACGTGCCCGCGCGAATCAAGCCGGCACACAACCGCCTGTCCCCCCACCATCACTGACCACTCGCGAGACAAACCGGAGCGCGTCGGCTCCCAGTGGCCGCGTACGCCGACATCGGCAACGTAAATCCAGTCGGCATTCCAGTACCTGTCGGCCGGCCGGCCGGTCGCCAACCAGTCCGGGCTTTCCACCAGGATATCGCCCCAGCGTTCCAGCTTGCTTCCGCTGCCAAAATCGATCAGCTCATAGTCATCGACCGGTGTAACCACACAGGCATCGCGGGTATTAACTTCGGAGACGGTAGGGAGCTGGACCATGGCTCAGAACTTTAGCAGATGGGTTTACAGAATAGGGGCAGAGACAAATGAGAATGATTATGTCTGGTCTCCAACCCCGTTAATTCCAGGCCCATGAAAAACCATGTATTTTCTATGGCTGCCTTCGTACTACCTTTGTGCAATATAATACGGGTCAGATATTTGACAGACTGGGTACCAGTCACCGTGCGGCAGTGTTTAATCCTGATACACGCCGGATATGACAACAATACGACAATCAGGCGCAAGCGCGCTTATATAAAAATGAGGTATGCATCATGAACAAGTTCATTACCCCGGCTCTCAACCTGCTGACTGTTACAGCACTGGCCTGCCTGCTCACTGCCTGCGGCGGTGGCGGAGATGGTGGCGGAGGGGGTGGTTCCACGTCCACCAGCAGCGGCCTGACACTGAGTATCACCGATGCACCGGTCAATGATGCCGACATCGCCAAGGTCTGGGTCCGTTTTACACAGGTCATCGTGCATCCCACGGACGGCAGTGGCGATATCACCCATACCGTGGAAGACACCACTGACCCGAATAACATCCTCCCCTACCGCGAGATCGAGCTAAAATCGCTGGTTGGCGGCAAGACCACGCTGCTTGGCGAGATCCCGCTGGATGCCGGGGATTACAGCTGGGTCCGCCTGGTGATCGATCCAGACCACACCCGTATCGTGGAAACCTCCGGTCTCGAGTACCTGGTGAAGTGCCCGAGCTGCACGCAAAGCGGCTTCAAGCTCAACCGCAATTTCACCATCGATGCCACCGGCTGGATCGATTTCATCATCGACTTCGACCTGCGCCAGTCACTCACCCTGAGGCGTCCCAACCAGCCACGTGCCGATTTTGACTACATCGTGCGGCCGACATTGCGCATTC
>CBEULV010000053.1:0-12238 GCA_965544015.1 uncultured Gammaproteobacteria bacterium | reverse complement strand
AGGGCCCGGTGTCATTCAGACGAAACATGGCTTCTGTGTCGCACGGTTCAGCGCTGCGCATCCTCCTTATGCCTGAATGGTGAAGTGCGCTGCAGCTCGTCGTGATAATCCACCATCATGTCATGCTCCTGGGCCAGGTAACGCCGGATCGCTTCGCTGAACTGCTCATTCACAACCCGGTGTGCCGACCAGGTGTAGGTCGGCAGGAAGCCGCGACTGATCTTGTGTTCACCCTGCGCACCCGGTTCAAACAGCTGCAGTCCGTGTTCAATCGCGTATTCGATACCCTGATAATAACAGGCCTCGAAGTGCAGGCTGTGGTAATCACGCAGGCAGCCCCAGTGACGGCCATACAGGGCATCGTCGCCGCGCAGCATGATGGCGCCGGCGACCGGGTGTTCATCGAGCAGGGCGAATACCAGCACGACCTGTTGCCCCATGGTGCGGCTGATCTCCCGGAAAAATGCCAGCGACAGGGTCGGGACAGCGGACTTCCTGGTAAAGGTGGAGGTGTAGAAAGAATGCATGGCCTGCCACTGTTCCGCAGTCGCATCCATACCATGCACAATTCGCATGCGAATCCCGGCTTCCTGTACCTGACGGCGTTCACGGCGAATCTTCTTGCGTTTGCGTGAGCGTAACCGGGACAGGAAATCGTCGAACGAGCTGTAGTTGTCGTTGTGCCAGTGAAAGTGACAGCTGGTACGGCGCATGAATCCCTCGCCGACCAGCAGTTCCGTATCGGCCGCACTGGTGAACAGCCAGTGCAGGGAAGAGGCACCGGTGCTTTTCAGTTGCTCCAGTGCCGCGTCAAGCAGCTGCCCGGCCACCTGCTCATGGTTCGCATCCGGCGCCACCAGGATGCGCGCGCCGGTCACAGGGGTATAGGGAATTGCAGACACCAGCTTTGGATAGTAGGCAAGTCCGGCACGCTGATAGGCATCCGCCCAGGCCCAGTCAAACACGAACTCGCCATAGGAGTTGTCTTTCAGGTACAGCGGCACGACGCCACACAGCCGATCGTCCTTGTCATAGGCAGCCAGGTGATGGGGCAACCAGCCATAGGCCTCACCGACGCAGTCATGGCGCTCCAGCGCGACCAGGAATTCATGGCGCAGAAACGGATGCGCGGTACCGCTTACCCGGTTCCACGCAGTGGCTGGAATGGAATCCAGTTGCTTGATGATCTCGATGCGCACAGCATTAACCGGCTGGCGCGGGTGTAGCGACCCGCGACTCAGTCCTGGCTCGCCTGGTGGGCCAGGTTGTCCAGCCAGGACTCGGCATCCAGCGCCGCCATACAGCCGGTGCCGGCGGAGGTGATCGCCTGGCGGTAGATGTGGTCACTGACATCGCCGGCCGCGAACACACCCTCGACACTGGTCGAGGTTGCCATGCCTTCCAGTCCGCACTTCACCTTGATGTAGCCATTGTGCATGTCGAGCTGGCCGTCAAAGATCTGTGTGTTGGGCTTGTGCCCGATGGCGATAAACACACCCATCAGTGCAATGTCCTTCGTGCTATCGTCCTTGACGTTCCCTATACGCATGCCGGTGACGCCACTGTCATCACCCAGCACCTCCTCCAGCACACTGTTCCACTCAATGGTGACGATCCCTTCCTGTTCCTTCTTGAACAGGCGATCCTGGAGGATTTTCTCGGCACGCAGCTCATCACGCCGGTGCACCAGTGTCACGTGTGATGCAATATTGGCAAGGTACAGCGCTTCCTCCACGGCCGTATTGCCACCACCGATCACCGCTACGGCCTGCTGCTTGTAGAAGAAACCGTCACAGGTGGCGCAGGCAGACACTCCCTTGCCCCTGAATGTCTCCTCCGAGGGCAGACCCAGGTACATGGCCGAAGCGCCGGTGGCGATAATCAATGCATCGCAGCTGTACTCGCCGGCATCACCCTTGAGGTGGAGCGGACGCCGGCTGAAGTCGACCGTGTTGATATGGTCAAACACGATCTCGGTATTGAATCGTTCGGCATGCTTGCGCATGTCCTCCATCAGTGACGGCCCCTGCATTTCCTCGCTACCGCCCGGCCAGTTCTCCACTTCCGTGGTCGTCATCAGCTGGCCACCCTGTTCCAGCCCGGTAACCAGTACCGGCTCCAGGTTGGCGCGCGCCGCATAGACGGCAGCAGTATAACCGGCAGGTCCGGAACCCAGGATAAGAAGACGACAGTGCTTGGTATCGCTCATGTATAATGCTCCGAATTGATGCGCCAATGGCGCCGTATGTCGCACAACAAATCCGCGTAGTGCTGACGATCGACAGGCCCGGGTGCCATTGGTTCCGGCATTGACGGTTACCGACCCGGACTGACAGCTCACAAATGGTACGGAACTTCACGACAAGGGTAAAGCAAGCGTGAATATAGGCATTCCGCGCGAGGTCAAACCACTGGAAGGGCGCGTTGCGCTAAGCTCGGATGCGTGCGCCGTACTGGTCCAGGCAGGGCACAGCGTGACGGTAGAAAAGGATGCAGGGCGGCTGTCGGGCTACAGTAATGATCAGTACCGTGCAGCTGGCGCCGTTATCGCTGACGATGCCGCATCTACTTATCATGCAGCCGAACTCGTGGTGAAGGTCAAGGAGCCGGTTGATGATGAACTCGCCTTGTTGCGCAGGGAGCAGCAGCTGTTCTGTTTTCTGCACCTCGCGCCCAATCCGGAACTGACCCGGCAACTGCAAACCATCGGTCTGACCGCGATCGGTTTTGAAACGGTGCAGAGCGACAGCGGCGAACTGCCGTTGCTGGCACCCATGAGTGATATCGCCGGACGCGTGGCCACACAGGTCGGCACACACCTGCTGCACACACCACAGGGTGGCAAGGGCCTGTTGCTGGGTGGCCTGCCCGGAGTACCGCGCGGCCACGTGGTAGTGATTGGTGCAGGCACTGCCGGTGGCAATGCTACGGTGATGGCCGCTGCGATCGGCGCGCAGGTCACCGCCTTTGACACGCGCCGCGAACGGCTCGCCGACATGCGCCAACTGGGCAACAATGTCACGGCACTGTACCCGTACCCGGACCGTCTGCGCGAGGCCGTGGCCAGTGCTGACCTGTTGATCGGCGCGGCATTGGTTACCGGCGGTCGCACACCGCATATCGTCAGCCGCGACATGGTAGCCTCCATGCAGGCCGGCAGTGTGATTGTCGACATCTCGGTTGACCAGGGTGGCTGTATCGAAACCACCCGCCCAACCAGCTACGCAGACCCGACCTACCTCGAGGAGGACGTGGTGCATTTCTGCGTCACCAATATGCCGGGTGCAGTTCCGCGCAGTGCCACCCAGGCCATGTCATCAGCGCTGGTGCCCTTCGTACTGCAGCTGGCGGCGCCGGATTGGCAGCAGCATGAGCCCCTGCGACGCGCCATCAATGTGCAGGCCGGTAAGGTGGTGCATCCCGCACTACAGGCGACACTTGATTGATGGGTAAAAAAACGAATAGAATCCATCGATTGGCGATACAAGCTGCGAAAGAAGATTATTATGGCCCAGGCACGGCGTAAAAAAGAAAACAGCGCAAAACTCACGCACCATGTCACACGCGGGCTGCGCGAGGGTGCGCTGCTCATCCTGGGTGCAATCGCCATCTTCCTGCTGGTGTCGCTGGTAAGCTATTATCAGGCCGACCCCGGCTGGTCCAGCAGTGGCCTCGTCAACCATATCAACAACGCCGGCGGCCTGGTCGGCGCGTGGCTGGCCGATGTGCTGCTCTACCTGCTGGGCATCCTGGCCTACCTGTTTCCCGTCATGATTGGTTATAGCGGCTGGCTGGTATATCGCGGCCATTCTCCGACCGGTGGCATCGATCTGCATGTGCTGGCCGTACGCTGGTCCGGTTTCCTGATGACCGTCGGTGCCGGCTGTGGCCTGGCATCACTGGAATCCGGCACCGGCAACAGCGGTCTGCCAGCAGGGGCCGGCGGCGTGCTCGGCAACGTCATCGGCAATGGCCTGGTCGACGTGGTCAGTCCGGTCGGTGCCACGCTGTTCCTGCTGGCACTGTTCCTGGCCGGCGCCACCCTGTTTACCGGCATCTCCTGGCTGGTGGTAATGGATTTCATCGGCAAGCACACGCTGGTGGCCAGTGAATACCTGTATGCGGTGGCCGAACAGATTCCTGGACAGATCGCGGCACGCCGTGCCCGCAGCGAGCGCAAGGAAGTGATCGAAACAGCGCAGAGAAAGATTGCGAAACGCAAACCGGTGCGCATCGAACCGGTCATGACCAGGCCGAAACCCAGTGACCGCAAGGAACGTGAGCGCCAGGTGCCATTGTTCGATCCACCCATGAATACCGAACTGCCGCCGCTGGCATTACTGGACGAACCGCGCGAGACCGAGGCCGGTTATTCAGAATCAGCGCTGGAGGCCATGTCACGACTGGTGGAAATGAAACTGCTCGACTTCAATATCGAGGTCGAGGTGGTTGCGGTCAATCCCGGACCGGTCATCACCCGTTTTGAGCTGGACCTCGGGCCGGGGGTAAAGGTCAGCCAGATCAGCAACCTCGCCAAGGACATTGCACGCGCGCTGTCGGCCATCAGCGTGCGCGTAGTGGACGTCATTCCCGGCAAGTCTGTGATCGGCCTGGAGATCCCCAACGAGAATCGCGCCATCATCAGCCTGAGTGAGATTCTCAATACGCGCGAATACGATGAATCAACCTCGCCGCTGACACTGGCGCTGGGCAAGGATATCAGCGGCGTACCGATCGTGGTGGACCTTGCCAGGATGCCGCACCTGCTGGTGGCCGGCACCACCGGTTCCGGCAAGTCCGTGGGCATCAATGCCATGATTCTGAGCCTGCTCTACAAGACGCTGCCGAAAGATGTGCGGCTGATCATGATCGACCCGAAGATGCTCGAGCTGTCGGTGTACGAGGGTATACCGCATCTGTTGACACCGGTGGTCACCGACATGAACGAGGCCGCCAACGCACTGCGCTGGTGTGTCGGTGAAATGGAACGCCGCTACCGCCTGATGGCCGCACTCGGCGTACGCAACATCAGTAGCTACAATCGCAAGGTGAAAGAGGCCATCGATGCCGGTACGCCGATCCCCGATCCACTGTTCAAGCCCGAGGAAGCACTCGAAGGCACCGAGCATCCGGCCCTGACGCAATTGCCGTTTATCGTCATCATCATCGACGAGCTTGCCGACATGATGATGGTGGTCGGCAAGAAGGTCGAGGTACTGATTGCCCGTCTGGCGCAAAAGGCGCGCGCCTCCGGCGTACACCTGATCCTTGCCACACAGCGCCCTTCGGTAGATGTGATCACCGGCCTGATCAAGGCCAACATCCCGACCCGTATCGCCTTTCAGGTCTCGTCCAAGATCGACTCGCGCACCATCCTTGACCAGATGGGTGCGGAGCAACTGCTCGGCCACGGTGACATGCTGTATGTCGCACCGGGCACCAGCGTGCCGGTGCGTGTACATGGCGCATTCGTCTCCGACCAGGAAGTGCACAAGGTCACTGCGCACCTCAAGGGGCGTTCCGGCCCGGAATACATGACCGAGATACTGGAGGTGTCGAGCGAGCCGGTCCCCGGGCTGTCACCGGCCAATGGTGGTGGCGATGGGGATGACACCGAGTCCGACCCGCTCTACGACCAGGCCGTCATGATCGTCACCAAGTCTCGCAAGGCGTCCATCTCGGGCGTGCAGCGCCGCCTCAAGATCGGCTACAACCGTGCCGCACGCATGATTGAACACATGGAGGAAACCGGTGTCGTAGGTCCCATGGAAACCAACGGCAGCCGCGAGGTACTGGCACCTCCGCCACACGACGCATGACAAGACACAAACTGACCACGTCGTGCGCCGGCCTGCTGTTGCTGTTGGCCGGCTTTGGCCTGCACGCAGAACCCGTCCCCGCCTATGTAGAGAACTTTTTCGGCGGCCTGACCACACTGCAGGCGGATTTCGACCAGCAGGTGACGGATGCCAACAACCGGCCGATACAGTCATCGCAGGGCAAGATGTGGATCATGCGCCCGGGTCGCTTTCGCTGGGACTACCTCACCCCCTACAAACAGCAACTGATCGCCGATGGCGAACGCCTGTGGTCCTGGGATGAGGACCTGGAACAGGTGACCGTGCAACAGGTCGGGGAGGTGCTCACGGCAACCCCTGCCATGCTGCTCGGCGGCGGCAAGCCACTGACGGATGTATTCAGTATCGAGGAAATCGACATATTCACGGTGCTGCTCACCCCGAAGACCGATGACAGCAATATCGACAGCCTGAGACTGGTCTTTTCCGGTGACCTGCTGACACAGATCGTCGCACACGACAGCTTCGGCAATACCACTCAGTTCAACTTCACCAACATGCAACGCAATCTGCAGCTGGCGCCCGACCTGTTTCGTTTTGAGCCGCCACCCGGCGCCGATGTGGTCGGGGATACGCAGTAATCCGGCCTTCATGATGCACGCCAGTGAACCGTACCGGCCCCTGGCCGACCGCATGCGTCCGCGCACACTGGCGACCTTTACCGGCCAACCGCACATTCTGGGTGATGGCAAACCGCTGCGTCGCGCCATTGAGGAAGGAAAGCTGCACTCAATGGTGCTGTGGGGGCCGCCTGGCACCGGTAAAACCACACTGGCCCGCCTGCTGGCCGAACAGACCAATGCAGAGTTCCTGACATTGTCCGCGGTACTGGCCGGGGTCAAGGACATCCGCAACGCGGTGGCCGCTGCGCAGGGGGTGCGTGAACTGGAGGGCCGCCAGACCATCCTGTTCATCGACGAGGCGCATCGCTTCAACAAGTCGCAACAGGACGCATTCCTGCCCTTTGTTGAAGACGGCACAGTGATTTTCATCGGCGCCACCACCGAAAACCCGTCATTCGAGCTGAACAGCGCGTTGCTGTCACGCGCACGCACCTACGTACTGAAACGGCTGGAGCCGGATGCATTGCGGCGCATACTGGATGCGGCACTCGCTGACGTTGAACACGGGCTGGGGGGGCGGGCCCTGTCGATTCCCGAAACCCTGCTGGAGCGACTGGCGGTTGCCGCCGACGGCGATGCCCGTCGCGCACTGAACCTGCTGGAGATCGCCGCCGACCTTGCCGAGGAACAGGACGGCCATCAGGTCATTCCCGAGGCGCTTTTCAACGAGGTCATCAGTGGCGGCAGCCGGCGCTTCGACAAGGGCGGCGATGACTTCTACGACCAGATTTCCGCACTGCACAAGTCGGTGCGCGGGTCATCTCCCGATGCCGCACTGTACTGGCTGGTACGCATGCTCGATGGCGGCTGCGATCCGATCTACCTGGCACGGCGCCTGGTGCGCATGGCCTCGGAGGATATCGGCAATGCCGACCCGCGCGCACTGACGCTGTGCCTGAATGCCTGGGATGTGCAGGAACGCCTCGGCAGCCCGGAAGGTGAACTGGCACTGGCACAGGCGGTGATCTACCTGGCCTGCGCCGCCAAAAGCAACGCTGTCTACAAGGCATACAACGCGGCACGTGGCGTGATCGGCAAGACCGGTTCGCTGGAGGTCCCGGTACACCTGCGCAATGCACCCACCCGGCTCATGAAGGAACTCGGTTACGGCAAGGCCTATCGCTATGCCCATGACGAACCGGAGGCGTATGCAGCCGGTGAAGACTATTTCCCGGAGGGCATGGGTCAGCCTGACTACTACCAGCCAGTGCCGCGAGGACTGGAAATCAAGATTGCCGAAAAGCTCGCGCACCTGCGCGAACTGGATCGCAAGCATGTGAAAAAAGCATAGCCACAGAGATCACGGAGAGAAACAAACTGCTGATCGGCCTTGTGTGCTCCGTGAACTCTGTGGCAAAAGAATATTTATTCCAACTGTAGTGTACTATTCGCCCATGGATCACAGGGCGAAACCATGACCCAGATGCTGGCTATTGCCGCCGGCGGCGCGCTGGGTGCATTGCTGCGCTACTGGACCTCGGTAGCCGTGCACAACCGGCTGGGCATGGGTTTTCCCTACGGCACCCTGACGGTAAATGTCCTCGGCAGCCTGTTGATGGGCTTCCTGTACATCTGGCTGATCGAGCGCATGGCGGCCGGTCCGGCGCTGCGCGCCTTCCTGATGATCGGCGTACTTGGCGCCTTTACCACCTTTTCTACCTTTTCTGTGGAAACCCTCAACCTGCTGGAGTCCGGCCAGGCGGGCAGGGCACTGGCCAATGTGCTGGTCAGCGTCACCGTTTGCATCGCCGCTGCCGGAGTCGGCGTATTAGCCGCGAGACAACTATGAAAAAACTCGACGTCGTATTTGTGCGTATCTACCTGACTGAAGGCGAAGGCCGCATGGAGGGCCTGCTGGAGCGTCTGCATGACGAGGAAAAGGTGCAGGGTGTCACGGTGTTCCGCGGCATCTGCGGTTTTGGCAGTTCCGGGAAACTGCACTCGTCATCGCTGCTGGACATGTCGCTGGACCTGCCACTGGTGGTGGAATTCTTCGATGTACCAGAGAAGGTCAGTAGCATCCTGGAACACATCCGCAGCGACATCAAACCCGGGCATATCGTCAGCTGGCCTGCGACGCTGGTTGTCTAGGGAACATCCTGTCATCCCCGCGCAGGCGGGGATCCAGCCCGTCCGCGATGCACAGGTATGTTGGTGTTGTCACTTGATTGACGCCTGGGTTCCCGCCTACGCGGGAACGACGACGGAGGTGGGTTCGCGGCTCCTCTAACACCCGCGCCTTGTCCTGGCCCCCGATCTGCTATTTTGAGGCGGTTTCCAGTAACATTGCTGCCTGATTCAATGCCAATGAATACATAAAGGACCACTATGCTTGACCCCAGACTCCTGCGCAGCGATCTCGACGCAGTCGCCCGACAACTCGCCCGACGCGGCTTTACCCTCGACACTGCAGCGTTACAGACCCTGGAAGAGCAGCGCAAGGCCATCCAGGTACAGACACAGGAGTTGCAGGCCGAACGCAATGCGCACTCGAAGAACATCGGCAAGGCCAAGGCCGCCGGCGAGGATATCGCGCCGCTGCTGAAACAGGTTGAGGGCCTGGGTGACCAGCTGAAGACGAAAGAGGTCGAACTGGACAGAGTGCAGGAACAGCTCAACGCCATACTCATGAGTATTCCGAACCTTCCGCACGAATCGGTGCCGGATGGCAAGGGTGAAGAGGACAACCCGGAAATCCGACGCTGGGGCGAGCCCGAACAATTTGATTTCGAACCCAGGGACCACGTCGATCTCGGTGAAGGCCTTGGCATGCTGGACTTTGAAACCGCTGCGAAGATCACCGGCTCGCGTTTCAGCGTCATCCAGGGCCCGCTGGCCCGCCTGCACCGCGCACTGATCCAGTTCATGCTGGAAACGCATACACACCAGCATGGCTACCGGGAAGTGTATGTACCCTACCTGGTCAACGCCGACAGCCTGCGTGGCACCGGGCAACTGCCGAAGTTCGAGGAAGACCTGTTCCGGACCTGCGGTGAACAGGAGCTCTACCTGATCCCGACTGCCGAGGTGCCGGTTACCAACCTGGTGCGCGATACCATCGTCGAAGCCGATGAAATGCCACTGCGCTTCACCGCGCACACACCGTGTTTTCGTTCCGAGGCCGGTTCCTACGGCAAGGACACGCGCGGCATGATTCGCCAGCACCAGTTTGAAAAGGTGGAAATGGTACAACTGGTGCGCCCGCAGGATTCCTGGCAAGCACTGGAAACGCTCACCGGCCACGCCGAGGCTATCCTGCAACAGCTGGAGCTGCCGTACCGCGTGGTCGCGCTGTGCACCGGCGATATCGGCTTTTCCGCCGCCAAGACCTATGACCTGGAAGTGTGGCTGCCGGGACAGCAGAAGTACCGCGAGATTTCCTCGTGCAGCAATTTCGAGGCGTTCCAGGCGCGTCGCATGCAAGCGCGCTGGCGCAATCCCGAGACCGGCAAGCCGGAGTTACTGCATACCGTGAACGGCTCCGGACTCGCCGTGGGCCGCACGCTGGTTGCCATCATGGAGAATTACCAGCAGGCGGACGGCTCGATTCGAGTGCCATCCGCCTTGCAGCCGTACATGGGAGATATCACGGTGATTGGCGGTTAATGATCAGCCGCCAGGGTGAGAATAAAAAAACACTCTCGTGCAAAGTCGCCAAGACGCAAAGACGCAAAGAAAAATAATTGAAGATAGCCACAGAGGACACAGAGGCCAGAAATACCGTCGTTCCCGCGCGATGCACATGGTTGTGCCATACCCTATACCTCCAAAATCCGTAATTAAATCATAGGGTGTTGCACTGACCGATTGAATCCACCACCCAAATCGGACGTTCAGAGGGAATTTTTCAGGGCTTTTGCCCCGGGGCAGCACCCGGAAAATAGAGATCATACCGGCAAGAGCCCGGCCCAGCGGCCAGGCTTCGACACACAGGCCTGGAACAGCTCGATAAACTGCTGCTGGTAACGGCGCAGATATTTCCCTTTCGGGTAGGCGATTTTAGTGACTTCCCAGGGGAACAGGTTGCTGAGGTCATGCATGACCAGATCACGATCCTGCTTTGGGGTGTAGGCCAGACTCGCAATGATACCTACGCCCATGCCTTCACGGACGTAGGTTTTGATCACATCCGTATCGGCGGCACTGAGCACAACCCGGGGCTTGAGACCATGCTTTGCAAACGTATCATTGAAGTGCCCGCGGCCGGTGAAGCCGGAGACATAGGTAATGATGGGATAGTTGCATAAGGCTTTCAGCGTCAGGCGCCGGCGTTCCAGCAAAGGGTGACCGGGCTGGACAATGAGCGAGCGGTTCCATTTGTAGCAGGGGACGGCTGTAAGTTGCGGATGCTCAGCCAGGTTCTCGGTGCAGATCGAGAAATCAACCAGATCGTCGAGAGCCATTTCCACCAGTTGTTGCGGCGTACCTTGATGTATTTGTAATTCCACCTCGGGGTAGGCCTTGTTGAAGATTTTGATTACCGGCGGCAATACATAACGGGCCTGCGTATGGGTAGTGCCGATACGCATCACGCCGCTGGATTGTTCCACATGGTCACGGCCCACATCCAGGATGTTGTGGGTCTCTGCCAGGGCCTTGCGGGCATACTGCACCACCTGCTCACCCGCCTTGGTTAAACCAGTCAGGCGTTTGCCCTTGCGCACGAAAAGCTGCACGCCAAGTTCATCTTCCAGATGCCGTATATGCTGAGAGACGGCGGGTTGCACCAGATAGAGCTGCTCGGCGGCACGGCTGACACTGAAGCCGCTTTCCACCAGGGCTATCAGCGAACGCAGATTTCTCAGTTCCATATCATGTAATTTGATATTAATGAATAATATATCATTTTACATTATTTACGTGCTTCCCGATACTGGCGCGGAAACAGGGTACCGCAGCAGCGCGCAGAATGCGTTGATCGGGGGAATACCCCGGCAACAGCCTGCCGTGGCGATTGACGGAGGCCCTGTCTGGAAGCGAGCCCAGCTTTCCGAGCAGGCACAACACAGGAGAAAGTGAAATGCAAACCAGCAGTGCGCAGCAGCCTCATTCACACCAAGCATTGCTTTTGTTCGATGAGGATGGTTTTTTGATTGACCCGAACCACTGGACCGAAGAGCTGGCCAGCGAGCTTGCCGAAGCCGCTGGTATTCCACAACTAAACGGCGCCCATTGGCGGATTATCCACTTTATTCGCGAACGCTACCTGCGTTATGGCGCAATGCCGCCGATGCGCATTATCTGCCGCAAGCTCGGAACAGAACGTGACGCTGTGAAAGGCCTGTTTGGCGGCTGCCGCAAATTATGGACCATCGCCGGCCTGCCCAACCCTGGCGAAGAAGCCAAGACATATATGGACTAAGATTCAGCATTTCTTTCCTTGTCGACTCCCAAGGAAAAACTGCAGACTGCGCAAACTGCCAGTCTGCAGTTTTTGCCGGCATATACGCCCAGTCCGACGGCTAGCCATCCAGGTCCTATCGGTGGGGAGTGACCGCATTATTAAGATATCACCTTCGACCTGGATGGCTAGCCGTCGGCATGACCGGTCTCCCGGGCAGCTCACAGAGAGCGCGGATGACCACTCAATATCATCGGGTTGATTCTGATGATCGTTATTCCATTCCTGTTTACCCCGTTGCACATAGAATAAACGGCGGCCCTCTCGGGGGCCGTTTTTATGTGGTGGTGAATGTCCGGTATTGGCGTGCGCCGTGCAAAGGCGGCGTTTCTCAGTGGGTGCAAATCCCACCCGGC
>CBEULV010000052.1:0-12261 GCA_965544015.1 uncultured Gammaproteobacteria bacterium | reverse complement strand
ACTGTTACTTGAATTTCTCTGTGACCTCTGTGGCAGTTTCTTGTCTCGTTGAAGGTGCGTGATGACGGTACAGGACAGAATTAATAAACTGGTGCGCCCGGCGATCCAGGCCATGACGGCCTATCACGTGCCGCCGGCCACCGGCATGATCAAGCTGGATGCCATGGAAAACCCGTGGTCGTGGCCGGATGATCTGCGTGCCGCGTGGCTGGACACCCTGCGGGGAGTGGAACTGAATCGCTACCCGGACCCCTCGGCGCAGTCCTTGCAGGACGTCCTGCGCAGCAGCATGAGCGTCCCCGCGCAGGCCGGCATTATCCTCGGCAACGGATCGGATGAACTGATCCAGATGATTATCCAGACCGTAGCTGCCCCTGATCGCGTGGTGCTGGCGCCGGAACCGACGTTCGTCATGTATCGCCAGATTGCCGCGGTGGCCGGCATGAACTACTGCGCAGTACCGCTCGCGAAGGATTTCACGCTGGAGCGGGATGTCGTGCTGGACGCGATCCGGCGCGAGCAGCCGGCAGTGACCTTCCTGGCCTACCCGAATAATCCGACCGGCAACCTGTTCGATGACGGTATTATCCGCGACATCCTGTCCTGTGCCGACGGACTGGTGGTGGTCGACGAGGCCTATGCCCCGTTTACCGATGCCAGCTTCATGGCGGAAATTCCGCACCACGACAACCTGCTGGTGCTGCGTACCGTCTCCAAGCTGGGGCTGGCCGGTCTGCGGCTGGGCCTGCTGGCAGGCAACCGTGCCTGGCTGGAGCAGATCGACAAGACGCGCTTGCCATATAACCTCGGCTCGCTCAACCAGGCGACCGGCCGTTTTGCACTGCAACACAAGGCGGTGTTCGATGAGCAGGCGCGTCGCATCCGTGCCGCACGCGGTGAACTGGATGCCGGCCTGCGGGCGTTTGAACAATTGGTGGTGTATCCCAGCGCGGCAAACTTCATATTATTTCGCGTGCCGGAAGGTCGCGCCGATGAAATCTTCGCCGGCCTGAAACAGTCCGCCATACTGATCAAGAACCTGAACGGCTCTGCGCCGGTATTGCAGGACTGCCTGCGCGTGACCGTGGGTCGACCGGAAGAAAACGCCGCATTCCTTGCGGCGCTTGGTGGATTGCTGAGCTAACGTTCCCCGTCAGCTGTTTGCCACGGGTTGTGGCGGGCGCTGGATGACGCGTGCCCTGATCGTAAATGCCTCGCCCTTGCGGATACCACCCAGTTCAATTTGCGTGTTCGGCCGTTGCGCGGAGATGACCTTCCTGGCCTCGCTGGCATTGGCGACCGGCGTGTTGTTGATGCGGGTGACGACATCACCGGGCAGCAGCCCGGCATCGTCGGCTGGTCCATTGCGCAGCACCCCGGAGATCAGTACACCTTTCGTATCCGACAGGCCAAAGGAATCCGCCAGTGCCGTGGTCAGATCCTGCGCCTCGATACCGAGCCAGCCGCGCACCACGTGCCCCTGTTCGATGATCTGTGTCATGACACCCTTGGCAAGACTGATCGGGATAGCAAAGCCGATGCCCTGTGAGCCGCCGGAGCGGCTGTAGATTGCAGAGTTTATGCCAATCAGTTCACCGCTGGCGTTGATCAGTGCGCCACCGGAGTTGCCGGGGTTGATGGCGGCATCGGTCTGGATGAATTCCTCAAACGCGTTGATGCCGAGATGATCGCGCCCGGTAGCGCTGATGATGCCGAAGGTAACGGTCTGGCCGACGCCGAACGGGTTGCCGATGGCCAGCGCGACATCACCCACACGCAGGTGTTTTGAATTACCGATGACGATTGCCGGCAGGTTCTCGGCATCAATGTGCAACACGGCCAGGTCGGTGTCGGCGTCGGTGCCAACCACTTTTGCCTGAGCGCTGCGGCCGTCGGCCAGCAGTACCTGGATCTCGTCTGCGCCGTCAATAACATGGTTATTGGTCAGCACGTGGCCCTGTTTGCTGATGAGCACGCCGGAGCCAAGACTGGTCTGCACCACGCGACGTGACCGGGTGAAGCGGTCGCCGAAGAAATGCTTGAAGATGGGGTCTTCCAGCAAGGGGTGAGCACGCCGGGTGATGATCTTTGCCGTGTGAATGTTGACCACGGCCGGGGCCGCACGTTGCACCGCGTCGGCATAGGATACCGGGCCGACCGGCATGCCATTGAACACGCCGGGATGTGTGGGCGACGGTTCAGCTTGCTGTTTCGGTGTTTCGGTGACTTCCACGACGGTGCCGTCTGTGCGCAGCAGGTCGGGCTGCACCAGAAGCACGTAAATGAAAGCGGCCGCCAGACCGGCTATTACCGTCTGCAGGATAAAGAAGAGAAACTTGCGAATCGCCATAGGTTGGTTACCCTGTGTGCTGCGCCGGGAATCCCCGGGAATATCGTTTGATTATTTTATCAGGAAATCGTGCCATGGTAGCCCTGCTGGAATTGGTGGATTATACGAACAAGCTGCTCGACGTGAACAGCTTTGCCGACTATTGCCCGAACGGCTTGCAGGTGGAGGGCAATGCAGAAGTCAGTGTGCTGGTCAGCGGTGTGACCGCCTGCATGGCGCTCATAGAAGCGGCACAGGCCGAGGGGGCCGACGCGATCCTGGTACATCACGGCTATTTCTGGAAGGGTGAGAATGCCTGCATTACCGGCCTGAAACGTGCGCGCCTGCAGCGCCTGCTCGCGCAGGATACCAGCCTGCTGGCCTACCACCTGCCGCTCGATGCCCACAGTGAACTGGGCAACAACACGCAGCTGGCACGAGTGCTGGGTATCGAACGCCTCGGCCAGTTTGGCAATGCGGATGGCCTGCAACTCGCACAGTACGGGCAGTTGCCTCGCCCGCTGGACGTTGCGGCATGCTGTGAGCATATCGAACAGAGCCTGGGTCGCGCGCCGCAACACATTCCCGGCAGTGCAGCGGAGATACAGCGCGTCGGCTGGTGTACCGGGGCGGCGCAGTCCTGGATCGAGGCCGCCGCAGAACAGGGGCTGGACGCCTTCATCAGCGGGGAGATCTCCGAGCAGACGGTACATGTCGCGCGTGAGACCGGTATCCACTATTTTGCCGCCGGCCACCATGCCACCGAGCGTTTTGGGGTCTGCGCCCTGGGCGAGCATATCGCGAAAAAATTTGATATCCGCCACACTTTTATCGATATTGATAACCCGGTCTGAACAACCGTTGTTGAGTCATTGACGCAAGGCAGGGCACCACGCCAGGATGCCGCTGAATCCTCCCGTTTTCCCTTGACCTCGGCAGGCACATGCACCATCCTATACGCCCCTTGGAATCTTCGTGAACTAATTCAGAATATTCCGATATGGTTGACTACTTTTGCGCCGTGAACAGGCAGCAAACTTGAAGTTAACCCACTGTTTTTATTAAAATTCTGGAGATTGTCCCTTATGAGTGGCGAGGAGACCAATCATGGCAGGCGTCGTTTTCTGACCGCTGCCACAACGGCCATTGGTGCAGTAGGTACCGGTTTCTTCCTGGTGCCGTTTATTTCTTCCATGCAACCCAGCGCCAAGGCCCGTGCCGCCGGCGCACCGGTTCGTGCTGACATCAGCAGGCTGGAGCCGGGACAGATGATCCGTGTTGAGTGGCGTGGCAAGCCGGTGTGGATCGTCAATCGCACCCAGCAAAACCTGGACACGCTGAAGACCATGGATTCGATACTGGCCGATCCCGGTTCTCAGGTCTCCGACCAGCCGGAATATGCACAAAATGCCGTGCGTTCCATCAAGCCGGAGATCCTTGTGCTAACCGGTATCTGCACCCACCTGGGTTGTTCGCCGACCTACCGCCCCGATGTGGCGCCGGTCGATCTGGGTCCGGACTGGGAGGGTGGCTTCTTCTGTCCGTGTCACGGTTCCAAGTTTGATATGGCCGGTCGCGTATTCAAGGGCATGCCGGCACCGACAAATCTTCCTGTTCCGCCATACCGTTACCTGAGTGATGCCGAAATCATGATCGGGGAAGCTGAGGAGACCGCATAATGGCTGGTAATACATCCGAAAAATGGCAGGGTGGCCTGCTGGGCTGGATTGACGCACGTTTCCCGCTCAGCAGCATGTGGTACGACCACCTGGCCCATTACTACGCACCGAAAAACTTTAACTTCTGGTATTACTTCGGTTCCCTGGCGATGCTGGTGCTGGTAATCCAGCTACTCACCGGCATCTGGCTCACCATGAATTACAAGCCAGACGCCGCGCTGGCGTTCAACTCCGTTGAATACATCATGCGCGATGTAAATTGGGGCTGGCTGATCCGCTATATGCATTCTACCGGCGCCTCGGCGTTCTTTATCGTGGTCTACCTGCACATGTTCCGCGGCCTGATCTACGGTTCGTTCAAGAAACCGCGCGAGCTGCTCTGGATCTTTGGCATGATCATCTATGTGTGCCTGATGGCCGAGGCCTTCATGGGCTACCTGTTGCCGTGGGGCCAGATGTCCTACTGGGGCGCGCAGGTGATCATCAACCTGTTCGGCGCCATTCCCGGCATCGGAGAATCCGTTGCCCTGTGGATTCGTGGCGACTACGTGGTCGCTGACGCGACGCTGAACCGCTTTTTCGCCTTCCACGTGATTGCCGTGCCGATCGTGCTGCTGGCGCTGGTGGTGATGCACATCCTGGCGCTGCACGAGGTGGGCTCCAATAACCCGGACGGTGTCGAGATCAAGAAAACCAAGGGCGAAGACGGTAACCCGGTCGATGGTATTCCGTTCCATCCGTACTACACGGTGAAGGATATTGTCGGTGTGGTCGTATTCCTGATCTTTTTCTCCATCGTGGTGTTCTTCATGCCGGAGATGGGCGGGTATTTCATTGAACACAACAACTTCGTCCCGGCCGATCCGCTGAAGACCCCGGATCATATTGCGCCGCTGTGGTACTTCACGCCGTTCTACGCCATCCTGCGTGCGGTCCCGTCGATCGGGGGCTCATCATTCCCGGGCGTACTGGCCATGGCGATGGCGATCGTGGTGATGTTCTTCCTGCCCTGGCTGGATCGCAGCCCGGTCAAGTCGATCCGCTATCGTGGCAACCTCTACAAGGGTGCGGTGGTGCTGTTCGTGATCAGCTTTTTCATCCTGGGCTGGCTGGGCATGGAGGCGCCGAGCGAGCTATACACCTTCATCGCGCGGGTCTGCACGATCATATACTTCGCGTTCTTTTTCCTTATGCCCATCTATACAAAAATGGACAAGACCAAGCCGGTCCCTGACAGGGTGACTTCATGAAGAAGCATTTGTTAGCAGTCCTGCTGATGCTGGCGCCTGTATGGGTTGGGGCGGCGGGCGGTGGTATTCACCTGGACGAGGCCAATATCGACCCGAACAACAAGCAGTCACTGCAGCGCGGTGCAGCCCTGTTTGTCAATTACTGCCTGAGCTGTCACTCCGCCGCAATGATGCGTTACGAGCGCATTGGCAAGGACCTGGGCATTGACGAGAAGCTGGTCAGCGAGAACCTGGTGTTTACCGGTGGCAAGGCCGCCGACCTGATGACGGTGGCGACCAATCCAAAGGATGCCAATGAATGGTTCGGTACAGTACCGCCTGATCTGACCGTGATCGCCCGTTCGCGTGGTGTCGATTGGCTGTATACCTACCTGCGCAGTTTCTACCGTGACGATTCCAAGATTATCGGCGTGAATAACCTGGCATTTCCGGATGTCGGCATGCCGCACGTGATGTGGGAATTGCAGGGCTGGCAGGAGCCGGTGATTACCACGTCCAAGGACCACGATGGCCACGAGGTCAAGTCCGTTTCACTGCAGCTGGTCGAACCCGGTCTGCTGACCCCGAAGGAATTCGATCGCGCTGTGCGTGACCTGGTCAATTTCCTCGACTACATGGGGGAGCCGGCCAAGCATGAACGTCGCGCCCTGGGCGTGAAGGTCATTCTGTTCCTGCTCCTGTTGCTGGTGTTTTCCTACCTGATGAAGCGTGAGTTCTGGAAGGACGTGCATTAAGCCCGATATGGAAATAATGGAAATCAAACCTGGGGACATCTGATATGGCACTGGTAGCTAACCGGCGTTCGGTAATGAACCTGTTTTCTTCGCCTACTTGTCCACAGAGTCACCGCGTTCGCGTGGTGCTGGCCGAGAAGGGCATTACCGTGGAAATTGTCGATGTAGACAACAGCCAAAAGCAGGAAGACCTGATCGACCTGAATCCCTACAACACGGTGCCGACACTGGTTGACCGCGAGCTGGTGCTGTACGACCCGCGCGCCATCATGGAATACCTGGATGAGCGTTTCCCGCACCCCCCGTTGATGCCGGTCGATCCGGTCTCGCGTGCCCGTACCCGGCTGGCACTGTACCGTATCGAGCAGGACTGGTACGAATTGTTACCGGCGCTGGAGTCCAAGGGTGAAAAGACGGCAGCCAAGGCTCGCAAACAGCTGCGTGACAGCCTGACTTCCAGTGCGGAGGTGTTTGCTGCCAAGCCGTTCTTTCTGAGTGACGATTTCTCGCTGGTTGATGCCAGCGTCCTGCCGATTCTGTGGCGTATCAAACACTATGGTATCGAGCTGCCACGCCAGGCCAAGCCGGTCATCGACTATGCAGAGCGTCTGTTCGAGCGTGAAACGTTCCAGGAGAGCCTGACCGAGGCCGAGCGCGAGATGCGCGACTGACAGCCGGATTCCCGGCCGTGTAAATCACCGCTGGCATGCTGCCCGTATCAACATTGGTGCTGCGGCGGCAATCCGGGTATTGTTTTCCTATGACCACCAGCCGTCCCTATCTCGTGCGTGCGATCCATGAATGGATTCTGGATAACGACATGACGCCACACCTGCTGGTTGATATCGAGGGAGAGGGGGTGGAAATACCGGCGCAGCAGGGCCAGAACGGGAAAATCGTGCTCAATATCAGCCCGAGCGCGGTGGAAGGCCTCAGCCTGGGTAACGATGCCGTTGCATTCCGCGCACGATTCGGCGGTATCGCAACAGACGTTCATGTTCCACTGGATTCCGTGCTTGCTATCTATGCCAAGGAGAATGGTCGTGGCATGGTGTTCGACGAGGATGAACACGATCCGGGACCCGGTGACTCCACCAGTAAAGCCAGCAAACGGCCTTCACTCAAGATCGTCAAGTAAATCGCATCACGTGGACGGGTCCTGACGTATCTGTTCCAGCCGTATCCGTGCAGCCGATAAGCCGTGTTCGCGCAGGCAGTTCTCTACCGGTTCCCTGAGTGGTGCCGGTACGCAGGCATAAAAATCCAGTCCATTGATATCCTCCAGCTCCGCCAGGATGCCCGGCAGCAGTGCTTCCACCGGCACAGTATCGGTTGCCTGTAGTGGTGTGTAGTGGAAGTTGTCCAGCGCGTCTTCCCAGGAACGGCACAGGTTGCCGAGGTAATGGCTGTTGTCTGGCGTTGTGATCCAGTAGAGGTGCAGGTCCTCGGCGATGTCCAGTGCCATGGCATGCTCGATCAGGCTCTTGACCGGCCCAAAACCCGCGTTTACGGCAATGAATACCAGTGAGCGTGGCGAGTCCTCATCGAGGGTAAACTCACCGCGCGGTCCCCTGATGGTCAGGCTGCCGTTGGACTTGAGATCCGCGAGCCGCCCGGTGAACGGGTTGCCGGCCACTGCAGGGATGTGGAACTGCAGGTTCATATCATCACAGGGGCAGCTGGCGATAGAACAGTCCTGTGCGTGCAGACCGTCGAACTCAATCGACAGGTACTGGCCGGCGAGAAAACGCAGTCGCCTGGTGCGTGGTGTTTTCGCATGCACTACGATGATCCGGTCATCGGGTTGCTCGATCTTCTTTATCTTGATCTCGATTTCCTGGAACGGGATATCATGTGCACCGAGGGCCTCGTCGGCCTCCAGTACCACGTCGGTCACGGCGGTGTTGGAACAGGCAAGGATGTAACCCAGTCCCTTCTCGGCCTCGGTCAACACATAGTCATGCGCGGCAATCTTCTTGACTTGTCCGGATACCACCTTGCACTTGCACAGGCCGCAATTCCCGTTGCTGCATCCATAATCGAGCGCCAGCCCACCACGCAGCCCGGCTTCCAGTATGGAGTCTGAACCCTCGATAAAAAACTCGTGCCCGCTGGGCAGGACGCGAACCTGTGCTGCCATGACCCTCAGCAATGCCTCTTTTGCAATGATTCCGGAATTGTCGTCGGTGATCTCAAGGTTCTTTATTGTCTGGAGGAACCACTCTTCCAGAGTGCTGAATGCGTTCCCCTGCGCGGTGCCGTCGTCCACGGACAGTTCCGCTAGTTTCTGTTTCAGGCTTTCGACCAGTTCCCGGTTGCGACGCGCCTCCTGGCGTGCCTTCGCCAGTTCGCGGCCCAATGACAGGATGCGTGCGGCCAGCGTGTCGACGTCCGGCTTGTCTTCCTGTGGCCGGATGATCTTGTTGACCGCCTGCTCCATGATGGTCTCGACCCGGTCCAGCATGCTGGTGTCTTCGACCTCGGTCTGCGGATAGGCGTGCAACAGATCGGATAGTAACAGTTGACCCTCGAAGGTACGCAGTTCACCCCGCTGGATCTTTTTCTGCAGGGGGCCGCGTTTGACCCCGACCAGGCGTGCTGCGCGTGACAGTGTAATCAGGCGAGACATTCAATTCCCCCGGGGCGGCGTATTATTGCAGGCACTATAACGCATCGGGTGAGGGGATATAATATGGCCATTCATCAAGAGAGTAGGAGCGCCTTGCCGGTGCGATGCCCAATGATTGAAATCATCACTGCCGATATCACCACCCTGGAGGTCGATGCCATCGTCAATGCGGCAAACAGCAGCCTGCTGGGTGGTGGCGGAGTAGACGGCGCCATTCATGCAACGGCCGGGCCGTTACTGCAGCAATATTGCTGCACCCTGAAGGGTTGTCGCACCGGCGATGCGAAAATCAGCCCCGGTTTCGAGTTGCCGGCGCGCCGGGTGATTCATACTGTGGGTCCGGTGTGGCAGGGTGGTGATCACTATGAAGCTGCACTGCTCAGGGCCTGTTACTGCAACAGTTTCGAAATCGCACTGCAGAATGACGTGAAGAGTATCGCCTTTCCTGCCATCAGTACCGGTGTCTATGGTTATCCAAAGGAAGATGCGGCGCGCATTGCTGTTGCTGCCATGCTGGAATACCAGACGCGCTTTGAGCGAATCATCGCCTGTTGCTTCAGCAAGGCGGATGCGACTTTGTATAGCAGTGTGCTCGAAGAGTCCCTGTAGGAGCGCTGCTCGCAGCGCGAACATACTCACGGAGTTCGCGGAACAAGTTCCGCTCCTACGGGGGGCGTCGATTGGGGTAGGAGCGCTTTTCAAGCGCGATGGCTTCCCCGCCGGAAGTGATCGCGGATGATATCCGCTCCTACAGGTCCCGGCACGGGGCATTGAATTCCTTCCCGCTGACCTCATTTAATATATAGTGAAAGTGAGGTTGTAGTATGAGCACCAGCAGACAACCTGCCGTGGCAGGCATGTTTTATCCATCTGATTCCGCTGAATTGTCCGCCGGGATCTGCGCACTGCTGGCGGATGCCGGGGCGGGTACCGCCGCTCATTTTCCCAAGGCGCTGATTGTTCCCCATGCAGGCTATGTCTACTCCGGCCCTGTTGCGGCGATAGCGTATGCCAGGCTGGCGCCGCTGGCTGATCGTATCAAGCGGGTGGTGCTGCTGGGACCGGTACATCGTGTACCGGTGCGCGGCCTGGCGCTGCCACGGGTAACGGCTTTTACTACGCCGCTGGGCGAGGTTGAGCTGGATACCGGGGCCATGGTCGCATTGACGGGCCTGCCGCAAGTGACCCGGAGCGATGCAGCCCATGCGCAGGAACATTCCCTGGAAGTGCATCTGCCTTTCCTGCAGACCGTGCTGGGTGATTTTCGGCTGTTGCCGCTGGCCGTCGGAAACGCCACGGCGGAGGAGGTCGCAGGCGTGCTGGAGCGCGTGTGGGGCGGCGAAGAAACACTGATCGTTATCAGTTCCGACCTCTCGCATTTCCTGCCCTACGACGCGGCACGGCGAGTGGACCGGGAAACCGTAGAGCATATCCTTGCCCTGCAGCCGGACCTTGACCATGAGCAGGCCTGTGGCGCCACGCCGGTGAACGGCCTGCTGGCCTTTGCCGGTCAAAATGCCCTGCAGGCCGAGCTGCTGGACTTGCGCAACTCGGGTGACACGGCAGGTGACAAGGCGCGCGTCGTGGGATATGCCGCGATTGCCTTCTACGAGGCAGCACGATGACAGGGATAAAGCACGAACATGGCGAGACCCTGCTGGCAGTGGCCCGTAGTGCCATTGCCCGGCAGCTGGGTGAGTGGGGTATCCGTCACGACACGCCATCCTGGTTGCACGAGCCGGGCGCCAGTTTTGTCACGTTGACGCAGCAGGGGGTGCTGCGCGGCTGTATAGGCAGTCTTGAGCCGCACCGCCCACTGGGAGAAGACGTGCGCGCCAATGCCATTGCGGCGGCGCTGCGCGACCCGCGCTTCCAGCCACTGGAGACGCAGGAGCTGTCCTGTACGCGTATCGAGGTGTCGCTGCTATCCGGGGCCACGGATATGCAGTTTGACTCCGAGCAGCATGTCCTTATGCAGTTGCGTCCCGGTGTGGATGGGGTGGTGCTGCAATACGGCAGTGCGCGCGGCACCTTCCTGCCACAGGTGTGGGATTCCCTGTCGCACCCGGCCGATTTTATGGCGCAGCTCAAGCGCAAGGCCGGGTTGCCAGCCGATTTCTGGCATGAGGATATTTGCCTGTCACGCTATACCGTGACCAGGTGGAAAGAACCGGTCGAGGCTGGCCATGAGCAGGCCTGACGAAACGATGCAGCAGCACCCGGCGCGCTGGTGGCACAGGCTGCCGGACGGGCGCATTCAGTGTGACCTGTGTCCGCGCGATTGCAAGTTGAAGGAAGGCCAGCGTGGCGCCTGCTTCGTACGCATGCGTGAAGGTGACCGGATGGTGCTCACGACTTACGGGCGTTCGTCCGGTTTCTGCATCGACCCCATCGAGAAGAAGCCGCTGAACCACTTCTATCCGGGTTCTTCCGTGCTGTCTTTTGGCACGGCTGGATGTAACCTGGCGTGCAAGTTCTGCCAGAACTGGGATATCAGTAAATCCAGGGATATGGACCGGCTGATGGACCAGGCCAGCCCGGAGGCGATCGCGCTGGCGGCACAAACCTCGGGCTGCAAAAGTGTTGCCTTTACCTACAACGATCCGGTGATCTTTGCCGAGTATGCCATCGATACGGCAGCCGCCTGTCACGCGCAGGACATCCAGACCGTGGCAGTGACGGCGGGTTATATCCATGCCGAACCACGGCGCGAGTTTTATGCGGCAATGGATGCTGCCAATGTGGACCTGAAGGCATTCACGGACGAGTTTTATTACAAGCTGACCGGTTCGCACCTGCAGCCCGTGCTCGACTCACTGGTCTACCTGCACCATGAAACACAGGTGTGGACGGAAATCACCACCTTGCTGATCCCGGGCTACAATGACTCGGATCAGGAAATCGAGGCCATGAGCAAGTGGGTCGTAAAAGAACTTGGCCAGGATGTGCCGCTGCACTTCACGGCTTTTCATCCGGACTTCAGGCTGCTGGAAACAACGGGAACGCCGTCTGCAACCCTCTCGAGGGCGCGGCATATCGCCCGTGCCGAGGGCGTACGCTATGTCTATACCGGCAACGTGCACGATCACGAAGGCGGTACCACCTTCTGCCCGGATTGCAGCGAGCCACTCGTCGTGCGCGACTGGCACCGTATCCTGGAATACCGGCTGACGGAGGACGGGCACTGTCCGGATTGTGGCGCTGCGATCGCAGGGCGGTTTGGCAGCTATGAGGGCGGCTTCGGGCAGCGACGCATCCCGGTGCGGATTGGCGCCTGAGGCGGGTTTGCCGGGGTGGTTCGTGCAAGCCGCCAGGAAAATCAATCTCGCGCAAAGGCGCAAAGAAAAAACACATAAAAACTTGCCACACGACTACAGGGATGTAGGAGGTAGAGTAACGCAGGAGCAGTTACCGAGAGGGCACAGAGAAAAGAAAGAAATACAACCTTAAAACTCTGTCGTCGTTCCCGCCTTCGCGGGAACGATGTGATTTCTTCTTGGTGGTCTCTGTGCCCTCTCGGTAACTGCTCCTGCGTTGCCTAAAGCGCCTACTTTTGGTGCTCTACCTCCTACATCCATGTAGTCGTACATCCCTGTAGTCGCGTGGCAATGAGTCTTGTTTTCCTGGCGCCTTCCGGCAA
>CBEULV010000051.1:0-12424 GCA_965544015.1 uncultured Gammaproteobacteria bacterium | reverse complement strand
GTCCGCACCAACTAGATGATAACTCCATGATTATGCTCCAAAAATAATAAAGTAACCTTCATGGCTGCCGCACAATGGGCCTGCTGCCTGGCAATCGTAGTACAAATTAACGGCAGACGGGTCGGAATATCGAGGCTGCGTGACTATAGCCCCTTGCTCTGGATCAGCGTCCATTGCATGAGCTGGGCGACCATTGCCTCGGCGTCACATTCCTGGTCGTGACTGCGCAACCATTCCGCGGCCCAGCGGTGGCCCCAGGCACTGGCATTGCTTTCGCTCGGGTTGAGCGCTACCTGCCTGGTATTGGCAAGGTATAAAAACAGCGGTCGGGCGAGTGCATGCACCGTGGCGGCCAGCCGGTCGGGGTAGCTCCATTTGCACAGGCCGCGGGTGGTGTAACGGTCCGGTATGTTGCGGCGCCGGATCGGGCGTGGCGGGATACGGCCCCAGTGGGCTTCCTCGACCGGGTAATCTGACCCCTGCCAGACATTCACCTTGATGCGGTACAGGTGTTCCGGCTGTGGCGGGTCGGCATCCGGCTTGTCCTCGCGTGGCGTCCAGCAGGTGCTGATTGTGACGGGCGGGATGTCGCCGCCGGGTTCCGGTGCGTGTTGCGCGTCCGTCATCGGATTGAGGCGCACCCAGTCGAGCAGGTGCATGTCGTAACCGGTCAGCTTGGCGCGCACAAACGCGATGACATCGGCGGCATCGGTTCGATCGGTGACGGCAAACGACGGGTTCTGCATTTCCTGACCTCAAATGCACGCAATCAGGTGCAGTTACAAAGGATGTCGGCCACTACTGCGCATTATATTAGTCCGGGAGCGCCTGGCATTTTTCATGGCTGGGTTCCCGCCTACGCGGGAACGACGTGGTTTTTTCTCTGAGGGCTCTCGGTAACTGCTCCATGCGTTACTCTACCTCCTACATCCATGTAGTCGTGTGTCCTCTGTGGCAAATGATTTCAAGAATCGCGCCTGCAAGGCGCTCCTACAGTAGTCGATACACCAATTGTAGAGGGAATCACCGCGCTTGGACCTCATCACGGTGCATGGCGCTCGATGTCCCATCGTCCGTCACTCTCATGCGTGTAAACAAACCGGTCATGCAGCCGGTTATCGCGGGCCTGCCAGAACTCGATGCTGGCCGGGGTTACACGGTAGCCACCCCAGAACGAGGGCAGGGACACTTCGCCGCGGGCGAATTTGCGCTTGACCTCGTCGAACTTGGCCTCCAGCAGCGAGCGTGAGGAAATTACCTGGCTCTGCGGCGAGGCCCAGGCGCCGATCTGGCTGCCGCGTGGACGCGAGGCGAAGTATTTGACCGATTCGACCAGCGGAATCTTCTCGGCCTTGCCGGTGATCTTGACCTGGCGTCCCAACGCCGCCCATGGAAACAGCAGGGCGACCTTGCTGTTGCCTTCAATTTGTTTTGCCTTGTCACTATCGTAGTTGGTGAAGAATACGAAGCCGTGCTCGTCGTAGTATTTAAGCAATACGGTGCGCAGCGAGGGTTGGCAGGAGGCGTCGACCGTGGCGATGCTCATGGCATTGGGCTCGGCAATGCCGGAGTCGATGGCCTGGGTGAACCAGAGCTCGAACTGGCGGAAGGGGTTGGTCTCCAGTTCGTCGCGGCTGAGTCCGTGTGACATCCATTGGCTGCGGAGCTCGTCGGGGCTTGGGGGCATGAAGCGGGTCTCGATTCGGGTGAAGGCGTAGGGGTGAACAATAAAGGGTTGATTTAAGTTCTTCAATCGCGACTGAAAGGTGCCCCTGCGACGTTTAGTATGACCGGGGGTCGATTCGGGCTAGGTCCCCGCCTGCGCGGGGACGACGGTGGGGGGTGGTTCGCACCTGCAGGGTTCGTTGTAGAATCCGTGCATGGATGATCTTGAGCGCGACCGGAAGATTCTCAAGTGGCAGGAGAAGGCGCGGCGCGCAGCAAAGAAACGCAAGGGCCGCAACCTCTATGTCATTACGCTCGATCCGGAGGTGTTGTGGATCCGGGAATTTCGCCAGGAGAACCCGAATTACCTCGAGGGCATGCCCTGTGTATATGTGGGTATGACCATTCATGAGCCGGGTGATCGCTTCGAGCAACACATGCTGGGTTATCGCAGCAGCAAGTATCCACACAACTACGGCGTCGAGCTGGCACTGGAACTGATGGAGGGGTTTGACGGTGAGGGGCTCTCCGACGAAGAGAGGGAGTCGGCACTGGCGGAGTGGTTGCGAGGGCAGGGGATCGCGGCGTGGCAGAATTGATGCGTGTATGCGAGTTCTTTCGTTTTGATAGACGTTATTGCAGGAGCGAATCGCATCCGCGATCTTTATCAGGCAAAACCATCGCGCTTGCGAAGCGCTCCTACGGTAATCAGATGCGCTTGTAGGAGCGGAACTTGTTCCGCGAATGGGTTCGCGCTGCGAGCAGTGCTCCTACAACAATAAGACAGCCCTGTAGGATCCCATCCGCGATCAGTTCAGGTTATAGAATCAACCAGCTGTTCCCACGCCATGCGTATGCCCTTGGGGATGGCCTTGTACTTCGGCCGCTTCGGCAACTGCCCGATCTCCCGCGTTGACATTATGTTGTCAGGTTTGTCCCTGGGGAAACTGGCGCCGTGGGTGAACAGGTGCAGCCCGGTCACGGTCACGCCGGGTGCCAGCATGTGTACCGCATTGACCTGGCGCTGCAGGTACTCGTCCGGGTTGGGAAACTTGTAGCTGACCCGGTTGATTACCTGGGTCCACTGGTCGGTCAGCGGACCACCGAAAATCAGCCCGCTGAACCGTTTCACACCCACTACCAGCAGGGCATCCCTTGTCAGTAGCAGGTATTCGATGGTCACCTCGCCACCCATGCCGTCCGGCAACTGCAGGTTACGCAGCTTGCGCGCGCCAAGGCGCCTGATCATGCGCGCGACCTGGCGCTGCTCGCGCCAGTTGCCGAGTTGTTTGCGAAACAGGACTGCCAGTACGACCACGGCGCCAGGCACTGCCAGCACGGTATACAACTGTACGGTGCTCAACGCTGGCGTCTGCATCAGGTTCTGGAAGAGTTCAGTCATCTGGCGCCGGTTTTTTTAACTGGAGGGTGCCGATTATAGTGCAGGGCCGTGGTTCACGGTCAGCTGACTGTTGTTCAGATGCTGCACCGCACGGGTATGCCGTGTGCAGTTGTCAGGCAAAGTTTTCCTGCAGGTACTGGATGATGTCTCTGGATTCGTACATCCACTGCACGTTCCCGCTGTCGTCGGTGATGCGCAGGCACGGCACCTTGATCACGCCGCCACCTTCCTGCAACTGGCTGCGGCTGGTGGCGTCGCGCAGGGCGTCACGGGTTTCGATGTTGAGTGACAGCCGTTTGATGGCGCGCCGGGTGATGATGCAGAACGGGCAGGTCCGGAACTGGTACAGCAACAGGCTGCAAGTGCGGTTATCGACCTGCTGCTGCGCCTGCGGGCTGCGTACAACACCTTTGGGTGTGGTGAGCCAGTTCACGGTGAGCAGGATCGGCCCGACGATGGCGTGGACAAGTTTGAAAAAGTAGCGGATGACGAGTTTCATTATTATTACCTGGGTCTGCGGGTTCTGGCCGTAATTTCGGAGGCGGTAGTATAAGGGAAATCGCTGCGCAGTTAACCGCAAAATAGTCGGGGGTGTTTGCCGGGCAGGGAGCCGCTAGAATAGCGCGATGGATTTGCTCACCCAGGGGCTGCTAGGCGCAGCGTTGTCGGTTTCGATTGCACGGCACAAGGATATCCGGCTTGCGAGCGGGGTAGGTATGGCGGCGGGCCTGCTGGCTGATATCGACGTGCTGGTCGCATCGGCCAGTGATCCGTTGCTGGCTGTCGAATTTCACCGTCATTTCACACACTCGGTGTTTTTCATCCCGTTTGGTGCACTGATTGCCGCCGGGTTGTTGTGGCCGCTGTTGCGCAATCGCCTGGGTTTCGGGCGCCTGTACCTGTATTGCCTGGCAGGCTACAGCATGAGCGGGGTGCTCGATGCCTGCACCAGTTATGGCACACACCTGTTATGGCCACTGTCCGATGAGCGCATTTCGTTTCACCTGATCTCGATCGTGGACCCGGTGTTCACCGGCATCCTGCTACTGGCCGTGGCGCTGGCGTGGCGTTACTGGCAGGCGTGGATTGTTTCTGTCGGGCTGGCGTTGTGTGGTGCCTACCTGGTGCTGGGTTATGTCCAGCTGCAACGCGCGACGGACATGGCCGAGGCGCTGGCACTGGCGCGTGAGCATCGCATCGAACGGCTGGTGGTGAAGCCCTCGCTGGGTAATCTCCTGCTGTGGCGCTCGACCTACATCAGCGACAACACCATTTACGTCGATGCCCTGCGTGTCGGCATCACGAACAGGAAAGTCTATCCTGGTGCCTCCGTGGCCCTGTTTGTGCCGGAGCGGGATGCAGAGGGAATTCCAACGGACTCGGTGCTGTACAACGATATCCTGCGTTTCCGGCTGTTTGCCGGCGGCTATATCGCCATGGACCCGGAGATCCCGCACCTGCTGGGCGACATGCGCTACAGCATGTTACCGAACGCCCTGAACAGCCTGTGGGGGATCACGCTGGATGATGAACACCCGAACCGTCACGCACACTACGGCTTTTACCGTGTGAACACCCGGGAGGTGCGCGCCCGGTTCTGGTCGATGCTCAAGGGCGAATCCTGATTTATACGCACGCAGAGAACAGTATTGCGCCGGCTACAATCTCCGGCCGGTAAACCGGCCTGACAATCACAGGGACAGCACATGAAAATTACGGTAATCAGCGGCAGTCATCGCGAACAGGCGCAGTCCCTCAAGGTGGCGCGCCACATCAAGGCCACGCTCGACGATGGCATGGTCGAGGAGTCAGCACTGCTGAGCCTGGCCAACAACCCGCTGCCGCTGTGGGACATGGGTGTGTGGGAAGGCGAAGAGAACTGGAGCCGGCTGCTCGATCCGATTCGTGCCGAGCTGGCCTCCAGTGACGCCTTCGTGGTGGTGACGCCGGAGTGGCATGGCCAGGTGCCGGCCGGCCTGAAGAATTTCTTCCTGTTGTTCGGCCAGAACGAGCTTGGCCACAAGCCGGCCATGATCGTGGCGGTATCCGCCGGCGATGGGGGCGCCTACCCGGTGGCCGAGCTGCGCATGAGCAGCTACAAGAATTCCCGCCTGTGTTATATACCGGAGCACGTCATCGTACGCCATGTAGAGCAGGTGCTGAACGATGACCCCGGCCAGAACAACCAGGAGGCGGATGCGTATTTCCGCGCCCGTATCCAGTGGGCGCTGGGTATCCTCAGGGAATATGCCGTGGCGCTGCGCCATGTGCGCGACAGCGGCGCTGCCAAAACGGAGCAATTCAAGCACGGTATGTAAGTTATTGGCCGTTTGCCTGCGGCTGTCCTGACGCCTGAACTGTGAACCGGTTCTCCAATCGCCATAGCCTGTCTGCCGTTAGCGTAGTGCAGGGACCGGGATTCTCCGGAACACTCCCTCCACTAACAACAGGACTGGCTATGACATGCGGTAGTGAATGCGGTTTGTCTTTTTCCGCACCCTTAACCAGAGGTCTCATGCTGTTTGCGGCCCTGCTTGTGCTGGCGGGTTGCGCAAGCATGGACAGGGAGCAGTGCCAGATTGCCGACTGGCGCCTGGTCGGATACCAGGATGGTGTGCTGGGGAAGTCGGCTGCAACGATCGGGGAATACCGCAGGGACTGTGCCAGGCACGCGGTAGTGCCGGAGCTGGATGCCTGGCGTGCCGGGCGTGACGAGGGTCTGCAGCAGTATTGCACACAGGATAATGGCTTCCGTCTCGGGCAGGCCGGGCGCAGCTACAATGGCGTGTGTCCGGCGGCAAGCGAAACGGCATTCCGGAGCGCCTACGACGACGGGCGTGCCATCTACCTGGCCCGCTCGCAGGTCAGCAGTACCCACTCGAAGATATACAAGCGCCGCTACGAGATTGATGTGCTGGAAGAAGACAAGCACGACAAGTTGTCCGCGCTGGTACAGAATGGTCTGCGCAGCGAGCAGCGGGTGTTGCTGCTATATGAAATTCACGAGATCGAGGCCGAAATCGACCTGGTGGAGCACGAGATCAGCGACCTGGAACAGGATCTCGCGCTGCAGCAGGCTCACCTGGATCAACTGACGCCCTGAGCCACTTGAATCCAAACCTTGTTGTTCCGGGTTGAATGACAGGGCGTTGCCCGGGCCCTGGGCACTAAAGCTCTGTGCAGACAGGACGATAACTTCAATACGACGATCTATCGGCCGATGCAGTGGCGCGTGCGCGCCAGCATGAATTTCCAGGGAGCAATGACGTGACACACTATATCCAGACGATTTCCAGGGTTCTCGGCCTGAATGAACATCGCAAGGCCCGCAACATGCTGCTCAGGCCCGCCTACCAGCTCAAGTTGCCGGTCTTCATCCTGTTGCTGTCCATGGCATTCCTGGCACTGGGAGTGCTGTTTGGCAACCTGTACTTCCAGCAGACCTACCTGAGCATGCTGGCAACCAGCACGCAGCCGGATTACCTGCAGGACGTCATTACCCAGCAGGCGCACGAGTTCAAGCTGCTGTCGCTGTTGTTACTGACAGTCTACGCGGCGCTGGTGACCGTCATTACCACGATCTATACCCATCGATTGATTGGTCCGACGCTACCGATCCGCCGCCATATCAAGGCGCTGCGTGACGGCCTGTATTCCCATCGCGTCAAGCTGCGCCAGCATGACGGGTTACAGGATGTGGCCGATGAGCTGAATGCGCTGGCCGAGACCCTCGAAGAGCGCCACTAGCAAGCGCCGGTATTTATTCCAGCGACAAGGGGCCGGCGAGATGGCCCCTTTGTTTTTCAGGTACTGACAGTCTCCACCCGTGCAACAGACCGATAGCACACTCTCAGCTGGACAGATCCCCGCTAACCGGTCCACGCTGGTTTTGCTGCTGTCCAACCTGTTGACCATTGCGATGGCGTTGATCCAGGGCTGGGATGTATCCATTCTGATGTGGATCTACTGGGGCCAGAGCGTCGTTATCGGTTATTTTAACGTGCACCGGATCATGGACCTTGAGCAGTTCTCCACGCAGGGCTTTCGGATCAATGACCAGGCAGTGGAGCCGACACGCGAGACGCAGCGCAAGACGGCCATGTTTTTCGCCATGCACTATGGCATGTTTCACCTGGTGTATTTCGTCTTCCTGTTCAAGGACGCCTCCCTGGACGGCCCGGTTTCGTTACTTGGTGCCGGTGTCTGCGTACTGGCGTTCTACCTGAATCACCGTTTTTCCTGGCACTATAACCGCGCACGTGATCGTGAGCGGGTGCCGAATATCGGCAATATCATGTTCTTTCCCTACCTGCGCATCATCCCGATGCACCTGACGATCCTGCTTGGCGGTTTCCTGGGTGGCCACGGGACCTTCGCATTACTGTTATTCCTGCTGCTTAAAACGGCGGCGGATGTCGCCATGCACGTCATCGAGCACGCAATGGCGAGCAAGGTCCGGGTAGCAGGGCAATGATTGCGCTATCATGCGTATTCCTGAAATGACTGCCCCGGCTAACGATGACGCCTTCCCTGCAGAGTGTGCAGAAAATACTGGTTCCTGCCGCGCGCGAGGAATTGCTGCCGCGTTTTAACCGCGTTGCGCGTACCCACAAGGCGGATGGCAGCGTGCTGACCGAGGCGGACATCGCGGTACAGGAACGCGTGGCCGGGGAGCTGCTGCGCGACTGGCCGGACACGGTGTTCATGGGCGAGGAGATGCCGGTCGACGAACAACAGCAACTGATTGCCTCGTCACGCCCGGTGTGGTGCCTCGACCCGCTCGATGGCACCAGTAACTTTGCTGCCGGTATTCCCTATTTCTGTATCTCGCTTGCCCTGTTAAGTCAGGGCGAGGTCCAGCTTGGCATGGTCTACGATCCGTTACGCGATGAGTGTTTCGCGGCCAGCCGGGATGAAGGCGCCATGCTGAACGGTGAGCCATTGACGGTGCCGGAAAGCGGGTTGTCGCTGAAGCGGGCGACCGCGCTGATTGATTTCAAACGCCTGGCACCGGAGTTGGCCGTGCGACTGGTGCGCGAGATTCCCTACGCATCGCAACGCAGCTTTGGTTCGGTGGCGCTGGACTGGTGCTGGCTGGCGGCCGGTCGCAGTCATATCTACCTGCACGGCCGCTCCCATGTCTGGGACTATGCCGCCGGCCAGTTTATCTTCCAGACCGCCGGTGGCCAGTCCTGCACGCTGGATGGCGAGGCGATATTCACCCAGGCCCTGACGCCGCGCTCTGCGGTGGCCGCGCTGGACCGGCCGCTGTTCGAGGCCTGGACAAGCTATCTAGATATTCCGTGCAAATAGTCGCGTAACTGACTGTACTACAAACATTCCTCTGCAGATCACCCGGCTGTTCTACGACCTGGGTACGATAGACCGTGCAGGCTTCATCCCCGAGAATAACAGGGGATCAGGCGCATGCCGGGTTGCCTCGTGGGTGGCCCGCTGGCCTGATGGAGATATACTAGGCGGCAATCGTCAGGCAGTGAAAAACAATTAACCGGTTGCAGACGAATAACAATGGGCTGGCAGAACACATTACAAGCCATTAAGCAGTTCTCCCTGCCGCGCACGCGCGCGCTCGAGGAAGAGCTTGGCACCGTCAGGGCCGAGCACGCTGCCGTATCCGCGGAGCTGGATGCGGTACGTGACGAGTTTACACGGGCGCACGAGAACGATACGCAGCAGATTGCCGGGCTGCAGTTACAGCTGAACCACATTGAATCCGACCGTAATAACGCGCGCCAGCAGGCGCAGTTGCTGGAAGAATCCCTGCAGCAGGCGAACCGGCGCCAGACCGCTACCGAGCAGCGTATGTCATCGCTGGAGGCACAGCTGGAAGAATCGCGCAACCAGCATGAGTCCAACCTGTACCTTACCCGCGATGCCCTGACGCGCTTGCAATCCGAACAGCAGAACCTGCTGTCATTGCAATCGGACATGGCGCGCACTTTCCACGAGGTCACCCGCGAGCTGTTGCAATCGCTGCATGCGCAGGTCAAGCCGCGCCTGTCGATGCTACAGATGTCAGCTGTAGCCAGCCTGCTGTTCCTGTCCGGGGCCCTGGCCACGGCACTGGTGCTGCACGACGGCCGTGACGCCAGGCTCGACCTGTCGGATCTCGGCAACGGGATCAATGAGCTGCAGGTGTTGATGAAGGCCCATTTCCGCACCCATGAAAAGTTGCTGGAGACACTCACGCAGCTTGTCAATCGCACCATATCGGGCGAGACGATGCCTGATCAGGGAGCGTTGTCCTCTGCGGATGACGACACGCAGGCTTCAGAACTGGCCGGTGCGCGGTACGACAACCTGCTGGTGCTGGGCTTCGATGTCGGTGAGCACCAGTCCGATGGTGCTCCGGGCAGAAAAGTCACGCAGGCACTGCAGCATTTCCACCACTTATACCTGCGGGAAGGGGAGTCGGATGCAGTCGCGGATGCCGCCTTGCAGCAGCATGCCGATGTGGCACGTGCTGATGCGAAGAAATTCAATATCGACAGTGCAATCCTGGCTGCAATCAGGCTTGCCAGTCTGCGTACCGGCGTGGAATTTTCCTACCTGATGGAGCTCGCCGAGGCGGAGAGCAGTTTTGATCCGCAAGCCAGGGCGAAGACCTCGACTGCGAGCGGGCTGTATCAGTTCAAGGACGAGAGCTGGCTGGATGCCATCCGGTCATATGGGAGCAGCTACGGACTGGGTTACTACGCGGCGCAGGAGGATTACCGGCTTGTCGAGGACCCTGCGCTACAGCAACGGGTGCTCGATCTGCGATTTAACCCGCGCCTGGCGGCACTACTGGCTGCCGAGCATGTGCGTAACAGCCGCGAGCAACTGGTGAACTTGCTGGAGCGCCAACCGGGCCGTACCGAACTGTACCTGACGCATTTCTTCGGTACCTCTGGCGCGATTTCATTTCTCAAGGTGCTTGATGAGAATCCCGACCGCATTGCCGGCGAGATCTTTCCCGGCCCCGCAAGGCGTAACCGCAATCTCTTCCAGACGCGTAGCCGTACGCCGCGTACCGTTGCCGAGGTATTCCGGATACTGGGCCGCAAGTTCAATACCGCTCGTTACGAGGAAGGCTAGCGACAGGCATCGTGTCCATGGTGGTCTGATCAGCAGGCCGGGAGTATGCTGGCCGCCATGGTAAACAGGCGGCAGACACGTACACCGGACATCGATCGATTCGATATCAAGCCCGGTCGCGTGCTGGCACGCAAGTACGAGGTCATTAAACCGCTTGGTCGTGGCTGGGAGGGCGAGGTGTACCTGGTGCGTGAGCGCCGTACGCAGATCGAGCGTGCGGTCAAGATGTTTTACCCGCAACGCAATCCCGGTGACAAGATCGCCAGTTTCTATGCCCGCAAGCTGCACAAGCTGCGCCACTGCCCGATCGCCATCCAGTATCACACGCACGAGACCATGACCTACCACAAGCAGCCGATCACGCTGCTGGTATCCGATTTTGTCGAGGGGGAGTTGTTGTCGGAATTCCTTGCGCGGCGGCGCGGCAAGCGGCTGCCGCCGTTCCAGGCGCTGCACCTGCTGCACGCACTGGCCTCGGGTATCGAATGCATACACCAGATGAAGGAATATCACGGCGACCTGCACAGCGAGAACATCATGGTGCAGCGATTCGGACTTGGCTTTGATCTGAAGCTGCTGGATTTCTTCCAGTGGGGCACACCGAAGCCGGAAAATATACGCGCAGATGTGGTTGATCTGGTGAAGATCCTGTACGAGGCCATCGGCGGCCGCCGGCATTACAGCAAGCAGCCGCCCGAGATCAAGGCCATCTGCTGCGGCCTGAAACGCGGTCTGATCCTGAAGAAGTACCGCACTGCGGGACAATTGCGCGAATACCTGGAAAACATGCAGTGGAGCAGTCCTTGAGCCGGCCACAGCTGTTCATTGGCAAGGATATGGGGGAGCCGGTAACCGTCCCGCTGGCGAACGGGCTGGCCTGCGTGTTTACCGCCCCGCGGCCGGGGCGCGAAACGGCAAACGAGGACAGCGCAGCATTGATCCCGGGGGATGCCGGCAGTGCGGTGCTCGCAGTCGCCGATGGCCTCGGTGGTCTGCCGGCCGGCAGCCTGGCATCGGGGCTGGCATTGCAGCAACTGGCCGATGTTGTGGCCGGCCAGTCCGGCGAGGACCAGCGCGAGGCAGTGCTGACCGGTATTGAAACGGCGAACACGGCGGTGATGGCGAGCGGGCAGGGTGGTGGTACCACGCTTGCCGTGGTCAGTATCGACAATGACAGCATGCGTGCCTATTGCGCCGGTGATTCCATGGTCGTGGTGTGCGGGCAGCGCGGCAAGCTCAAGTATCAGTCGGTGCCGCATTCCCCGGTTGGCTATGCGCAGGCAGCCGGTATGCTGGACGAAGATGCAGCCATGTTCCATGCCGAGCGGCACCTGGTTTCCAATATGGTGGGCATGGCGGAGATGCACGTCGAAGTCAGCCCGGTCGTGAGGCTGGCCTTGCACGATACCGTGGTGGTGGGCAGTGACGGTTTGTTTGACAACCTGTTCATTAGCGAGATCGTTGAACGGGTACGCAGCGGGCCACTGGTGGCAGCCGCGTCCCGCCTGCTGGAAACCTGCCGCGAACGCATGGCCAGCGTCGCAGATGGCCGCCCGCACAAGCCGGACGATCTCGCATTCATTCTCTATCGCCGCAAGTAGCCGGCTTGCATCAGGATGGCAGCGCAGTCACTGTTTTGCGGCACATGGCAGAAAAGGACATGGCGCGGTCAATCCAGCGCAGGGCCCAATATAAATTCCACGGAGGAGAAGCCATTGTCATCCAGTTCGACCTCGATGTCTGACCACGTGTAGTCCGGACTGTCTTCCTCGATAGCGGCAATCAGTCCGGTCACGTGGCGGTAGGCCTCGTGTTCCTCGTAGTCGTCCGGGACGCGCACCAGGCGAATATCACGCGGGTCACTGGCGGACAGGATCATCAGTTTCTCGGTCATGGTGTATACCGCCTTGTCATGTTGTACAAATGTATCTCAGATACGGTCTTCCATCGGCACGTAATCGGACAGCGGGTTGCCGGTGTAGATCTGGCGCGGTCGCGCGATACGCATATCCGGGTCGCTGTTCTGTTCGTGCCAGTGCGCGATCCAGCCAGGCAGGCGGCCGATGGCGAACAGTACGGTGAACATATTGGTCGGGATACCGATGGCGCGCAGGATGATGCCGCTGTAGAAATCGACATTCGGGTACAGCTTGCGCTCCAGGAAATAGTCATCTCTCAGCGCAATTTCTTCCAGGTTACGGGCAATCTCCAGCAGCGGATCATCGACTCCGAGCCTGGCAAACAGTTTTTCACTGACCT
>CBEULV010000050.1:0-12720 GCA_965544015.1 uncultured Gammaproteobacteria bacterium | reverse complement strand
AGTCTTCCGCCAGGTGCTCCGCCAGTATTTCCGTCAGGCTCAGCATCTTGATATCCATGCCATATTCTTCCAGCCCTTCCTCCAGGTGAATGCGGCAATTGGAACAGGCCGACACCACCGCATCCGGCTTCACCGCATCCAGCTGTACCTGCTTGCGTCTGAACACCTTGAGGCGCAGCTTATCGGCACGCTCGTTAGTGCTGACACCACCGCCGGCGCCGCAACACCAGTTCATGGTGCCAGACTCCGGCATCTCGACGAAATCATCCGCAATCATGTCTATCAGGTGGCGCGGCTGCTCCACCACGCCACCACGGCGTGAAATCTGGCAGGGGTCGTGATAGGTCAGGCGCTGCGATTCCTTGCCGGTAGTCTTCAGGCGTCCCTGCTTGCGCAGGTCGTCGAGCAATTCCAGGATATGCACCACCTTGAAGTTGTACGGCTTGCCAACCAGGTTCGGACCTTCCCAGCGTATCGCCATGTAGGCATGGCCGCATTCCGGGCTGATGACATTCTTCACCTTTAGCTTGTCTGCTGCATCTACAATGCGCTGAACCAGCTCCGCAGCAATCTCGGATACACCGATCTGGATGCCGCTGTTGGTGGCCTCGAAGGCCTCGGAAGAAATCGTCCAGCTCACGTTCGCCTTGTTGAATATTTTCGCAACTGCGCCAATGAATTCCGGAAAATTCATGATCTCCATGGACGACAGCAGCAGCATGTAGTCTGCGCCCTCGACATCCATCGGGATTTTCAGACCGATGTCCTTTTCCGCGTGGCGAATCTGCGCCTGCAGCGCAGGCAGTTTCACACCCATGGGGCTGCCGATGGTCACGGCACGTTTGGTGGCACTGATCAGGCCCTCAGGCGCATGCCCCGCAGCGGCCATGCCCTCACGCATCTTGCGTATCATGTAGGTAATATCATTTCCGACCGGACACACCATGGAGCAACGTCCGCACATGGTGCAGTTGTCGTAGACCAGGGTTTCCCATTTCTCCAGTTCCTCATCGGTCACCGGTTTGCTGAAACCGAACGCCTTTGCATAACGCCCCCAGAAAGTGTATTCCTGCTGCCAGACGCGACGCATGGGCTCCAGCTTGTGAATCGGTGTGCGCGTCGGGCATCCGGTCTCGGTATAGAACAGGCAGGCTTCCGCACACAATCCGCAACGCACGCAGCTGCTGAAGAACGCGGCCACCGGCGCATCGATCTGTTCCTTGAACGCGTCAACACCTCGCTGCAGGCTTGCGCTCATGAGTTGACCCCCTTGTAACCGGCTATTGCGCCGTTGTAATAACGTGCAATAAACACCGTAAATGCATGCATCAGCTTGGTGAACGGAAACACCACCATCAGCAACTCCACGCTGGCAATGTGAATGGCAATCAGTAACGGCGGTGCCAGCCCGATGCGATGAAATGCGAAATAACCGGTCACCAGCGGCAGGATCGTTACCAGCCAGACCAGGTAATCCTGGAAGCGCGACAGGTAACGCATCACCTTGTGGTTGATACGATGCAGCAGCACGGCGACCAGCGTGATCATGGTGACCACGGTAACAGCGTCGATGAACTGTGTCGGCAAGGCCGGCCAATTGATTCCGAAGACATCGTCAAACAGCAGGATATGGGGTGCGAAGAAAAACAGCACAATGAAAAAACCGATATGAAAGATATACCCGGCCACAACATTGAACGTCGAACGCTGCAGCGTGCCGCGATCGGGGAACGAGCGTGTAATGATGGTTCTCAACCCCCCGGCCAGTGCGGAACCGCGCGGCTCGGCAAGATTCGGCTTGCGACCCAGCGCCAGTATTTCAAATATCCGCAGCACCCCGCCAAGCAGAAAAACCACCGTGGCAATCTGCAGCGCCGGCCCGCGTATCCAGATCAACAGTTCAGTCTCGGACATGGTCAGCCGTCCTTCTCCAGATCATCGATACTGACCTTCCGGTGTGCCTGAACGGCACGTGTTTTCTTGGCGCGGTTGAGTGCACCGAGTGCCACACCGGCCGCAGCACCGGCCCCGATGGCATACACGGCGGTGCGCGAAATATCCTCGGTGGGCATGGAAATAGCCTTGTAGAAGCCACCGCCGTCCCAGAAATCGGGCTCCGAGCAGCCCAGGCACGGGTGCCCGGACTCGATCGGGAAACTGGTGCCTTCGTTCCACTTGGTGGTGGCGCAGGCGTTGTAGGTGGTTGGCCCCTTGCAGCCCAGCTTGTACAGGCACCAGCCCTTCTTCGCCCCCTCGTCGTCAAAGGTCTCCGCGAACAGGCCCTTGTCATAGAATGGCCTGCGATAACAGCGGTCGTGAATGCTCTTGCCGTAGAAGGCCAGTGGCCGACCCAGTTCATCCAGCTCCGGGATGGCGCCAAAGGTCAGGTAGTGCGCCAGCACACCGGTAATCACTACCGGGATGGGCGGGCAACCGGGCACATTGATAATCGGCTTGTCATGCACCAGTTCGGACACCGGCACCGCACCGGTCGGGTTCGGGCTGGCATACGGGATACCGCCAAATGCCGCGCAACTGCCAACCGAGATAATCGCTGCCGCACCGGCGGCAGTCTCCAGCAGCATGTCCACATTGCTGATACCGGCAATGGTGGAATAACCCGGGTCAGCCATGGGGATAGAGCCGTCCACCACCAGGATGTACTTGCCCCAGTTCTCCTCCATCGCGGCCGCGCGCGCGGCCTCGGCCGCAGTACCGGAGGCGGCCTGCAGCGTGTGATGATAGTCCAGCGAAATGGTATCGAAGATCAAACCTTCCACGGTTGGCGAGTGCGAACGGGTCAGCGATTCGGTGCAACCGGTACATTCCTGGAACGACATCCAGATCACTGACGGACGGCGGGCCTTTTCCAGCGCCGCGGCAATCACCGGCACCATTGATGGCGGCAAGGCCATCAGCGATGCGGTTGCCGCACAGAATTTCAGGAACCCGCGCCGGGAAACGCCGCGTGCCCGCAGTGCTTCACCTATGGTCTGGTGTTTCGACATCGTGTGTCTCCTGTCTACATGTATCTGCTGTTATTCCGCCAGTTGCGCGCTCAAGGCCTGCAGGCCGGCACGAATATCCTCTTGCTGCGCGGTAACCAGGCGTGGTATTGCGCACACCTCGATAAACTTGCCGATGATGTCACCGTCGTTGTTGTGGTGGGTAACCAGCCACACTCCCGGATAGCGCGTCTCGACGATCTCGCTCGGCCCCAGCGCAGACAAGCGCACCTGCACCTCGCCACGCCCGAGTTGTTCAGCGATCTGTTCTTCCTCGCCCGGCCCCATCGGGATACTGCGCAGATCGATAATCGTCTCCTGCCGGCTGTCGAGAAACTGCTGCAGTGCATGGCGCACCTCGTGCAACAGCGGAATAACGTTTCCGGTAGCGACATTGCCGGGCGTTGCACTACAGCCGCTCTGTGTCTGTATCTGCATGGGGATTCCTCAGCCTGCCGGCAGCGTTGCGGCCTGCGTGTAATCGGGTGACGGGGCGGGATGGAGCACTGCCCATTGCCGCAACAGCGCCAGCACTTCGTGTACGGCACGCGGCAGCGCACGCTTGACCGGGTTGCTCAGGGTATTCCCCCAGTCGACCTGCTGCGGCTGAATGGCAACCAGGGCGCGGTGGGTGGGCAGGGCCTGCGTGAGATGCGCTATGGCAAGCAGGTCACCGAGGCTGACCTCGTGCACGCTGCGCTTGGTACGACCGGCGAAGCGGTCCATGGCGGCATCTTCAAACACCTGCACCGTGCCGGGAGGTGCCGATAACTCGGCGGCATCGATCACCACCAGGTGATCGGCGTCTTCAATCCAGGGGGCCAGCGTAAAGCTCAGCGTACCGCCATCAAGAAATGTGGCATTGGAAAGTTCCGGACAGTGTTGGCGCAGGTAATCCAGCATGTGCACACCAACACCCTCGTCCGAAAGCAACGTGTTACCAATACCCAGGATTAATGTCTTGTTGATTGACATTCTGTCAGCTCCTCGCTCAGAACCTGATTTTTACAACATGCATATCATGGCTTTATTGACGGACGTCAATTCCGCACAGGTTTTTTCATGTTTAATTGATTCATCATTAACAGCTCGCGGCGAGCTGACCATTGCAGTAGCGGGGGTAAACCTGATGTGTCTTGGCATTCCTATGCAAATTCAGTCTATTGACGGCTATACCGCGCGCTGCGAGGCAAAGGGCGTGCAGCGTGATGTCAGCCTGTTCATGCTGCAGGAGGAGGCGCTCGCCATCGACGACTTCGTGGTGGTGCACGTCGGCTACGCCATCCAGAAAATCACCCCGCAGGAGGCCCGCAGCGCCTGGGAACTGTACGACCAAATGCTGGAGTCTCCCCATGCATGAGCTTGCCGTCTGCCAGGCCCTGATTGAGCAGGTCAAGTTGGTGGCACGCGAGCAGCACGCACATCGGGTGGTGGAGATCAACATCGATATCGGCCCGCTGTCCGGCGTGGAACCGCAGTTGCTGGAGCAGGCCTTCAGCATTGCCAGTGCCGGCACCGTGGCGGACGGGGCGCGACTGATCAGCAACAGTACGCCGGTACGCGTAAATTGCCGCAGCTGCGGCCAGGTCACCGATGCGCTGCCGGCACGGCTGATCTGCGCCAACTGCGGCGACTGGCAGACCCGCGTGGTTAGTGGTGATGAGTTACTGCTCACCACGGTGGAGGTATGCCGCGATATACCGGCGGACATACCACCGGGAACAACCGAACACTGAAATACCAAGGAGTCCTCCATGTGCGATACCTGCGGCTGTAACGTGACCCATGGCAATGCCCACCTGCTGCAACCGGGAGGCAAACTGGAGAGAACCGACAACGGCCATGAGTCCGTCTCGGTACTGCGCGGCCTGCTAGCTGAAAACGACCGCACTGCGAGTCATAATCGCCAGCATTTTGACAAGCACGGCGTGCTGGCCATCAACCTGATGTCCTCACCGGGTGCCGGCAAGACCGCACTGCTGGAGGCAACCATTGACGCGCTCGGCAAGGAACTTGCCCTCGCGGTGATCGAGGGAGACCTGGAAACCGAAAACGATGCCGAGCGCATCCGCCGCCGTGGCGTCAAGGCGGTCCAGATCACCACCGGCAGCGCCTGTCACCTCGATGCCCACATGGTGCATGATGCGCTGCACCAGCTCGACCTGGGGCAGCTGGACATCGTGTTTATAGAGAACGTCGGCAACCTGGTGTGCCCGGCCAGCTTTGACCTCGGCCAGCACCACAACGTGACGCTGCTGTCGGTACCGGAAGGAGACGACAAGCCGGCCAAATACCCGGTCATGTTCCGCGCCGCCGACCTGGTACTGCTGAGCAAGAGTGACCTGCTGCCGGTGCTGGATGACTTTCAGCCGGACAATGCACGCCGGCACCTGCAGGCACTGGCCAGCAGTGCGCCCATCATCGAGATTTCCTCAAAGACCGGCGACGGCATGGACGCCTGGCTGCACTGGCTGTTCGAAGAAACCGCGGCACTGGAACACCGTCTCGGGGCAATCGACCCGCCGACTTCTACAACCCGCACGACCGCACCATGACTGCACTCAGCGCCGCAGACTGGCTCGCACGGATTCATGCACTGGACTTGCCGGAACGCGTGCGCATCATGAACGTCTGCGGCGGACACGAACGCTCCATTACCATGTCCGGGCTGCGCCACGCCCTGCCGGACAACATCGAGCTGATCCCGGGGCCCGGCTGCCCGGTATGCATCTGCCCGGAAGAAGACATCTACGAGGCCATCCAGCTGGCCCTGAACGAAAACATCATCCTGGTCGCCTACGGTGACATGCTGCGCGTACCGGTAAACGTGCCGCGTGCAAAGGCGCGCTCGCTGGAGGCCGCACGTACACAGGGCGCCGATATTCGCCCGGTAGCCTCACCCACCGAGGCAGCACGCATTGCCCGTGACAATCCGCACCAGCCAGTGGTCTTCTTTGCCGCCGGCTTTGAAACCACGACCGCACCAACCGCTGCGCTGCTGGTTGAAGGCGTGCCGGACAACCTGTTCATCCTGTTGTCCGGACGCCTGACCTGGCCGGCCGTTGCCATGCTGCTCGACTCCGGCACCCCCGGGTTTGATGCGCTGGTGGCGCCCGGCCATGTTGCCACCATCATGGGGCCGGAGGAATGGGCGTTTGTCGTCGACAAGCATGGCATCCCTGCAGCCGTGGCCGGCTTTACAGCGGAGAGCCTGCTGGCAGCGATGTACTCCACGCTGCGGCAACGGATCGAGGGCCGTTGTTTCCTGGACAACTGCTACCCCGAAGTGGTGCGTAATGGTGGCAACCGCCTTGCACAGCAACACATCCGGCACAGCATGGATGTCGGCGATGCCAACTGGCGCGGTGTCGGCGTGATCCCGGCCTCCGGGTTCACGATCAAGGAACGCTACCAGGCACACGATGCGCGCGTGCACTTCCCGTCCTATGCCGATGACGCACGCAAGCGTGCCGGCGAAATGCCACCGGGCTGTGACTGCGCCAAAGTAGTGCTGGGCAGGATCTATCCCAATGAATGCCAGCTGTTCGGCGTAGCCTGTCAGCCGCGCCACCCGATCGGTCCCTGCATGGTGTCAGACGAAGGTGCCTGCCGCATCTGGTGGTCAGGCGGCATGCGCGAACCGGCCAATACCTCGCAACGCGTACCTATGGCTACATGACATGTCGACTTCGGCCACCCGTCTGCAAGCTGTCACACCGGAGGCCCTGCGTCTGCAGGTCAGCGGACAGGTACAGGGCGTCGGATTTCGCCCGTTTGTCTATCAGCTCGCACAGGCGCTTGGCCTGACCGGCTGGGTGCGCAACCGCGTCGGCCTGGTGGAAATTCACATCCAGGGCGAAAGCGGGACACTGCAAAGTTTCATGCGCCGACTGTTTGAAAATGCCCCGCCACTGGCCAGGCCGCAGCTGGACAACTGCATGGCCGCGACAACCGCAGACCTGCAGGACTTCCAGATTCGCGCTAGCTCCGCCCATGGACCACGCAGCATTCATATCCCGGTTGACCTGTACACCTGCGATGATTGCCTCGGTGAGCTTGAAGACCCGGGTAATCGCCGCTATCACTACCCGTTCATCAATTGCACCCAGTGCGGCCCGCGCTACACGCTGATACGCAGCATGCCCTATGATCGTCCCGCGACGACCATGTCCGGATTTACCCTGTGCGCACAGTGCGAGGCGGAATACCGGCTTCCATCCAACCGGCGTTTTCATGCCGAGCCGGTGGCCTGCCCGACATGCGGGCCGTCACTGGAATTTCATCATGGCGACAACCGCATACACGGCAGCGATGCCGCACTCGTTGCAACACTTGCCGCCTTGCGTACTGGTCAGGTTGTCGCGATCAAGGGTATTGGCGGTTATCACCTCATGTGCGATGCCCGAAATGACCGGGCCATACAACACTTGCGTGCCAGCAAACCGCGTCCGGACAAGCCGCTGGCGGTGATGTTCCCGGCGCCGGTCAGCAGGCCGCTGCGATGTATCAATAACGTGGTGTGGCTGTCACGTGACGAGGCCGATTTGTTGCTCTCACCGCAACGTCCGATCGTACTGGCACGCAAGAAACCGGGCGGCAATGTCTCTGAACTGGCCGCCCCCGGTCTCGGTGAAATCGGTGTAATGCTGCCTTACAGCCCGCTGCACCACCTGTTGCTGAATGCGTTCGGCGCTCCGCTGGTGGCAACCTCGGCCAACATCAGCGGCGAACCGGTGCTGACCGATAATAACCAGGTCGAGGACCGGCTCGCGCATGTCACCGATAGCTTCCTGCATCACAACCGCCCGATAGCACGTCCGGCAGATGACCCGGTCTATCGCGTCATCCAGGACCGGCCGCGCCTGCTGCGTACCGGGCGCGGCTGCGCACCGCTGGAGTACACGCTGCCATTTACCCTGCAGCAGCCGGTACTCGCCGTTGGCGGGCACATGAAGAACACGGTGGCGCTGGCCTGGGATAATCGTGTCATTGTCTCACCGCACATCGGCGATATGGACAACGTGCGCAGCCTCACGGTATTTGAACAAACGGTCCAGGACCTGCAAGCGCTTTACCAGCTGGATGCGACGATCGTGCTGTGTGATGCACACCCGGCTTATGCAACATCACGCTGGGCAGACAAGTGCGGCTTGCCGGTGGAGCGCGTATTGCACCACCATGCGCATGCCGCAGTCGCCTGCCCGGACGCTGATGCAGCGGCGCCCGCACTGGTGTTTACCTGGGATGGCGTCGGCTATGGTGCGGACAGCACGCTGTGGGGTGGCGAGGCGCTGCTGGGACACCCCGGCCACTGGCAACGTTTTGCCAGCCTGCGTCCATTCTTTCTTCCCGGTGGCGAACGCGCCGGGCGTGAACCGTGGCGCAGCGCCGCAGCACTGTGCTGGGAGACCGGCGTGTTGTGCAATTGCCTGCCGGACAACACCACGCTGGCGCAGCAAGCCTGGCAACAACGAGTCAACACACCTCAAAGCAGTGCGGCCGGGCGACTGTTCGATGCCGCCGCGGCACTGACCGGGCTGTGCAACTTTGCCAGTTTCGAGGGCCAGGGCCCGATGCTGCTGGAGGCCGCCTGCAAGGAAATGGCCGGGGCCATTGATCTGGCACTTGTGCAAAATGACGATGGCGTCTGGATCAGCGACTGGGAACCCTTGCTGGAAATGCTGCAGGACAACACACGCAGCGTCGCTGAACGTGCCGGCGTGTTTCATGCCAGCCTGGCCGCTGCCATTGCACAGCAGGCACGCTGCGCATACGAACAGCACGGCGTGCAGCGCATCGGCCTGTCCGGCGGCGTATTCCAGAACCGGGTACTGACCGAGCAGGTCTTTACCCTGCTGCAACAGGATGGGTTTGATGTAACCCTGCCACACGATATTCCGGTGAATGACGCCGGCCTGTGTTACGGGCAGGTAATTGAATACGGCGCACGCGCCGCCAATGGATAATGGCCATGCAGGATACCCACATCTCACTGGCGCACGGCAACGGCGGGCGCTATATGCGCGAGCTGATTGACGAGATCTTTGCCCGCCATCTCGCCAACCCCGGCCTGGACGTACAGGCCGACGCCGTGCCGCTCGCGCTGAACGGCAGCGAGGTACTGTTTACCACCGACGGTTTCACCGTGCAGCCACTGGAATTTCCCGGCGGCAACATCGGAACGCTCGCGGTGCACGGCACTACCAACGACCTCGCCGTGGCCGGCGCGACACCACGCTACCTGAGTCTTAATGCCTTTATCGAGGAAGGCATGGAAATCGCAACACTGGATCGCATTATCGGCAGTCTGGCCGCTGCCGCACGCGATATTGGCGTAACGGTAGTGGCCGGTGACACCAAGGTATTGCGCCGCGGTGAAGGCGGCGGCCTGTACCTGGCTACCACCGGTATCGGCATCCGGCACCCGCATCCGGTCGGGCTCGACCGCATCAATGACGGTGACGCGCTGCTGGTAAGCGGACCGGTCGGCGACCACGGTATCGCAGTGATGCTGGCGCGCGAGGCATTTGGATTGCAGGGCGATGTACAGTCCGATGCGGCAAGCGTATTGCCACTGACCCGGGCCGCACTTGATATTGAAGGCCTGCACTTCATGCGTGACCCGACACGCGGCGGACTCGCCACCGTGTGCCACGAGCTGCAACGTGCAACTGGAATGGGTGTAACTCTGAACCAGCCGGATATCCCGGTGCGTGACGCCGTGCAGTCGGTCTGCGACATACTCGGCTACGACCCGCTCTATCTCGCCTGCGAGGGCCGGGTTGTTGCCGTGACCGACCCCGGGCATGCGCAAAGGCTTTTACAAAGCTGGCGTGCGTTACCGGAAGGAGATGATTCCGCCATCATCGGGAGCATTGATGCACAACACAAACACGTGTTGATGAAGACCGCACTCGGTGGCGAACGCATACTGGAAGAGCTCGAGGACGACCCACTACCAAGAATTTGCTAACCAGACGGTCTGCTGCTTTAACTGCCAACAGCAACTTCTGTCTTGACACTCCACCTCTTGTGTACCTCGTCCACCACGATGAGGACCAGCGCAATCATCAGCAACTGCATCCACTGGTGCAGCGTAACCGGCGTGAGCTGCAGGATGTCACGCAGGCCCGGTGTGTACATGGCGGCGATATGGATACCCTGCGCACCCAGCATACCGAACAGCAGCAGGGGATTTCCGAAAAAATACTGTTTGAAAATCGAGGTGACTTCAGAGCGGCTGTTAAGCACATGTACATTTTCGAACAGCACCATCAGTAACAGCGTAATGTTACGCGCGCTTTCCACCGTCGCACCATTGCCAATCTGCCAGCTGAATACGGCGAATGCGAGACAGCCCATTACCAGCGCATTGACAATGACACGCTCCAGCATCAGGCGGTTGAAGATCGGCTCGCTGGGTGCGCGCGGAGGATGCTGCAGTTCGTGACCCTCCGCCGGCTCGAAGGCAAGCGCGACGTCCTGTATGCCATTGGTCACCAGGTTGAGCCACAGCAACTGGATCGGCAGTAGCGGTAGCGGCATACCGAACAGCAGTGACAGCATAATAAGCATCATCTCGGCCGCGCCGGTGGAGATCAGCAGAAAGATCACCTTGCGAATGTTGTTGTAGACGATGCGGCCCTGTGTGATACCGGCCACGATGGAGGAGAAATTATCGTCGGTGAGAATGATATCCGCGCTCTCGCGCGCCACATCAGTGCCGCGCCTGCCCATGGCCACGCCTACATGCGCCTGGCGCAGTGCCGGTGCGTCATTCACGCCATCGCCGGTCACCGCAACGAACTCGCCATCCTCAACCAGCTGTTCAACAATCTGCTTTTTCTGATGCGGCTCGATGCGTGCAAATACACGAGTACTGTCTACCAGATCATGTAGTGCTTCTGTTCCACTACCCGCCGCCTCCCGAATTTGCTGGCCGGTAACCGGTTCCATATCCTCATCGGCAATACCGAGTTGCAGTGCGATCGCACAAGCGGTCTGTGGATGGTCGCCGGTGATCATCGCCACCTTGATGCTGGCATCATGACATTGCTGCACTGCAGCCAGCGCCTCCGGGCGCAGCGGGTCCATCATGCCGGCGATACCGATGAATTCCATATCACTTAGAAATTCCTCCGGTTCGGCTGGTACGATGTTCACCCTGCGCCGCGCCAGCCCAAGTACGCGGTAACCGGCCTGCGCCAGTTCACGGGCCTGTCGTTCAATCCGTGCCGGGGAGAAACTATCCACTCCACGTGCGTGAGCACACATTTCCAGCAGACGCTCGACGCTGCCCTTGATGAAAATCTCATAACCCCCTTCGTACTTGTTTACGCTGGCAGCGTAGGCATGTATGGATTCATACGGCACCTTGCCCAGTTCCTGGCAGCGCATGCGAACTTCGCGATAATCCATCCCGAGCTTGTCGGCCAGCACCAGGAAGGCCACGTCAACGACATCACCACGTGGCACGCGCCCTCCAGGCCCATCGTCCAGATCAGCCTCGTTGGCGAGCAGGCCGGCGTGTGCCAGCAGGCGCAGGCGACCGGTATCTGCACCTTCTGTGACTGGCGTGACCAGCCCGTGCAGGTCAAGCCCTTCGCCACTGACATCAAATGATGCATTGTCCGGCAACACAATGCGGCGAATGGTCATTTCGTTGACTGTCAGCGTACCGGTCTTGTCAGCGGCGATATAGGTACAGGAACCCAGTGACTCGACAGCGAGCAGACGGCGGATAATGACATGGCGGCGCGCCATGCGCCGCATGCCAATAGCGAGCGCGACAGTCATGGCGGCAGGCAGACCTTCCGGGATCGCGGAAACCGCCAGCGCCACACCAAGCAGAAACACCGAGGCGAGATCATCTCCACGCAGCACGGTAATAAGGAAGATCAGTGCAACCAGCACCAGGATTGCATAGGTGATAAACAGTGTGAAACGTTCGATGCGCTGCATGAGGGGCGGAGCGACATCGAGTTCCGCGCCGATATCGGCCGCGATCTTCCCGATCTCGGTCGCACTGCCAGTCGCAATCACCTCCCCCGCCCCGCGACCGCGCAGCACGACCGTGCCGGCGAAGCTGATGTCGGCGCGATCACCAAGCGGCGCATCCCCGGCAGTTTCCACCCCGGCGTCCTTGAGCGTGGCGACAGATTCACCCGTCAACATGGATTCATCCACCTGCAATTCACGGGCTTCAACAAGGCGCATGTCCGCCGGGACACGGTCGCCGCTGACCAGCTGAACATAGTCGCCGGGTACGACATCGGTGGTATTGATGGTGATGGCGCGACCATCACGTATGACCGTGGCACGGTATGGCACCATTTGGCGCAATGCGGCAGCGGCACGTGCGGCAGAATATTCCTGGATAGTCCCGATCAGTGCGTTGAGCAGCAGCACGAGGAGAATAAACAGTGCATTAACCCGCTGGCCGAGCCCGAACGAGACGATGGCCGCGACAAACAATACATAGATGAACGGGCTTCTGAACTGGCCGATGAAAATTTTCAGCAAGCCGGCGGTTTCCGGCTCGGGCAGGCGGTTCGGCCCGTATTGCGCCAGGCGTTCGGCTGCAAGCGTGGAGGTGATGCCGGGAGCACTGATCATCGTGTTATTTGCAACTCTCTGTTGGCAACGGGTAATCGCTGGATAACAATATAGGAAACCCGGTGTTTGAGGGAATAGAAGGCCGGTCACACCGGTGCAG